>JBHPLC010000045.1:0-16788 GCA_042564455.1 Candidatus Zhuqueibacterota bacterium | reverse complement strand
CTTATTGTAATGCTTTTAACTGTTTTTGTTTCAGATATTTTCGGGCAGGAACCTGGGCAGGAATCAGAACATGGCGAAAAAAGTCTTTCGATTTTCTACACAATTCCATTTGTACTTATGCTGCTGAGTATAGCTATTGTCCCTTTAAAATGGGAACATTGGTGGGAAAACAACAACAACAAATTACTAATCGCATTGGTCCTCGGAATTCCTGTAGGTGTATTCTTCTTTTTCTTTGACACACATAAATTCCAGCACACTATCGAGGAATATATTGCATTTATAATTTATGTGGGATCGCTGTTTATAATTTCCGGTGGGATCGTACTCCGCGGGGAATTAAAATGTTCCCCTAAAGTCAATCTAACTATTCTCAGTATCGGCGCAGTTATAGCATCTTTTATCGGGACTCCGGGTGCAAGCATGGTGCTGATCAGACCTCTTCTAAGGATCAATGCCGCACGAAAAGATATTAAACATGTTGTAATATTTTTCATATTCTCAGTAAGCAATATAGGGGGCTGTCTTACTCCATTAGGCGACCCGCCTCTGTTCTTAGGCTACCTTAACGGTGTGCCATTTAGCTGGACCTTCGGTCTCTGGCCGCAATGGCTTCTTGCAAACGTATTGATTTTAACTGTTTTCTATTTGTATGACACGATGAAATTCAAAAAAGAACAATTCGAACATGAGCCATCAAAACCGACAGGTAAGGCACAGCCTCTGAAGATTGCAGGATTAATAAATTTTTTCTGGCTCGGCGGAGTAATACTATCAGTGGCATTTCTTCCGGATCCGTTCCATTTTCAAATTTTCCATGTATATGTAATTGGTTTCAGGGAAATTGTTATGATTTTGATGGTTGCCGCTTCTCTAAATACTACTCCGGAAGGACTGAGGGAAGAAAACAGGTTCACCTATCACCCGGTGATGGAAGTTGCATATTTATTCGCCGGTATCTTCCTTACAATGATGCCAGCGCTCTATTATCTGGAAACTCACGGTACGGCTTTTGTTGAGAAAGGGCTGAACGAACCCTGGATGATCTTCTGGTTTACAGGCGGTCTTTCAGCATTTCTGGATAATGCTCCTACATACCTGACATTTTTTACTCTTGCCAAGGGAATGGGTCTTGCGGCTCCTCATGTTGCGGAAACCGGTATTTCGGAGATCATGCTGAGGGCTATTTCACTTGGTGCAGTATTTTTCGGGGCAATGACATATATCGGAAATGGGCCGAATTTCATGGTTAAAGCTATTTCTGATGAGGCAGGGACAAAAATGCCGACTTTTCTGGGTTATATGTTATGGTCGGTGCTAATTTTATTACCCATATTCATACTGATGACTTTTCTGGTATTTATATTCGGCATTCTTTAAAGAAATAAATAATAGGTATTTTCATCAACTGAAAATATCAAGATAATTTATATCTTATTCATGTTACAGTTCACAAAATGGAGTTTTGCGATGACTACTCTTTCTTCAACACTCTGGTCATCCGTCGGCAAGAAATTCATAAGCGGATTTACGGGCTTGATATGGACAGGTTTTATTACTGTTCATCTTCTCGGAAACCTTATGTTGTTCAGCAGTGACAGCAGCCACTTCAACAGCTATGCTGAATTTCTTATAGGCACGGGTGAATTATTATACTTTTTTGAAGCCGCCTTGATACTGACGCTGCTTTTTCATATGTTAGCAGGTTTTTCGGTATGGCTCAGCAAACTCAGGTCGAGACCGGTAAAATATCACGTTTCCGGTAATGCCGGGGGCAACAGCAGAAAAACTATTTCTTCAGTTACAATGATCTTTACAGGATTTGTAGTAATAGTTTTTCTGGTATTACATATATCAAACTTTAAGTACGGAGTTGGCTCTGAGATCGAAGAAGATCTTTACCAAAGAGTATATGATGCGTTCAGTAATCCTGTCTACACATTTACATATGTTCTTGCACTTGTGTTATTGGGATTTCATCTTCGTCATGGTTTCTGGAGCGCTTTTCAGTCTCTTGGTGTATCTCATCCCCGTTATTCTCCGTTCATTTACGGCTTAGGAATTACAATTGCGCTGGTTCTTGCTGCAGGTTTTGTTGCGATTCCGCTATATATCTTTTTTACGGGAGGTGCATAATGAAATTAGACTCAAAGATCCCGGACGGACCGATTCAAGGAAAATGGGATAAACATAAATTCGATTTAAAGCTGGTGAATCCCAAGAATAAAAGGAAGTACACAATAATTGTTGTGGGAACAGGACTGGCAGGCGGAGCTGCGGCGGCATCATTAGGAGAACTTGGTTATAATGTCCTGAATTTCTGCATTACCGATTCTCCAAGGAGGGCGCACAGTATAGCTGCCCAGGGAGGCATTAATGCTGCGAAAAATTATCCCAATGACAACGACAGTATCTGGAGGCTTTTTTACGACACGGTAAAAGGCGGTGATTACAGATCAAGAGAAGCTAATGTTTACCGCCTGGCTCAGGTAAGTAACAACATCATTGATCAATGTGTTGCACAGGGTGTTCCTTTTGCGAGGGAATATGGAGGACTGCTTGACAACCGTTCGTTCGGCGGTGCACAGGTATCAAGGACATTTTATGCAAGGGGGCAGACAGGTCAGCAGCTTCTTCTGGGCGCTTACAGTTCTCTTATGAGACAGGTAAATGCCGGAACAGTAAAAATGTTTGCCAGAAGAGAGATGCTCGATCTTGTTTTGGTTAATGGACAGGCACGCGGAATAATAACAAGAGACCTTGTAACAGGAGAGATAGAAAAACATGAAGCTCATGCTGTTATAGTATGCACAGGCGGTTACGGAAATGTTTTTTATCTCTCAACAAATGCAAAAAACTCCAATGCGACAGCTGCCTGGCGCTGCTATAAAAAGGGAGCAGCTTTCGCAAATCCCTGTTATGCGCAGATCCATCCGACATGTATTCCTGTTCACGGAACATATCAGTCAAAATTAACTCTGATGAGTGAGAGTTTAAGGAATGACGGAAGAGTCTGGGTACCGAAGAAACAGGGAGACAACAGGTCTCCGAATGATATTCCGGAAGAGGAACGTGATTATTATCTTGAAAGAATATATCCGAGTTTCGGTAATCTTGTACCGAGGGATGTAGCATCAAGAAATGCTAAGAACGTCTGTGATGAGGGTAGAGGTGTTGGTGATACAGGTCTGGCAGTATACCTGGATTTCAGAGATGCAATAGATCATTTTGGCAAGGATGTGATAACTGCACGGTACGGTAACCTTTTTGACATGTATAAGCGTATCACAGACGAGGATCCATATAACGTTCCGATGCGGATCTATCCTGCCATACATTATACAATGGGAGGCCTCTGGGTCGATTATAACCTCATGAGTACCATACCGGGTCTTTATGTTATGGGTGAGGCGAACTTCTCCGATCATGGAGCAAACAGACTCGGTGCAAGCGCTTTGATGCAGGGTCTTGCCGACGGATATTTCGTTATACCCTACACGATAGGTGATTACCTTGCAACAGCCAACTTTGAGGATGTTAATACTGATCATTCAGAATTCGGCAAAGCAATTGATGATGTTAATGAAAGGATAAATAAACTCCTTTCGATTAAGGGAAATAAAACCGTTACCGAATTTCACAGAGAGCTTGGATTGATCATGTGGGATCATGTGGGTATGGCGAGGAATGAAACGGGTCTGAAAAAAGCATTAGAGGAAATCCCGAGGATCCGAAAAGAATTCTGGGAGAACGTTAATGTTTCCGATGATCCGAAAAGAATGAATAAGGAGCTTGAATTTGCCGGAAGGGTTGCTGATTATCTTGAATTAGGCGAATTGATGGCCCGGGATGCACTTGACCGTAATGAATCCTGCGGCGGTCACTTCCGTGAGGAAAGTCAGACCGAGGAAGGTGAGGCAAAGCGTGATGATGATAATTTCTCTTATGTTTCCGCATGGGAATTTAAGGGTGATGATAAAACACCTGAACTCCATAAAGAACCGTTAAAATTCGAAAATGTCAAACTGTCACAGCGCAGTTATAAATAGGAGGATATCGCAATGAGTAAACATATGACGCTAAAACTGAAAATATGGCGACAGGCAGATGCGAGTTCTCCTGGAAAAATGGTTGAATACTCTGTTTCGGATATTTCACCGGATCAATCATTTTTAGAGATGCTTGACGTTCTGAACGAAAACCTGATAAAAAAGGGAGAAGATCCGATAACATTTGATAATGACTGTCGTGAAGGCATATGCGGAATGTGCAGCCTGGTAATAAACGGGATCGCTCATGGTCCGGAACAGACCTGCACCTGTCAGCTGCATATGCGCAGTTTTAAAGATGGCGACACCATAACAATAGAACCATGGAGAGCGAAACCGTTTCCGGTAATTAAAGATCTTGTAGTGGACAGGACTGCTCTTGACAGGATCATACAGGCTGGTGGATACATATCCATGAAAGCCGGGAGCGCACCTGAAGCCAACAACATTCCGATACCGAAAGTAGATGCGGACAGGTCTATGGATGCTGCATCATGTATCGGCTGCGGAGCCTGTGTTGCATCATGTCCCAACGCTTCGGCAACACTATTTATGTCGGCTAAGATATCGCAATTTGCCCTTCTGCCCCAGGGACGTGTCGAAGCTAAAGAGCGGGCATTAAATATGATAGGCCAGCATGATAAGGAAGGTTTCGGAGATTGTTCAAATCATGCAGAATGTGAAGCTGTCTGTCCCAAGGAGATCTCAATATCTCATATTGCCAGAACAAAACGGGAATTCTTCAAGGCAATGCTACTGGCACAGTAGTTAATAAAAATATTCTAAAATAAAAACAGCCGGATGATCGTCCGGCTGTTTTTTGTTTACTGCTGATAATTTATTTATAATTTCACAACTTGTCCCTCAAAAGCGGCAAATACATTGGGGAACAGTTTCTTTGCTTTCCTTTCAACAGCATCAACAACCTTGTCAACATTGGTCGGTTCATGATGTACCAAAGCAAGCTTTTTCACTTTTGCTTTTTTGGCAACCTGAACAGCCATTTCCATCGTACTGTGCCCGTATCCCTGTTTACAGGCATCTTTTGAGTTATATACTTCAGAGAGATAACCTGCATCATGAATCAACAAGTCGACACCCTTTGAAAAATTTATCAATCTGGTATCCCCGGAAATATATCCTTCTACATCGGTTGCAATAACAACAGATTTGTTATTGTATTCAATTTTAAACACCTTTACACCTTCATTAGGATGGGCATAACTTTTCATCACAGATATCCGGATTGGCGAATCCTGTTCAATACGATTTTTCCTGTCGGTTTCTCTTAAGTTATTTACAACTGACGGTATACCTTTATCAGGCCCCCAATAGATCGTTTCAGCCTGAGAAATTGACCGGAATATCTTTAGAGAATGCATATCTTTCCAGGTTACAGGAAAATAAGGTGCGGAAATATACTGTGTGAGTACTTCCTCGAAAGTAAAATCGGATGTATCCGGACCATACATGTAAAAAGTACTGTCGGGCAGATAAATCGGAGTAAAGAACGGCAGTCCCTGCAAATGGTCAACATGGTAATGAGAAAATAAAATGATTGCTTCTATTGGAGTGCGGGAAGAAGGATTCTTTCCGGATTTTAAATACTTATTCATCATATCTTCACCGGTATTGACAATACCGGTGCCGGCGTCAACAATAATTGTACACTCCCCGGCTATAATCTCATAGCATGTTGTATCACCACCGTATTTGATATAGTTTTTTCCGCTGACAGGATAACTGCCCCTGATTCCCCGAAAATTAACTATAAAATCCTTTTTTAATCTTTTATTGGAAGCCAAAATAAATCCTTTTGTAAAGTTCTTGATATTTGAGGTTAAAAACAGAACTGCCCTATTTCAGGGTAATACCAAAAATTAAGGATTTTGAAATGAAATAATGAACTGATTTATGAAATATGTTTGAAATTGGACAGCATTAGTTTTCAAACGAATGTACTATTTACAAAGAAATATGTCAAGGTTCTTTTTTTTACAATATTTTTCTGTGATATAAGTCACAACTTATTTGCGATCAGTCTTTTGAGCAAATGCGGTGTTCCAAAGCAGATCTGCAGCATTTTTGCATCGCGGAAGAGCTTTTCAACGGGATAATCCTTCATATAACCGTAACCCCCATGTATTTGGACAGAGTCTATAGCTGATTTCATAGCTGCTTCAGCAGCGAATAATTTAACTTCTGCGGCGGGACATTCGGCATAGACAATATCGTTTAGAATATCATTGATCAAAGCGGAGATCATGGATTCACAAGCATTATATGCAATTTTCATGTCGATCATCATATCTTCTATTGCCTGGAATGAGCCGATATTTACTCCAAACTGTTCTCTTTCCCGGCTGTAATGATATGATTTCAGGTATGAATTTTTTATTATTCCTGCTGCAATTGCTGATGCATAAAGTCTTGCGATGGTATCATAGTTTTTTTGTACTTCTAAACCTTTTTCTGCTAATCCCAAAATATTTTTTCGGGGAATTCTGACATCTCTCAATTTAATGGAATTAACGGGAAGACAGCATAATCCGATGGTTTCAAGGTTTTCTTCTATTTCGACTCCGTCTGAGGAGATATCCAGAAAAAAAGTAGTATAGACTTTATCTGTATCTTCTGTTTCTTTTTCAGCAGTAAGTATAATAGCGGAGGCTTTGGATCCAAGCAAAACGTGCTTTATTTCTCCATTTATTACAACCTCTGCACCATCATCTTTATATGTTACCGGTAAATCATTGTTTTTAATATATGAGTTCTCATAAAAACCTGCATAACCAATTAATTTTGAGCCATTCAGGTAGTCTATATATAAATCCCGATTTTTGTCATCCAAATAAGAAAATACCAAAGCCTGCCCAATAAAATTTACAGATAAAACGGAAGCAAAACCTGCACAACCCTGGCTGACAGCTTCTGCCGCAGCAACAGTGTACAGAAGTGAATTTCTTAATTCCGTTGCATTATCCACTGAAAAATATTCGAAGAGATTTTTGGTTTTATAGAAATTGAGCAATTCTTCAGGCAGGGTGTTTTCTTTATCTGATTGTATCATATGAGGCAAAATCGATTCATAAACTTCTGATTTCAATTCTGCTTTAAAGAACTTAATATCTGAATCGGTATAATTGATCATAATAGGACTCTCTATTTATTGGAACAATATATATCTGATTCAATGGTCAAATCTAATTGCTGTTAATTTTTTCAAGAGCGATTTTTGCGGCTTCCTGCTCGGCAATCTTTTTACTTTTACCTTTACCGGTTCCCATTATTTTTTTCCCGACTTGAACGGCAACAGTGTATATTTTTTTATGATCAGGGCCAGTTTCTCTTTTTGTAATAAATTTCGGCATGGGCAGGTGTCTTCTCTGGATATATTCCAGCAGATCGCCTTTATAATTGAAACCCTCGGATTTTATTACTTTTTCATAGTTTTTCATTACCATGGTTTCAACAAATTTGCGGGCACTTTCTATACCACTATCCATATATACAGCACCGATCACAGATTCCATAGCGTTAGAAAGGATAGAGTCTTTTTTTCTGCCGCCTGATTTTTCTTCTCCTTCGCCTAAAAACAGAAATTCCCCAAGAACCATCTCCTGGCTTATTTTAGCGAGGAATTCTCTACTGACAAAAGTCGATCTCATTTTTGTAAGATCTCCTTCTGCAGAATCCGGGAAATTAATATATAGAAATTCTCCAACAAAAAAATTCACAAGAGCATCTCCGAGGAATTCCAGTCTTTCATTAGATAAAGACGGTGAAGTACCTGAGCAGGATGGATGGGAGCGGTGTCTCAAAGATTCTTTGAAAATTTCTTTGTTTTTTATCTTATAATTTAGACGTTTCTCCAGTTCATTCCAGTCGATATGATCTCCACGCGGTCTGGAATGGTATATTTTTGGGAAAAAGAAATAGAACCAATTTTTAATAACAGGATTCATAAATATTTAATACTATACTAAATTAACCTGATTTAAGTTATATAGATCACATCAGTAATCCGGCTGTTATTTGTATTCTTTAATAACTAAAGAAGCGTTATGACCTCCGAAACCGAAAGTATTGCTTAATACCGATTTTACTGATTGTCCTCTGGAGTTGTTCGGGACATAATCAAGGTCACAATCCGGATCAGGATTTTTATAATTAATAGTCGGCGGAATACATGAGTTATTCATAGCTAATATTCCAGCAATAATCTCAATTCCACCGGAAGCACCTAACAGATGACCTGTCATGGATTTTGTTGAGCTAACCGGGATTTTATATGCATAATCACCAAATACAGTTTTAATGGCAATAGTTTCATTTCTATCATTATAAGGTGTGGAAGTCCCGTGAGCATTTATATATTCAATCTCTTCCGGAGCCATACCGGCATCAGCTAAAGCCAATTTCATTGATCTTACTGCTCCTTCACCTTCGGGTGCCGGTTCGGTTACATGATAAGCATCACCGGTAAATCCGATACCTGCTAATTCGCCGTAAATCTTAGCACCACGCTTAATTGCACTTTCTTCGGATTCAAGGATAATAATTCCTGAACCTTCACCCATAACAAAACCATCTCTTTCAGCGTCAAACGGTCTGCTTGTATTAGCAGGATCGTTATTAGAAGAAAGTGCTTTCATATTAGCAAAACCGGCGATACTTATTTGAGTGATAGCAGCTTCGGCTCCGCCACATATCATAATATCAGCATCGCCTCTCTGGATCAGCATATAAGAATCGCCTATCGCGTGTGAAGCAGTTGCACAAGCAGATGTGACAGAATAATTTGGTCCTTTTAGGCCGTGTAATATGGATATATGCCCGGGGGCGATATCTGCAATCATCATAACAATATAGAACGGGCTGACTCTACCGGGACCCCTTTCAATAAGTTTTCGGTTCTGCTCTTCATGTGTGCCTAAACCGCCAACACCGGATCCAACAATAACTCCTGCTTTATTCCTGTCAGTTTTTTCAAAATCTATTCCTGAATCCTCAACAGCCATATTTGCAGTAGTTACAGCATATTGGGCAAATTTGTCCATTCTTTTTGCCATTTTTTTATCAATGGAATTTAATGGATCGTACTCTTTTAATTCACCGGCAATATTCACTGAGAATTCTGACGTGTCAAATTTTGTAATTCTGTCTATTCCGTTTTTACCGCTTTTTAATGAGTCCCAATATTCGGTAATATTATTACCAATTGGAGTTAAAGCTCCCATTCCGGTAATTAATACTTTTCGGTTCATTATATTAACCTAAATTTTCTTCCAGATATTTAATTGCGGAACCAACTGTTGTAAGTTTTTCTGCTTCCTCATCGGGAATTTCTATATCGAATTCTTCTTCTAAAGCCATTACAAGTTCGACCGTATCAAGGGAATCTGCTCCAAGGTCTTCGATAAATTTTGCGTCCTCAGTTACTTCACTGGCGTCAACGCCTAACTGCTCGACAACAATTTCTTTGATTCTTTCATCATGGTTAGACATGAATGTCCTCCTTCAATTATTATTATTACTTATGTTATTTTCTTATTATTAAACCAAATTTGATAAAATATTTAACTTATAATTTCTTTTAACACTTTTCAGTTAAATAATCAGGCCCCCATCTACATTAATAACCTGGCCGGTAATATAACTGGCAGCGTCAGAAACGAGAAAATGTACCAGGTTTGCAACTTCATTTACGGTCCCATATCTTTTTAACGGAATACCATCCATATATTGTTTCTGAATATCTTCCGGAATCGCTTCGGTCATGGCGGTTTGAATAAAACCCGGCGCTATTGCATTAACTCTTATACCTCTCGATGCAAATTCTTTTGCAGCGGATTTTGTTACTCCAATGATCCCTGCTTTTGAAGCTGCATAATTGACCTGGCCGGCATTTCCCATTACTCCGATTACAGAGGAAATATTAATGATCGAGCCGCTTTTTTGCTTGAACATCGTTCTTGTAACAGCTCTGATGCATTTAAAGGCTGCCTTGAGGTTGATATCGAGAACAGTATCCCATTGTTCATCCGATAATCGCATTATATATCCGTCACGGGCAACTCCCGCATTATTTACCAATATGTCCACGGTGTTAAATTCACTGACAACATTATCAAACATCTTCTTAACAGAATCTGTATCTGTAATATCAACCGGTTCCACCAAACACTTCACGCCTGTGGATTCAATCTCTTTTCCTGTTTTTTCGGCGGATTCTTTATTCACATCATTGATCACGATGTTCGCACCGGCTTTTGCAAGGGTTAGTGCTATTTCTTTGCCTATTCCCTGACCTGATCCAGTAACTACTGCGGTCTTATTATCTAATTTATATAAATCTTCCACAGAAATATCTCCTGCTGACATAAAATCATTGATTACTTAAGTTCTTCGACAAACTTGTCTATGTCTTCCAATGTACTGATATTATAACAGGGAATATCCTTAATGATTCTTTTCGACAATCCCTGCAGGACCTTCCCGGAACCAACCTCAACAAATGCATCAACATTTGCCTCAGACATAAACATAATTGAGTCACTCCATAAAACCGGACTTAACAGTTGCTTTTCGAGATTAGTTTTGATCTCTTCCGGTTCGGTCATGGATACAGCTGTTGCATTTGCCACTACAGGGATTTTAGCAGTTTTCAAGTTTGTACTCTTGATCTTTTCGATCAGCCCTGCAGTCGCATCAGCCATAAGCGGAGAATGAAATGCTCCGCTGACATTAAGCTCCAATGCTCTTTTAAATCCAAAATCTTTGGCAATCCGGATAACTTCCCTTACACCTTCAACAGAACCTGAAACAACAATTTGTCCGGGGGCGTTAAAATTTGCAGGCTGCACAATACCTTTTTCCCGGGCATTCTCACAAACCGCCTCTGCTCCGTCTCTGTCACCACCGATCAGCGCCGCCATTGTACCCGGAGATTTTTCCCCCGCTGACTGCATTAATTCACCGCGGACTTTAACAATCTGTAATATATCATCGAATTCTCCGACTCCTGCAGCGGTAAGAGCAGAATATTCACCGAGACTATGTCCTGCTGCGATAACAGGTTTTATATTGTAACCGGCTAATAATCCTGTCAGGGCAAAACTGTGTACAAAAAGAGCCGGCTGAGTTATATATGTTTGTTTAAGTTTTTCATCAGGGCCTTCGAACGAATATTCTTTTAATGGGAATCCAAGAATTTTTTCGGCATTATCATAGTAATTCCGGACTTCATCTGAAGAATCGTAGAGGTCTTTTCCCATACCTACGGTCTGAGAACCTTGCCCCGGAAACAAAAAAGCCAGTTTTTTCATATATTAATCTTGTAAAGGTAAAACAGTTTAAATTTTCATTTAATTCAAATAATACATAATAATCTAAAACCTCACAAGTGCGGCACCCCATGTAAAACCGCCCCCGAAAACAGTCATAAGACAGAGTGATCCGTCAGGGAGTTTGCCGTTCTTACGTGTTTCATCTAATGCGATCGGTATAGTTGCAGCAGATGTATTACCATATTTATGTATATTTACATATACTTTATCTTTGTCCATTTTCAATCTGTCGGCAAGCATTTCAATTATTCTTACATTTGCCTGATGCGGTATTAAAAGGTCAATATCATCGATCGAAACACCGGCCTGTTCAATAACTTTTTTTACCGATTCTTCCATAGCTTTGACAGCATGCTTAAAAACTTCTCTGCCTTTCATGTTAATAAACGGAAGCATTTTGTTGCCATCAGAATCAAGATAATCCTTTCCGGTATAATGACCGGGATTCATCAGCAGTTTGGTAAGTCTTCCGTCACTTTTCACATAAAGACCGAGAATACCCTTTTTACCGTCAGAAGGCTGAAGCACAGCTGCACCGGCACCATCACCGAACAAAACACATGTATTTCTGTCTTCCCAGTTAGTGATGCGCGTAAGTGTTTCTGCTCCGAAAACCAAAATATTCTTGTATCGATCATCTCTTAATAGAGAATCAGCGACATTCAGGCAATAAATAAATCCGGAGCAGGCTGCGGACAGATCAAATGCTACTGCATTTACGGCGCCTAATTTTTCCTGAATATAGCATGAGGTTGCAGGAAAATGGACATCTCCGGATACAGTGCCAAGAATTATTGCATCTAATTCTTCAGCATTTATCCCTGCATTTTCCAAAGCAATTCTTCCGGCTTCAGCACACAGGTCTGAATTTGTCATTCCATCTGATACAACATGTCTTTCCTTAATACCGGTTCTGGTAGT
Organism: Candidatus Zhuqueibacterota bacterium; assembly: GCA_042564455.1. Lineage (GTDB taxonomy): Bacteria > SM23-31 > SM23-31 > SM23-31 > SM23-31 > JBHPLC01. The sequence continues at coordinate 4,469 of JBHPLC010000045.1, read as the reverse complement.
GATCCATTCATCGGAAGTGTCAACCATTTTTTCCAGATCAAGATTAGTAAGAATCTTTTCCGGAACAGCGTGTCCGGTACCGGTTATCATTGAGATTGGGGATCTGCTCAAGAGTTCTCCTTATATAAAGCGATTTCTTTTTGAATATGACCCTGAATATCCTGTTCGTAGATTTTTGCAGCGGCATATAATGCAGTTTTAACTGCGTTAGGTGATGAATGTCCGTGTCCTATCAGGGAAACTCCGTTTAATCCTAAAAGCGGAACACCTCCATAGTTCTCGTAATCAAAACCTTCCATTACCTTTGATACAGGCTTTTTTAATAGAGACCAACCCAGATTGTATAAAGGATTATTGTCCATTTTTCCTTTTATCATTGTTTCCAGGGTTGTTCCGTAAGTTTCAATTAATTTCAGGATTATATTTCCGATAAAACCGTCACATACAACCACATCAGCTTTGTCTGTAAACAGATCTCTTCCCTCAATATTCCCAATAAAATTCAAAGAAGAATTTTCAAAGAGTTTGTAAGCTTCAATTGTTGCTGAGTTCCCTTTGGATGATTCTTCACCTATACTCAGAATTGCTACTTTAGGTTTGTCTATTTTTTGAAAATATTTCACAAAAGTTGAACCCATCAGGCCGAACTGAAACAAATGATGAGGTTTACAATCGGTATTCGCTCCGGCATCCAGTAAAAATGAAGATCCGTTTAAGCTCGGGTAGAAAAAGCCGATTGTAGGCCTGACCACACCTTCAACTTTTCCGGCGGCAAACAAAGAAGCTGCCATAAAAGCTCCGGTATTTCCTGCACTGAATACGGCATCTGCTTTACTATTTTTTAGCAATCCGGCTGTAACGGTCATAGACGAATCTTTTTTAACTTTAATAGCATCAACCGGAGAATCACACATTTCAATAATTTCAGAAGCATGAACAATAGAGATTTCATTCATATCGGAGATTTCCGGATCGACTTCCAGAATCTTTTCCCGGTTTCCGACAAGGATCACCTTAAATTTACAATTCGAGCCGGCCACACCCAGTTTAACTCCCTTAACAATAGAACCGGGTGCATGATCCCCACCCATCGCATCAACTGCAATTGTACAAATTTTACTCATATATCTCACTAAGACATTTTTGGAAAATAAGCTTCTCTTTTGTTATAATGACCGCAATTAGGACAAGCCCTGTGAGTCAGTTTCGGCTGATGACATTGGGGACATTCCATCAATGAAGGAGCCGAAAGAGTCCAATGAGTCCTTCTTTTATCACGTCTTGATTTTGATATTTTTCGCTTCGGTAAAGCCACAATTCCTCCAACATATGTTTGTTTTAATATTTATTTTCGATCATTACCGGATCAATCCGTATTATTTTGTATTTCCTTTAACGCATCCCATCTTGGATCAATTATCTCTTTTAAACAGTCGCATTTTTTATTATTCAGATTAATACCACACTCGGAACACAGACCTTTGCAGTTTTCTTTACATATTTTTTTCATAGGAATATTTAACTGAAGATTCTGCTTAATATCCTTTGTTAAGTCAATTACATCCTGCCCCTTGGGAAGAAAAAACAGATCATCCTGCTCATTTTCAGGATCAAGATTAGGATCTTCAGTATAAACCAGAACAGTTTTCACTTCATAAAGAGATATATAATCTTCCAGGCATAAGTCGCATTCAAATTTCACATCAGTATTTGTAAAAATTTTAATATAATAATTTTTTCCCTGAACACCTACTGTTACCTCCGAATTTAAATTCTCAGCAAAAATTGTTTCATCAAGAGAATATATTTCAGGAGGCTCGGAAAAGGTCAGATTATGTTCTGTTTGTTTTAAGCCTCTTAGTTTAATTTCCATCTATATCAACCTGAAAACTAACAAATTCGTTTCTATTATTTACCGTTTATCAATTTTGCCGTATCTATTGCTATAACCAATTCTTCATTCGTCGGAATTACAAATGTCTTAACTTTTGATTTATCCGAAGATATATCTTTTTCCACAGCCATTGTTTTTTCATTAACAGTGTTATTGAGCTCAATTCCCATGAACTCTAATCCTTCAAGGGTTTTTGCTCTTACTTTCGTTGAGTTTTCGCCGATACCCCCTGTAAATACAATGACATCCGTACCTCCTAATGCAGCGATATAAGAACCGATATACTTTTTTAATCTATAGCAGAAAACATTAAAAGCCAATTCTGCTCTTGACCTGCCTTCTACCATCTTTTTTTCAATATCCTGCATGTCGCTGCTGACTCCGGATATACCGATCAGACCGCTGTGTTTATTTAACATGGTGGTAGCCTCTGCAGCACTCAATTCTTCTCTTGCCATAACCTGCAGCACAACAGCAGGATCGAGATCGCCGGAACGTGTACCCATCAGAAGCCCTTCTAACGGAGTAAATCCCATTGATGTATCAATTGATTTGCCTTTCTCTATTGCAGCGATACTGCATCCGTTCCCAAGGTGGCATGTGATAATATTGATCTTTCCAATGTCCTTATTCATCAATTCTGCTGCTCTTTTTGAAACAAAAAAATGTGATGTTCCGTGAAAGCCGTATCTTCGGATACCGTACCTCGTATAAAGGACATGAGGAATACCGTAAAAATACGAATAATCCGGCATATCCTGATGAAATGCAGTATCAAATACAGCAACCATCGGAATATCCGGAAGGACCTGCATACAGGCATTTATTCCCTTCATATTGTGAGGATTGTGAAGAGGAGCATAATCAATACAATCACGTATTTTCTTCAGTACCACATTATCGATCAATACCGAATCAGAAAAGAATTCCCCGCCATGAACGACTCTGTGTCCCACTCCTGATATTTCGTTAATATCTTTAAGGACACCGAATTCTTTATGTGTTAGTATATTCAGGATATTATTGATCGCCACAATATGGTCAAGGATCTCTCCGGATCTCTTTACAGTATCCTTATCCGGAACCTTGAGTGTTAATAACGCTCCAGGCATCCCAATTTTTGATACCATACCTTTGGCAATAGCCGAATTATCCTTCGTATCAATCAACTGATATTTTACAGAGGAACTCCCGCAATTTAAAACGAGAATTTTCATTTTATTCCCCAACTAATTTCAAAAATTTTAACCATTCTATCTTACTGGTCCTCATCATAATCGTAAAAACCTTTACCTGTTTTTACTCCAAGATGACCCATTCTGACTAATTTCCTCAATATCGGACACGGGCGGTATCTCAGATCACCGAGTTCCTTAAAAAGAATTTCCATCCATTTCATTACTTCATCAAGGCCCATTTTGTCGGCCATCCGCAAAGGACCAACCGGAAAATTAAATCCGAGTTTCATTGCCTGATCGATTCCTCGCGGAGAGGCAACACCTTCCATATATATATTCATGGCTTCATTCAGAAAGGTAACTATAAGCCGTGTAGTAACGTAACCGGGATATTCAAAGACTTCAACAGGCACTTTATCAATTGTTTCTGCGAACTGTTTGGCAATTTCAAAAGTCTCATCAGAGGTTTTCAATCCTCTCACGATCTCAACCAGAGGTATCCGCGGAACCGGATCGAGAAAATGCATGCCCACAACTTTATCTTCACGCCTTGTTGCTTTCGCAATTTCACTAAGACTCAATGAGGAAGTATTTGAAATAAAAATAGTCTCCCTCGGTGTATAATAATCAAGATCTTTCAAAAGTTTCTGTTTAGCTTGTATATCTTCCGAGATAGATTCGATCACGATGTGACATTCCTCAACCTCTTCTAACGATTTACCCTGTTCTATCCTCGCTAAAATTGCTCTTTTATCCGCTTCGGTCATCTTCCATTTTGCAATCTCCTGATCCATACTTTCAGCAAGCTGTTCCAGTCCTTTTTCAAGGAGGCGCTGATTTTTATCGAAAAGTTTTACGGTTATACCATGCTGAGAAATACTATGACTTATTCCCTGTCCCATCTGTCCGGCGCCAAAAACAGCAACTTTTCCTACAGGGGAAGTTTCATCTGTATCTGTTGCATCAAGCAGCTCAAATTTAAGAGAATCTTCCCTGGATATTTTTGATTTTTTTTTGTTTCCGGCCATAGGCCTGACTCCCGAAATTAATTACCTGAGAAAAAATAGTCTATCTCTATTTTTGCATTCTCATTTGAATCGCTCGCATGAATAACGTTGTTCTGTTTACTCTCTGCAAAATCTTTTCTAATCGTTCCCGGATCGGCTTCAGCAGGATCAGTGCTGCCGATAACTTCTCTTAATTTTTCGACTGCATTATCTCTTTCCAGATGCATGACGAATACCTGTCCAGAAGTCATAAATTCTATCAATTCACCAAAGAACGGCCGCTCTTTGTGCACAGCATAAAAACCTTCAGCCTCTTCCTGCGACAGTCTTTTAATAGTTCCCTCATATAGTACAAAACCGTTTTCTTCAAGCCGCTGAATTACTTTTCCC
>JBHPLC010000044.1:0-17586 GCA_042564455.1 Candidatus Zhuqueibacterota bacterium | reverse complement strand
CATGGCATATTTTTTGCTTAATAATACTTTTACTATTGAGCTATAATTATGTCATGTCCAAAATATCATTTAAGTTCAAATAGTCATTAATAATATTTTCATAAATCACTCTTATCAGGAGGAAGAAATCGAATGGCTGATGTTAAATTGATTCCACCTCATGGTGCCTCTGAATTAAAAATTCTGCTCTTGGAAGGTAAAGAGCGTGAAGAGGAAACTAAACGTGCGGAATCGTTACCTAAAGTAATGATGACAACCCGTGAAACTTCAGATCTTATAATGCTCGGAATCGGAGCATTTACACCACTTGAAGGTTTTATGGGTAAAGCTGATTGGGAAGGATCATGTAAAGACATGAAACTTGCCAACGGTGTTTTCTGGCCTATCCCTATTACTCTGTCTGCTTCTAAAGAAGTTGCTGATTCAATCCAATTGAATACTGAAGTGGCTCTCGTAGATAGTGAAACAGATGCTATTATGGGAACCATGAAGGTTACCGAAAAATATGAAATCGACAGAGAATTCGAATGTAAACATGTTTTTACCACAACAGATACCGAACATCCGGGTGTCCAGAAAGTTATGAGTCAGGAAGCCGTTAACCTCGGCGGACCTGTAAAAGTTGTAAGCGAAAGTTACTATCCTGAAATGTTCAGCGATATCTATCAGCGTCCTGCGGAAAGCCGCAAAATCTTCGCCGACAAGGGCTGGAAAGCAATAGCTGCATTACAGCTCCGTAATCCTATGCACCGTTCTCATGAATATTTGGCAAAGATCGCTCTGGAAGTATGCGACGGACTTTATATTCATCAACTGGTCGGTAAACTGAAAGCCGGTGATATACCTGCCGATGTCCGCACTAAATGTATTAATACTCTGGTAGAGTTCTATTTCTTAAAAGAATCTGTACTTCAGGGCGGATATCCGATGGAAATGCGTTATGCAGGACCTCGTGAAGCATTGCTGCATGCGGTCTTCCGTCAGAATTTCGGATGTACTCACCTGATCGTTGGTCGTGATCACGCCGGTGTCGGTGATTATTACGGTCCATTTGATGCTCATGATATTTTTCATCAGATTCCTGAAGACTCACTTAAACTGAAATCACTGCCCATCGACTGGACATTCTTCTGTTATGCCTGTGGCGGAATGGCTTCAATGAAAACATGCCCCCACGGAAAAGAAGACCGTCTGTTCTTAAGCGGCACTGCTTTACGTAAAGCCCTTTCCGAAGGCGGAGAAATACCAAAAGAATTCAGCCGTCCGGAAGTTCTGAAAATATTAAAAGAGTATTATTCAGGTTTAACTGAAAAAGTAGAAGTAAAGATGCATGGACATGCATCCGGTGATGCAGAAACAAAAATCAAAAGATAAACATTAATACAAAGCATTGACACTTTCAGTGCGGTGTGTTTATATTAACCAATAGTAATAAGGAGAGAATTATGCCAAGCTTTGTAAATCCTGAAAAATGCGATGGTTGCAAGGCACAGGACAAAACTGCCTGCCAGTATATTTGTCCAAATGATCTAATGGTTCTTGATAGAGACGCTATGAAAGCCTTCAACCGAGAGCCTGACATGTGCTGGGAATGCTATAACTGCGTAAAGATTTGTCCTACTCAGGCTGTCGAAGTTCGCGGTTATGCCGACTTTGTTCCATTAGGAGCAACAGTTAGTCCAATGATGAGCACTGACTCAATCATGTGGACCGTAAAGTTCAGAAATGGACAATTAAAACGTTTTAAATTCCCGAATCGTACCACAGCTCAGGGATCAGCTGTTCCTGACGGCGGTTTCACTACAGGTACAGAAGACCTCAAAAATCCTACACTCTTTACCGAACCGGATTCTTTAGGTCTGTCAGAAGTAGCAAAATTATAATGTTACGAAATTAATAATTATTGAAATAGGAGAAAAATCGTGGCTAATTTCGAAACTGTAGAAGTATCAACCGACCTTCTGATCCTTGGTGGTGGTATGGCCTCATGTGGTGCGGCTGTCGAAGCTACACACTGGGCCAAGAAAAACGGTCTTAAGGTTACGTTGGTTGACAAAGCAGCAGTTGACCGTAGCGGCGCTGTCGCTATGGGTCTTTCAGCCATTAACCAATATGTCGGTTTGAAAGATGGTGAAAACACCTTAACAGATTATGTAAATTACGTAAAAAATGACCTTATGGGTATTGCACGTGACGACCTCGTAGCAAGTATTGCTCGTCACGTTGACTCATCAGTTCATCTTTTTGAAAAATGGGGACTCCCGATCTGGACAGATGATAATGGTGCCTACGTACATGAAGGACGCTGGCAGCTTATGATCAACGGCGAGTCTTACAAAGTAGTAGTTGCAGAAGCAGCTAAAAATGCTCTCGGTATTGATAATATCTATGAGCGTGTATTTATCGTTGAGCCTCTGGTTGAAGGCGGACGCTGTGTCGGCGCCGTAGGATTTAGTGTACGTGAAGAAAAATTCTACATTTTTAAAGCCAAAGCAGTTCTCTGCGCAATGGGCGGCGCTGTCCATGTATTCAAACCTCGCTCTACCGGTGAAGGTCTTGGACGTGCATGGTATCCTCCATGGAACTCAGGTTCAAGCGCATACTTTACACTCAGAGCCGGTGCCGAAATGACTTGCCAGGAAGTACGTTTTATTCCTGTACGTTTTAAAGACGGTTACGGTCCTGTCGGTGCATGGTTCCTGCTCTTTAAATCACGCGCAACAAACGCCGAAGGCAAAGCTTATATGGTCGAGCGCAAAGACGAACTCGAAAACTGGGCTCCTTATGGAAAGGTAAAACCGATCCCTGCTAACCTGCGTAACTGGCTCGGTATGCTGGACGTAATGGAAGGCAAAGGCCCTATCTATATGAGAACTGAAGAAGCTATCCAGAATATCGCTAATACTGTTACAGATCCTAAAGAATACAAGATGAAGATGAAAGAGCTTGAAACAGAAGCATGGGAAGACTTTCTGGATATGACCATTTCACAGGCTATTCTCTGGGCAAGCACAAATGTTTCCCCGGAAGAAAAACCATCAGAGATCGCAGCAGCAGAACCTTATTTTATCGGTTCACACTCCGGCGCCTCGGGTGCCTGGGTAAGCGGTCCGAAAGACCTTGCTCCTGAAGAGTATTTCTGGGGCTACACAAACATGTCAACAGTGAAAGGCCTGTTCTGCGCCGGTGATGCTTCTGGTGCTTCCAGCCATAAATTCTCATCAGGTTCACATGCTGAAGGCCGTATCGCCGGTAAAGCCGCGATCGACTTCATAGTTGATAATCCTGGTGATGTTTCAGTTGATATGGCTAAAGTCGAAGAAATGAAGAAGGTTATTTTCCAGCCTCTTGAGCAATTCGAAGCTAACAAAGGCTTATCGACAGATGAAACCGTTAATCCTGAATATATTCTTCCTAAAATGTTCATGTTCCGTCTCCAGAAGATAATGGATGAGTATGCAGGCGGTGTCTCTGCTCAATTCTCGACAAACAAAAATCACTTAGACAGAGCAATGGAACTTCTTACTTTCCTTAAAGAAGATTCATTAAAACTCGCCGCTCGTGATCTTCACGAATTAATGAGAGCATGGGAAAACGTACAGCGTATGTGGCAGGCAGAAGCTCACGTACGTACGATCCTGTTCCGTGAAGAAACTCGCTGGCCGGGTTACTACTTCAGATCTGACTTCCCGACGATCAAAGAAGATTGGAAAGTCTTTGCGAACTGTACCTATCATCCTGACTCAGGTGAATGGGAAATGTTGAAGAAACCTGTTATTGAACTTACATAACAGTTCGTTTGAAGTAAATATATTTCAGGCGCTGTGGTTTTTCTTCCGCAGCGCCTGATTTTTTTCAGCAATATTTTTTACGAGTAATACGACTTTTAATTACCGGTTATATATTGAAACCGAATTAAAATTATTGAATATAAAGATGTAATTGAGTAAATTGATGGTTCAAATTTAATTTTTAAGGTATTGAAATGACAAAAACAACGCTTACATGTCCGCACTGTAATGACCGGCTGCTCTTATGGGAACCTCCGTTTGAGTCTTCATGGGGAATGCAACCAAAGTATGTCTGCTTTAATGACGATTGCTCATACTTTATCAAAGGCTGGAAAAGAATGGCAGAGCTTTACAAACAGAGAGCTTCTTACAGATACTGCCTGAATCCAAAAACAGGAAAAGCAAATCCGCTCCCCGTATGGTCTGATACAGCGCTGAAAAATAGAATAATAGATGAAGAAAAGGAAAGTTGATTTATGAGTTCATTTAAAACATTTAAAGAGGAAATTCTTAAAGAATATCCAAGATTAGGACCGGATGACACGTATGAATTCAAATGCCATCCCGGTGTCCCCTGCTTTAATAAATGCTGCTCCGATATTAATATATTTCTTACTCCGTATGATGTGATCAGGCTTAAAAAAGGACTGGGGATTACTTCAGATGAATTCCTGAGTAAATATACGCAGATGGTTGCTGATGAAACACAGCAGTACCCTGTCCTTCAGTTAAAAATGAATGATACAAAAGACAAAGAGTGCCCTTTTGTCACAGATAATGGTTGCGGAGTCTATGAAGACCGTCCATGGCCCTGCAGAATGTACCCTCTTGGATCCGCTTCACCTAAAGACGAGGAAGAGGAAAAACTGTTCTACTTTCTGATGAAGGAAGAAATCTGCAAAGGTTTTGAGGAAAAACAGGAATGGAAGATCAGTGACTGGCTGAAAGACCAGGATATTGCAAAATTTGACGAAATTGGTGAATACTTCAAAGAAATAACACTGCATGATTTCTTCTATAAGGGTAAAACCCTTGAACCTAAAAAGATGCAGATGTTCTTTATGGTCTGCTATAATATTGATTCGTTTAGAAAATTCGTATTTGAAAGTACATTTTTGGATAGATTTGATGTAGATGATAAAACTGTAAATGCGATAAAAGAGGATGATGTCGAATTATTTAAGTTTGGTGTTAGCTGGCTGAAGTTTTCGCTGTTCGGGGAAAATACACTAACGTTGAAGAAAACTCATTAATTACAGCGAATTAGATATCTTTTCAGCACATATAGTTATAAAAAAAGCCCGGTTAATACCGGGCTTTTTTTCGTATACCACCATATATTATTTTTGTACCCCTTTTGCGAAAGCCATAGCCAGAAACCTGTAGATCATATGAGCGAACTTTGAATAAGGCATGAACCACAGCAGAAAAAACACAACCACAAGATGTATAACATAGATCCCATAACCCAACTGTGAGATTCCGCTCAATCTTGCGAACAATGTCAGCATTCCCGTCAGACCTACAGAGAACACCATATACAGGAATAATTTATCAGAATATCCATTAGCGCCAACCAGATCAGGATCGCTGCTTCTTCGTGAAAGCATCATGATCGAACCGATAATTACTCCCATACCGCTTGCCATACCGAGTAGCTTTATCGGATGCAATAACGGTATCGGTGAAGGTACAATTTCGATGAATGTCGTGAAGAAAACTGCCAGCCCTGCGGTTATCATCGCACCGATAAATCCGTAGAACACCAGTAAATGTGCAATATAGCGCGATTTGTTCTCGCCGCATTTATTAAAACGTGTATGTGCTATCACATCTCCGATCACTTTTAATATACTGGAGATCATAGCCGGGGCTTCACCATTATTGCTCTTTTTCATATAATTCCAGAACTTCAGGAATCCCATTGCTGCAAACATGAAAATTATCACATTTCCGGTAACAAATAGCCCTTCCGCCCAGATATGCGGAAGGAATTCGGCATAACCAACATTCTTCAGGTCAGGAATATCAAATCCCAGAGATGCACTCTTATGGATAAGCGAAAGCAGCACAATAAACATCCCAAGAATACCAAGAAGCATAAAAGGTAATGATTTAGGTGAGGAGATCACTTTACCCATGAATCCCGGGAAAGCGAATTTCTCATAAATATACGCCCTGATTCCGGCAAGAACGTTTCCGGGTTCGGCGCCTCTCGGACACTGCTGCGAACAGTCATTACATTGATGACAAAGCCAGACTCCCGGATCACCAAGCAGTCTGTCTTTTAAACCCCATTGAGCCCATATCATCTCTTTACGTGGAAAAGCTCTCTCGGAGTCTGATAGTTTACATACAACGGAACAGGTGGCACACTGATAACATTTTTTAACAGATTCTCCACCCTGCGCCTTGATGGTTTTGATGAAATCTACATCCGGATCGACCGTTAATCTCTCTGACATTTCAAAGCCTCCATTAGTCGGAATGTATTAACAGGCAGAATTTATAATTTTTAACTGTTTTTGCCTGTTTTCAAGCTCAAATCATATTGATTTAATTAATCTGATAATATACGATTCTTCTCAATTAATTGCAAAGAAAAAGGTAACAAATTTCAGAATTTTTGGCAAATATAACTCTTTTATAAACATTTTCTTATGAGCCGTTCCTTAAACAAATACTTTATGATTCTTTAAGAGTGTTTTAAGTAGGGAATTTTGCAAATATTACCTGCTTTTAGATTCCCGCTTGCGCAGGAATAACATGGGGTGGGTGCGGGAATCTCATATTATTCAGCGTATCGGCCGTCCATTCTACTTCACAAAACAACACTGTTTTTGCGAGGAGTGGAGCGACGCGGCAATCTCTGCGGTGTAAAATTTAGGGATCTACACTTTATGATGCTTTATTCCACTATTACAAACAGAAATATCTGTCTTACTTGTTTTCATCTTAACTGGTAAAACAAGCGAAAAACTAATTGATGTTTAACATCCCCTTTTTTATTCCCCTATGGTGCGCTTTAAACCTCGCTGTCTACTTAGCGGGCATGGGCGAACTGCAAAAGGGGATTTAAAGAAATGTTCCCCTAATCGAAAAACGCAGTATCCGGCATAGAGGGATTGCAATTTGAATCCCCCTTAAAAAAGGGGGAACTAAAGGGGGTTGTTCATCACATTCAATATTTTGCTGCTGGATCAGTGGTCTGTGAATATTTGATATTTCTATCTTTAGGATATGATCTATTTCACTACTTCAGGATAAGTTTTGCGATTCTTCCGTTGCCTCCGGCTGCCCAGCCGGTACTGCCGTTCTCGGGAAAGCTGAACGTATGATAACCTTCTTCCCCCAATATTTTCCAGGTACCGCCCGAATATCTCGATATATCCGTACCCGAAGTGCCAACCGCAACGAGAATATTTGTATTATAACCTGAAAGATAAGATACACATGATTTAAAACCATTCGGCCTATTCTCACCTTCAACAAGATTCCACGTTACGCCTCCGTCTGTTGTAAGCGCACAGTTCCCGGTTCCAAGACTGTCCACCCTGTAATCACCGCCGACGATTATTCCGGTATTTGCATCCCTGAAAGCCAGCGAAAATATCCCCTGGGAAGCTTCACCGGAGATCATCGGTGTCTCGTGAACTGTCCAGGTATCTCCCCTGTCGGTTGACCTGAATACTCTTGCCGCCCCGCCTCCTGTTGCAAACCATACATTGTTCTCACCCTGAACAATAAGGCACGTTCCGCTTGCCGCAAACTGCGCTTCACCATCGATCGGTGCCGGGATATTCTCTTTCGGTACCTGTTCCCATGTATTTCCGCCGTCTGCTGTTCTTATCATCATAAAACCGCCGTCCAGCGGATCACCGACCGCAATTCCGTTATCCATGTCCCAGAAATCCATCGAGTTAAAGAAAATACCCTGAGTTTCATTGGAATATGTCTCTTTCCAGTCCAAACCGCCGTTTATCGTTTTGAATATCTTCGCAGGCGCACCTGCACTGATCACAATGGCATTGTCAGCATCAAACGCCTGAACATCCCTGAAATCAAGCCTCTCTGCACCGGAAATTGCGAAATATTCCCAATCATTTCCCCCATTAACTGTTCTCAAAACCGTTCCCCTCGAACCGCTTGCCCATACTATATTATCATCCACGGCACATATTCCGCGAAAGCTTGAATTCACACCGCTCTCCTGCTCCTCCCAAACTGCAGTAATATCTCGGTTTTCTTTAGTGCAAAAGCAGAAAATTACAAGTATTGATATCGGAAATAATTTTGAAAATATTCGCATAGGTACTCCTTTTACAAAGTTCTAAATCAACTAAAACGGAAAGTTTACATGCACTATTATTGCTTTAATTAATTACCGTAAGTGATTATATTACAATATGTTAAAACCTGGTCTTGCTCAGCTGCATGGGGGACACATCTTTATTCGAGAACGGCCTGATCCAGAAGCTCCAGGAATATACTTTTGCAGGAATAGTGAACTCTTCATGGATCACAGCACCCCAGCTTGTATCGCCACCAAGCCCCATCTGCAGATAGTCGAGATTCAAAGTGACAAGGTCCTTTCTTTCCAGGTCGATCGAGTGCCTGCCGGTTTTTCTGTCCCCTTCATCAAGATCCTCGTTTTTAAAATGTAATGCGCTTACATTCAGCAGAGGTTTTCCTGCCGCAAGAAGCCCAATTCCATCATTATTCGTCAGCGCTGCCCAGCGCACATCGGTCTTATTCCCGGTCTCCTGAGGTCTGATATATGGAAAATACTGCTCAATGACTTTACCTCTGTAAACACCCGTCTTTGCACCTGTTTTTCTGTCCCAGTAAGTCTCAAACGGCCCTTTCCCGTACCATTCCATATTCTCGAATTCACCCGGCAGTTCCATTTTCATTCCCAGTTTTGGAAGATCAGGTAATCCTGCTTCCCCCGGTACAAATCTGCAGTTTATAAGAATTTCTCCACTCCCAAAAATCCAGTACTGTGTATAATATTTTGAGTCTATGGCAGGTATGACCTGTCCGGCAGGGATCGCATAAACAACATCGATTACTACGTCCCTGTTTGAATTCTGCCTGATCTCGATATTTTCAATACTTGCATTTTTTCCTGCCTCTCTCCATATCCCCTGTCTCTGAACCATACCATTGCCGTAATCATTATCTGTCGGTGCTCTCCAGAAATTTGGCTCCAATCCGTCTTTGATTAACTCAGTACCCCGATAGACATAAGATGACAGCTTCCCGGCAGTTTTATCAAAAGTTATAGAAAAATCTTCTCCTGTCATCACGGCGGAATCTCTTCTGTTCCTGAAATTCAGCTTTTTTGACCGGGTTATGTCTATTTCATCCGGAGGAGCATAAAAAGGCAATTGAAATTGCTCCCAGGCGATCTCATAGTCTTTTTCAAGCAAATCTGAAGCATTTTTCTGCCTGAAACTGACATTCAGAAAATACTCGACTCCCGGTTCGGGAACAATAACAGGCAAATCAAGATCCAAAATTTCTGAACTATGTGGAGATAAATTCAGATACTTGAAAGTTTGGTCAAATATGAAAATATCATCTGCCAGAATAGACCAGTTCATGCTGATTTCATTCAAATTTGTGAAATCAAAGTAGTTTATTATCTCGATTTTTCCTTCGGACAGGTCTACAGGTTTAACATGAATATTCTGATATACTTTTTTTACCTCCCGGATATGCGGATTGGGTTTTCTGTCGGGTGAAATAAGACCATTGATACAGAAATTTCCGCCGCTCGGTGTATCCGGCGGTCCGAAATCTCCTCCGTAAGCCCAAAATGCCTTTCCGTCCGCTGTTTCTTTATATAGCCCCTGATCGATCCAGTCCCAGATAAATCCCCCCTGAAGTTGTTCATGCTCATATATCAGATCCCAGTATTTAAACAAATTCCCGACACTGTTGCCCATGGCGTGAGCATATTCACAAAGGATCAGCGGTTTATCTCTCTTCCCGGCTGCATAATAATCCAGAATATACGGTCTGGCATACATCGGGCAGAAAATATCTGTGTGATCCCTCTGATCCGCCATCTCATATTGAACAGGTCTTGAAGGATCACGCTCTTTTATCCAGTTATAACAGTCAACAAAATTCGAACCGTCACCTGCCTCATTACCCAGAGACCAGATAATTATCGAAGGATGGTTTTTGTCTCTTTCCACCATTCTGACCACCCGGTCAAGATGGGCTTCCTTCCATTCGGGCTTAGCTGCCAGGGTTCTATCCGGATTATAACCGATCCCGTGCGATTCGATATTTGCTTCGTCAATGACATAGATCCCGTATTTATCGCACAGATCATACCACATCGGATCATTCGGGTAATGACTCGTCCTGACCGCATTAATATTGAATTTCTTCATTAATTCAATATCTTTTAGCATCAGGTCTTTTGATACAACGTGCCCGGTATAAGGATCATGTTCATGACGGTTTACTCCTTTCAGCAAAACAGGTACACCATTAATTAAAAGCTGCCCGTTCTTTACTTCAGACCTTCTGAAACCAACTTTCTCAGAAAGGACTTCAAGTACATTTCCTCTATTATCTGATAGTGAAATTACTGCTGTATAAAGGTTGGGATATTCCGCTGACCACTTAAGAGGATCTGGAAATTCCTTATCGAAACCTATTTTCAATTCTCCGTTGGCTGATATATTGATATTCTCTTCAAAAGGCACATTCAGAACGGAATTATTATTTTTGTCCAGCAGATCTAAATGAATTATATAATCATCGACTCTCCGGTCGGTAAAGTTTTTGAGTACCAGCTCAGCTTTGAATTGTCCATTTTTGTATTCATTGTCCAGATCAGCATTTAAGTGAAAATCATAAACGTTTACATCCGGTACCGCATATAGGAAAACATCCCTTTCTATTCCGCTCAGACGCCAGTAATCCTGGTCCTCGAGGTAGGTACCGTCGCTGAACCTGTATACTTCAGCAGCAAGGATATTCTCACCATCTTTTAGATATTCTGTAATATTAAACTCGGAAGGGAGCTTGCTGCCCTGGCTGTATCCTGCCTTCTCACCATTAATCCACAGATACATAGCAGACCGAACCGAACCAAAGTGGATAAATACCTGCTTATCTTCCCAGTTTTCCGGAACAGAGAATTGAGTTTTATAAGATCCCACAGGATTATATTCATGTGATATATTCGGTGGATCAGGATCAAATACATAACCTGCATCGAGATAAACCGGAACACCGAAACCTTCTATTTCCCAATTTGAGGGCACTTTAATATCATCCCAGCCTGAAACATCGTAATCAGTTTTGTAGAAATCAACGGGCCTGTCCGCCGGTTTTCTGGCAAAATTAAATTTCCAGGTACCGTTAAGTGACCTGTAAAAATCTGATTGTTCCGGATTATTACTCAGCGCCGCTTCCCGATCCTGATAAGGAATGTAAAAAACATGGCCTGGTTCTTTATTTATTTCGAGAATATTTAGGTTATTCCATTCAGCTGTCTGTGCAAACAGATTTGAAAATGAGCATAATATTGCAATACATATTATACATTTACGCATCGCTGTATCTCACTATGTATTAATGATTTACAATTACATTCTTAAAGTTTAGTTTCAACACTTCTGATCTTGTCATCCATTGTCTGATCACGGTCTGTCCTTGTTCCGATCGCAATCGTCGTAAAGATACGGGGGACGTCCATTTCATGCACAACTTCATGGCATTTTTTTATAGCCGCAAAGACCTCATCCCACTCTCCTTCAACGTTTGTCCCGTTGGCATGCAGAACAGGAGCCACATCGAATTCCTTTAATGTCCTTTCACATGCGGCAACATATTTTGATAGCGAAACACCTATTCCAAGAGGAATAATTGTAAGACTTCCTATTACTTTCACTATTATACTCCTGGTTTATTTATTTTCTTGAATTCCGGTCGTCAGTATTAAATATCTACCTTTACGCCAAGACCTTCTTTTTCAGCTTCTATAAGCACACTTGATGCAGCATAAATATCCTGTGCAGCATTTCCAACGGATTTAAAAAATGTGATCTCCTTCAGATCGGATCTTCCGCTTATTTTCCCCAGAGCCAGTTCCCCGAGTTCCCCCAGAATATGCTGTTCGGTTATTAAACCTTCCTTTAAGGGTATCAGGATATCCCCTGCTTCAGTTTTGCAGGACAACTTATGGTCAACATAGACTTTTGATCTTAAGACTGTTTCAGATGGAATTTCCCGGACATCCGGTTTATACGATCCGACTGCATTAATGTGAGTACCTTCTGTAATATTTTCATTTCTGAAAACGGGTGTTTTTGAGTTGGTGGCTGTGCAGATGATATCCACGTCTCTTAATACTTCCTCATTTTCTTCGGATAATACTGAAATTCCCAATTTTGACGACATTTTTTCGACAAAATTGTCGGATATTTTTCGATCTGGATCAAATATGTATGCTTTTTCTATCTTTCTGACTGCACAAACCGCCTCTAATTGAGTTTCTCCCTGAGGACCAGCTCCGAATACTGCAGCTGTGCGGGAATCTTTTCCGGACAACAGATCAGAAGCTGCTCCGCTTGCCGCACCGGTACGAATAGCGGTCAATGATGCTCCATCCATAATAGCCTGAGGAAGCCCTGTCTCCGCATCCACAACCATCATAAGAGCATGAATCATGGGCAGGTTTTTCTTTGGATTATCTCCAAAAAGCGAGATCATTTTAAATCCGATCTTTCGGTTCTCAGGAGTATATACAGGCATAAAAAGCAGTCCTGCATTATTATCAGGCAGATCAAGGTGAATCCGCTGAGGAGCCTCAACCTTATCGAGAGTTAACTGAATGAAAGCCTCTTTTACAACCTCAACAGCCCTGCTTATAGGCAGACAGGATCTAACATCCTTTGCCGATAGAATTCTGATCTTCATAATTTTGTCTTTATCTAAGAATAAATCCGTTCTTCAGATTGTCTTCCGGATCGATCAGAAATGTGTTCTGACCGATAATAAATGCTGTACCTTCAACTTCGGGGATCACAGCATCATATTGTCCGAATTTTGTTTCCGATATGACTTTACCGGAAAATGTGCTTCCTATTATACTTTCGATTGTGATCTTTTGACCTAATTCGATCTCATTACGGGTATAATGTAAAGCTAAGCGTGCACTTACACCGGTCCCGGTTGGGCTTCTGTCAACTTCTCCTTCAGCAAACACGCAGACATTTCTGCTGTGATTATTTGTATTGTCTGGCGATCCGGTAAAAATTGTACCGTATAAAAAATTCAGGTCTTCTTCAAAAGGGTGAGTAATTTTTATATTATTCATTACCGTCCTTTTTATCCTGCTTCCAATATCGATCATCTTTCTGAAATTATTTTCATTAAGAGATATCCCAAGCTCGTCGGCATCTACAAATGCATAAAATGCTCCCCCGAAAGCTATATCAATTTTTATATTTCCTAATCCGGTTATTTCTACATTCTCATCAAGAGTATACACAAAAGAAGGTACATTATGGAAAGATATACTTTTAACTTCATTATCCTCAATTTTTGCGAATGCAGTGACCAATCCTGCGGGAGTGTCAATCTTAACAACGGTTTCAGGTTCTTTTATCGGGATCATACCGGTCTGCAGAACAACCTTTGTGACACCGATTATCCCATGACCGCACATTGTGCTGTAACCTTCGTTATGCAGGAAAATAACTCCGAAATCAGCATCTGAAGTAACAGGCGGAGCCAGAAGACATCCGTACATATCAGCATGCCCTCTTGGTTCCCACATTAAAGCTGTTCTAAGGTAGTCCAGATTTTCCTTTGCATACCTTCTTTTTTCAAGAATGGTGTCACCTTTTATTTCAGGATATCCACCGATGATCACTCTTAACGGTTCGCCTTCTGTGTGTGCCTCTATTGCTGTTATTTTTACCCAGTTTTCCGGTGCTTTCCAATCCAGTGCATTTGATCCGCTATCGGAATAGAAACTAAACATGTTCCCTCGATATATTTATAGAATTAATACTTAAACGAGAATGCCACGTTCCGAAATACTTTATTGAGTGATTTAAAGTATAACATTAAACGGAACGCGGCAATCTCTTATTTTATAGTATTATATCTTATTCTTAATAAAGATATATTATCTTATCTGTCTCCTGAAAAATGCAGCATCCAAAGCCCATACGCCGCGGCCGTGAGTAGATATAACAATAACATTTTCACGCGGATGAACGACCAGATCCGATACAAAGGTCGAAGGCAGATTACCGCCGAGGACTTCCCATGTACTGCCGCCGTCAACGGTCACATAAACTCCGATATCGGTACCGACATAGAGGATGTTCCGGTTAGTCGGATCTTCTCTTACAACATTGATCGGGCCGATCGGAATACCATCGGATATATCCTGCCAGGTCTGTCCGAAGTTTGTTGATTTCCAGAGATACGGTGCAAAATCATCTTCACGTTTACCGTTCTGCGACATATAGACCGTACCCAGATCAAATTTGGATGCGGCAAGTCTTGATACCCATTTCTTGTAGGGCAGTCCGTTCACTATCTCAGTCCAGTTCTCTCCGTCATCCTTTGTTACCCATACTCTTCCGTCATCAGTACCGGCATAAACAAGACCGGCTTTCAGCGGAGATTCGGAGATCGCAAATAAGGTCTGATATGGAATATCGCCAATTTCGTCAATATTATTATAAGTCAGATCAGGACTGATCCTCTCGAATGTGTCTCCCATGTGTTCCGATCTGTAAAGATACTGCATGCCGTGATATATAACCTTCGGATTATGGGGTGAAATTATAAATGGAGCTACCCATTGTCCTCTAAGCGGATTTTCACCTGGAGCTGCCTGAGGGACTATACTGACACTCCTGCCGCCTGCGCTCAGATCAGTTCTTGAGATCGAACCGTAAAAACCGGCAGAATATACAATATTCGGATTTGTAGGATCAATAGCATGGCTGCTGCCCTCACCGCCCGGAGCACCACTGAAAGATGTAACACGGAATCTTCTCTGTTCTGCGGCTCCGGATACACGCATTCCACGACCTGTTGTAATAATTTGCGGAGCGGCCTGACGTCCGCCTCTTTGAGCCTGCTGCTGGACAATAACCTCACCACTCCGGCTGCCATGGTCCTGAACGGAACCATACACCTTGAATGGTGAACCCATATCATACATAATATTAAAGAACTGTACTACCGGGATCTTATCGGTAAAATTTCTCCAGTTAGCACCGCCGTCATAAGAGAAATAAATACCTCCGTCATTACCGTTTACAAGGAAATCCGAATTGTCAGGATCGATCCATAACGCATGATGGTCTCCATGCATACCGCGCAGGGATCTCCACGTTTGTCCAGCATCCTCGGACATATTCAGACCAAGTCCCATTATAAATATCTTATCTTCATTATTGGGATCTACCCGTATCTGCCCGAATACCCAGCCGTAAGTTGAGCCAACACCGCCAATATCGGTACCGCTTACGAGTCTCCAGCTACTGCCCTTGTTATCGGAGCGGTAAACCTGTGAACCTTTGATCCTGCCTTCCACCGGTCTTCCATAAGAATCAGTCTGACCTGGACGTGCAGGTGAGCCGATCTCATAATTATCCACAAACGCATAGAGAACATCGGGATTTGACAAAGAAACATCAATACCTATCCTGCCTCTGTGCTGCGGTTCAGGCAGTCCGTTGTTGATCTGATCCCAGTTACTTCCTCCGTCAGTGGATTTCCATACACCACTGTGCTGCATACCGGGTTCTACACGAGGATCATTCCAGTGTCTTCTGATCCTCTCCCAGGTGCTTGCATACAGAGTATTTGTATCTTCGGGATCCATTACAAGATCAATAGCTCCTGCTCTTTCATTTATATAAAAAACCTTTTCCCATGTTCTTCCGCCATTCGTGGTCTTGTAGATACCTCTGTCTTCGTTCCAGGTCCATTCAGTGCCTGAGGCTGCTACATAGACAATATTAGGATTTGTCGGATGTATGACAATTCTTGGAATAGTATTTGTGCCTGCCAGACCCATGTGCTGCCAGGTGTCTCCGCCATCCGTTGATTTGTATACTCCGAATCCTGCCATGGAACTGCGGAAAATATTTGCTTCACCTGTACCGATCCAGACAATATCCGGATTGGATGGAGCAATAGTCACGTCCCCTATAGATGTAGAGGGACCTTCTTCAAATACGGGTTCCCATGTAACACCTTCATTTTTTGTTCTCCAGACCCCACCTGATGCCGCAGCCATAAAAACTATATAATTCTGACCTCGCGGTGTCACAATAGCTACGTCCGTACATCTTCCGCTTGTGCCTGTTGGACCGATAAAACTCCATTCCGGAAGATTGAACGGAGTGCTTTCTTTTTTTGCGGCATGTTCTTCATACCATCTCATTCGAAGATCGGGCGGTGTATTCTTTATGATTGTCTGAGCTGCAGCTGTCACGCTTAAAAAAGCGATTAAAACCAGGCCCAGGACAATCACTCTGGTTACACCAGAATAGTTTTTTGATAATAGCATAGTTTAATCCTCCAATAATCAATAAATTTAATTTTGATTCAATTTATCTAACTTGATGCTAATTCCTCGACCTCTTCGACAGTTTTTGGAATAGGTTTACCAAGTACCCTGTGACCTTCATGGGTGACAAGAACATCATCTTCTATCCTTACACCACCGAAGTCTTTATATTTTTCAGCTTCATCATAATTAATAAAATCGGCAAATTTCTTTTCACTTTTCCACAAGTCTATTAATTCAGGAATAAAATATATTCCCGGTTCAACAGTCAACACATATCCCGGAAGCAATTTTCTTGCGAGTCTGAGATAACCTGTCCCGAACTGGTCGCTCCTTTTCACAGTTTCATCATAGCCGACATAGTTCTCACCCAGATTTTCCATATCGTGCACATCGAGACCCATCATATGACCCAGACCATGCGGAAAAAACATTGCATGAGCACCCTGCTTGACCAGCTCGTCAATATCACCTTTTAATAGATTTAGATCTTTCAGACCGGCTGCAATGGTTTTTGCCGCAATTGAATGAATATCCTTAAATTTGATCCCGGGTTTTATTGCTTCTATGGAATTCATGTTGGCATCATATACGATTTTATAGATATCCTTCTGCCTGTCGCTGAATTTTCCACTTACAGGAATTGTCCGAGTAATATCGCTTGCATACTGCATAAGGGAACTTGCACCGGAATCGTTAATTGCAATATCACCTTCTTTCATTAAATTTCCATGAAAATGGTTGTGGAGTGTCTCTCCGTGAACTGAAAAAATTACAGGAAAGGCAAGACCTCCTCCGTAAGAAAGAGAAATACCTTCTATCATTCCTGCTATTTCGCTCTCGACTATTCCTGGTTTTGCGCTTTTTATAGCATACGTATGCATAATATATGAGACAGCAAGCGCATTCTCAATCTGCTCAATTTCTTCATTAATCTTTACATTTCTTTGTTCAACAACTGATTCGATCAGTTTTTTAGAACAGTTATCATTTACCGAGCTGGATTTTATACCTAAAAGGGCTTCAATTTTTAAGACACCTTCAGGTCTGTATTGGGGTAAAAAATGTACTTGTCTTCCCTTGTCTGCTGCTTCTTTTATTATTGAATCCAACTTACTTAGCGATTCTGTTCTTTTTATACCGACTCTTTCAGCTTTATTTTTTATTAACGGCTGAGGTCCTGTCCATATAATATCATCAATACCAAGATCATCCCCAAATAAA
>JBHPLC010000043.1:0-17944 GCA_042564455.1 Candidatus Zhuqueibacterota bacterium | reverse complement strand
TACTGTGCTTAATTCTGCAGCATTTTGTCTGGTACTATTAATAATTTTCCAGAATCCCGGAGTTTTTGCTCAGGATATCCCCCAGGCAGGTGATAAACCTATCAGAATATGCTGGACACCGCAGCTGACAGATGATAATATAAAATATGCACAAAAACGTACTGCGGATCTTTATCCTGATCTGCTTAAGGAAGGTCTCTCGCAGCCGGGATGGCTTCAGAAAGGTATGACACCGCAAGTCGGAGATTCGCTGCAGTTCTGGGCCTATAATGTAAAAGACGATATTTTTGAAAAGGTTTGGACACAATTGCAGGCAATTGGCACGGAAGTGTATATTTGGGTTGAAATCGACCAGATAAACAACGGAACAGTTAATGACAGTTATGTAATCAGTCTTTTAGATGCACTGGAGAACAGCACTCCGCAGGGTTCTTATGATCCTTCAAAAGGAATAATAAAGATCGAAAATGAAATATTTGGTTTTGAACCGAATATTGATGGAGACGGATTTACAGATGTAGTGCTGCTGGACATACAGGATTATTTTGAAATGCAGACTAATCCGAATTATATTTCAGGATTTTTTCATCCGAACGATCAGACAAATAGTAATTTCAGTAACGAGAAAGATATAATATATCTCGACACCTATCCCGGTGTTCAGCAGAATTCACTTCTGCTGACAGCTGCCCATGAATATCAGCATCTGATCCATTACACTTATGATCCAGATGAAGAAAACCTGATAAATGAGGGAGCTTCGCAGTTAGCTCAGCCTCTTACCGGACAGGATTGGGATGATCCTTCTGATTTTTTTAGCAATACCGACCGCGGACTGTTTTATTGGGGAGAGATCACCGATCCGAATATTCTTGCGGACTATTATAAGGCGCAGATGTGGATGACCTACCTCTGGGATCAGTTCGGTAAGGATTTTATGACAAGCCTTATACAGGATCCGCAAACAGGCAGGAGTTCACTGACTAACAGAATAGCACAGACAGGTACCGGACTGACATTCAGTGATGTGCTGAATAACTGGTTTATTGCAAATTATATCAACGACACAAGCATCGATCCTGCATACGGATATACTTTGACCCAGGCTTTATCTTACCGGGCAGTACCTTTAATAACAGAGAGTAACTATCCGGCGGTAAGGAATGATGAATCTCTGAAAAGTTATGCAGCGGAATATGTAAAGTTCAAGAGTTTTAATAGTGTTATAGATCTGAACGGAACATTTTCAAGTAATTTTGCTTCTGCATTTGCTTTGTATTTTGATGAGAACGGCTTGAATAAACATGATATAATCTCAGGATCTCAGTTTACTGATCCGGATTTTGGAATAACACATAATGATGTTGTTATGGTCAGCAAAAATGAATCCAATATTGATACTTATTATTCTTATTCTTTTAATGCTCTTCAGCAGTCTTCAGTTGTTGAGGTCAAATACGATGACGGATCCCCGGATATAATATCCGGATATCAGGATGGTATCTGGTGGGGTACAGAATCACCGGGTTTCGGCTGGGCGGTTAAATTTTCTCCTTTGAGCGAAGAGAGCACTTTATTGGGAGCAAAGGCTTACGTTATTATGGATACGGTCATACTTGGCTCTCCGAATTTCCTTTTCAGGGTGTATGACGATCAGGGGATATCCGGTCTGCCGGGTAATGATATTATTCCCCCTCAGGAAGTAAGATTGAAACACTCAGTCAATTATTACTGGTGGGAGATCGATCTTACTGAATTTAATGATTTACTTTCACAGTATCATGATGATTATTATATATCACTTGAACATCCTCCGAATGATACCAACGCAGTATTTATTGGTGTAGACAACACAAATCCGGCAGAAAGCCATTCGTATGCCTTGAGAGGTCCCGGTACAACGCAGTATAATCCGGGCTGGTATCCTATGACAGAAATGAATTTGAGTACAGGAAGTAGTTTAGCACCTTACGATCTTATGTTCAGAACTCTTGTCAGTTACCGTGATACAACGCCTCCTGTTTTTACAGCCGGATATTTGCAGAATCCTGTTTTTTCTGAAAACTTCGATTTCTATGTTGTTGGAGAAAAAGAATTGAATCTGAACAGGCTGACAGGGAAATTAACTGTCGGAACCGAGGAAATGGATCTTGAATTTACTTCATCCGGAAATACCGGAAGGGTGTTTGTTGATAATGAGGTTACATTAACCTCAAACGGTACTGTTTCAATGTATATAAACGGTACAAATCTGTATGGAACGATTGTAAAAGACACGACAATACAGTTTTCAGTATTAGGTGTGTCTCCCGGGACAAATTCAAAGATCTCAACACCGGACAATAGAGTAACACTCTTTATACCTGGAAATTCATTAAACAGAAGAACGGTATTTACAGCAAAATCCGGATTTGCAGTTTTTCCGGAAGGTATTCCGGAAATACATTCTGATGGGGATTCAAAACCTATCGGTGAACCGGTCACATTCGGTCCGGAAGGATTGAATATTAACGGATTCACTGTCATTTTTAATTATAATCCTGATGGTCTTGAGAGTGAAATGGAGGACGGTTTATATATTGCAAAATTTGAGAATGGTTTTTGGATTCCTGCACCATCAAATATCGATGAAGAAATGCATACGGTTTCAGCTTCAGTCAAAAGGTTGGGTACATACCAATTGAGATGGAGTGATGATATAAATATTCAGGTTCCGTTAAGGTATGAACTTGAACAGAACTATCCCAATCCTTTTAATCTGAGCACAGTTATAAAATTTTCAATTAAGAACAGTGAACATGTATCATTAAAGATATATAATGCGCTCGGAAGCGAGATCAGGTCGTTACAGAGTGGTTTTCTGCCGTCCGGTCAGCATATATCAGTGTGGGACGGGAGAAATAACAATGGTTGGGAAGTACCGAGCGGGATCTATTATTACAGAATAATATCAGGCGAATTTAGTTATGCAAGAAAAATGGTAATAGTAAAATAATGATAAAGAAAATTTACCGGTTTACCGGAATTGTAATAATACTGTCAGTGCTATTGGTGTCTTGTGGTGAAGATAAGAAGCCCCTGGGACCGGAGGTAGATGTTTCCAATTTTCTGGTCAAAGGCTGGGAGGCTTTTGAAAATACTCCTCCGGATCTTTCACTGGCGTTAGAGCAGTTCTCGCAGGCAATTTCACTGAATTCAAACAGTGTTGAAGCATATACCGGAAGAGGGTGGACGTACGCAAGAATGGCTTTTGGAGCGGACAGTCCGGAATATTCTCTTGCACGGGATAATTTTGATGCTGCTCTGCAGAGAAATAATACATATATTGATGCATGGGCTGGTGATGCTCTTGTGAACTTGGTACTTAATAATTATGAAGAAGCCAAAAATAGTGCAGATTATGTTATTGATATTAACTCAAGTTATGTGTTTTCCCATGATAATGAAATAAATTATGTTGATATTCTCATTGTTAAAGCACAAAGTCATTACTATTTAGGCGAGTATGCTGAAGTTGTATTAATTTTGAACCAGCTTCAGCCTGGTCAGCAGCATTATGCGGATCAACCGGATCAACTCCTAATACAGCTGCAAAGTCTGATTAATAATAATTAATACTAAATGAAACAGTTATTTTTACATGACGTAAAACTTATCTTAGCCTCTTTATCACCAAGAAGGAAAGAAATTTTAGATAATCTCGGTGTAAAATATGAGGTTTTCATAAGAAATAGTGAAGAAAAAGCAGTTGATCTGAAGGATCCCGGAGATTATGTGATCGCCCTGGCGGAACAAAAATCGAAAGAACCTGTCAATAATATTAGTGAAGGGATCGTGATCACTGCGGATACTATAGTCTATATCAACGGTAATATTCTTGAAAAGCCGGTAGATAAAGAAGATGCATACAGAATGATCAAAATGCTTCAGGGCAACACTCATCAGGTCTATACCGGTGTTTGTTTGTATAATTGCGATACAGGTAAAAGAATGACAGATTTTGCAGTAAGTGATGTTACTTTTTCGGAAATGTCCGATGGAGAGATAGACTGGTATATCGGGACAGAAGAATATCCGGATAAGGCAGGCGCTTACGCTATACAGGGTAATGCTTCATTATTCATATCCGGAATAAATGGATGTTTTTACAATGTTGTCGGATTTCCTGTAAATACTTTTTACAGGCTATTGAACCAAATCACCAAAAGATAACACGAAATCTGGAAAGGTTATGGCAAGTTTAGGATCTGAATTCAGAGCTGAGAGGAAAAAAAAGCGGTTAAATATAAAAAGTATTGCACAAAAAACAAGGATAAACTACGTCTATTTAGAGAATATAGAAAATGATATATTTGATTTTCTGCATGAACCATATGTAAAAGGCTTTGTTCTGAGCTATGCCAGAGAACTCGGCATGGATGTGAATTATGTCAGGGAAAAGTATGAACAATATATCAAAGAAAAATTAGCAGTAATTGAAGAAGATGAAATAATCACAAAAGAGAGACCGCGGCATTCTGAGACTTCGGAATTTAAGATTAAAAGAGTTCCTTTGGATTATGATAAAATTACTCAGAAGAGAAAAAAGAACTTTATATTGGTAATATCAATAGTTCTTTTTATTGCTGTGATCTTCACATTAAAGAACTTTTTAAATCAACAGGAACAGGCAGATCCGGGAACTGAAAAAGGAAATATACCCTTAAACCGAACTGAGATATCAAGTATTGATTCTTCTGAATATCAGCCGGAGAAGACTACTCCGGATATTTTGAAGCTTAGGCTTGTAGCACGCGAACAATTGTGGTTCAGAGTAATAATTGATGATATTGATACATCTGAATATATGTTTAGCGGAAATGAAATCCGGGACTGGACTGCTCAAAACAAGTTTGAGATAAGATCCGGCAAAGCAACCGGATTTGATCTGTTTTTTAATGACCGGCAGCTTGAAAATCTCGGGACTGAGGACAGAATGATCGGAAGGCTTGTTTTAACAAAGGATGGGATAGAACATCTTTTCAATCCGGTCAGGCCGGTAACCGATGTAATAGATACATCTGCTGTCAGTATTTATTAATGAAATAAATATTAGTATAATTTGATGAATTCATTTTATTTAGGATTCGAAGTAACATAGAGAATAACTTACCGTATGTATTATTAATCGAAATAAAAAAAATTACCGGGGCAATTATAATGCAATTGATGAAAAAGGCAGTGTTGTTGATTTCTGTATTACTTATGACGATTATTAGTTTTAAGTGTACAAGAGAAGGTTCGACTGATCCTATTGTACCGAGAGTACCTGTTACAATTGAACAGGTATCCCGGGGTGATATTACGGCATTCATATCTCAAACTGGAACGATCAAACCGATAGAGGAAATGGATATTACTGCTGAGGCAGGCGGTGAAATTTATTTCAAAACAATTAATGGAAAAATCCTGTCAAAGGGTGATAAAGTTTCAAAGGGACAGATAATAGCTGTTTTAAATAGCAGAGAATATGAATTGGGTGTTGCATTGGAATCAAAAAAGATAGCTTTGGATCA
This sequence comes from Candidatus Zhuqueibacterota bacterium, assembly GCA_042564455.1. Taxonomy (GTDB): domain Bacteria; phylum SM23-31; class SM23-31; order SM23-31; family SM23-31; genus JBHPLC01. The sequence continues at coordinate 12,389 of JBHPLC010000043.1, read as the reverse complement.
TGCCCAGAGAAACCTGAATGATACACAAAAACTATTTGATCTTGGCGGTGCAAACCTCAGGGAGGTTGAGACTGCTGAGAGGAACTTAATGAATGCAAAAACTTCCTATGAATCTGCCCAGTTAAGTATAGATAAACTGAATGTCAGGCCGCCGATAAGCGGTATCATTGCAGATATTGAATCCTTCAGCGAAGGACAAAGGATCAATTCCGGTACAAAGGTCGGTAAAGTAATGAAATATGATAATGTGATCTGTGAGCTGAATGTCACTTCGGATGATGCTGAAAATATCTGGATAGATCAGGATGTGATTATTTCGGATGTTACCGCAGAAAATGAACAGTATTTTGGAAAAGTATCAAAGATCAGTCCCACCATAGATCCGACAACCAGGACTGTTGCAATAGAAATTCAAATCAATAATCCGGAACTTAAGTTAAAACCGGGTTCATTTGTAAAAGCTGATATCGTTGTTGAAAAAAGAGAAAATGTGATCAAGATCCCGAAAAATGTAATATTAACCAAGAATAGACAGGATGTTGTTTTTGTTGTTGAAGACCAGGTGGCAAAAATGAAACCGGTTGAATTAGGTCTGCAGGACTCTGAATTTACGGAAATTTTAGAAGGCTTAGAAGAAGGAGAAATTCTAATTATCAGAGGTTTTGAAGCGCTAAGAACTAATACTAAAGTACGGATCTCAAGATGAATCTTCCCCGTTTTGCAGTGAATCATCCCATATCAGTATCGATGGTTTTTTTCTTTATCCTTATCATGGGATATATATCCCTTAGTGAACTGGGAACCGACCTGCTTCCGGATATCTCGAGCCCAAAGATCGTAGTAAGGATCGAAGCCGGGGAAATCCCTCCTGAGGAAATGGAGAAAAAATTTACCCAAACAGTTGAATCCTTTGTCAGTACTCTGAATAATGTAAAAAGGGTTTCATCATCGTCCCAGACAGGGCTTTCAATCGTGACGATTGAGTTTAACTGGGATACGGATATGGATTTTGCCTTACTTGATGTCAAGAAGGCTGCAGCATCGCTGTCAAGCAACAGAGAGGTCTCAAATGTCTCGATAGACAGATATGATCCAAGAGCCGCTCCGATCATGGTAATATGTGTTACTCCTCTGGAAGGCCAGGACCTCGATGAGGTGAGAAAAAGTGTCGAGATGATCTTGAGGACAAGTCTTGAAAGGCTTGAAGGGGTTGCTGCAGCAATTCTGTCCGGGGGCAGGGAGAAGGAAGTCCTTATAAAATTAAAGAAGTATAATATGCAGGCATATGACCTGCGTATTTCTGACATCAGTCAGAAGATCCAGTCCTCAAACGTAAATATATCAGGCGGGAGTATAGAGGATAATGAAAAGGTCTATGCAATAAAAGGAATCGGTGAATTCAACAATATTAATGATATTCTTGAACTGGTTATCGGTTATAAAGAAGTAACGCGCGGATCACAGGATGAAAACAGAGCTACTGCAGGCCGCACCCAGGCGAGTCAATCTTTGGCTGATAGAGTTCCGGTCTACCTGTCGGATATTGCCGAAGTTGAATTTCTTGATAAAAGCTTTAATTCGTTAGTCAGGTTTAACGGTATTGAAGGTGTCGGAATTTCCATATATAAAGAAGCAAAAAGCAATACGGTTACCACATCAAACCTTATTCATGAGACGTTGGAAGAAATAAAGAGCAATCTTCCCGGAGTAGAGATAAACGTTGCAAAAGACCAGGCGGATTTTATAACCGGAGCTATCAGTGAAGTTGAGCTTGCGGCATTAACGGGAGTTTTACTTGCCATATTGATATTAGCTCTCTTCCTGAGAAATATCTGGTCAACCATTATTGTTGCAGTTTCAATTCCGCTTTCGATTTTTGCCACATTTACACTGATGTATTTTAACAATATTACCTTAAATATTATGTCTCTTGGAGGATTGGCGCTCGGGGCGGGGATGCTTGTTGATAATGCAATTGTGGTGATGGAAAATATTTTCAGACACCGCAGTTCAGGGAAAGATCCGAAAGAATCCTCAATTTTTGGGTCGTCTGAAGTCGGCGTTGCGATTTTTGCTGCTACACTGACAACTGTAATTGTTTTTCTTCCGATCATATATGTCCGGGGTATAGGAGCTGAATTATTTAAGGAGCAGGCTTTTACCGTGGTATTTTCACTTTTATCTTCATTATTAGTTGCATTTATGTTGATCCCGGCTGCTGCTGCGAGGTTGTTAAAGAATAAACCTGCGATCGAGGCAAAGAAGATACGCAGTAAATTATATTACAATTTCCTGAAAAGATCACTTTCCGTAAAATGGCTTGTTGTTTTAACCGGTTTCTCATTGGCGGCATTATCCTATTTCCTGATCGAACATATAGGCTCGGAATTTATTCCAAGATCTGATCAAAGACAGTTTGCAATTAAAATGCGGATGCCGGAAGGGACAAGAATAGAAAATACATCCAACATATCAAAATATGTTGAAGATATGGTATTAGCCAGCTCGGAAGATCATATAGAATCAGTATATGCTGAAATTGGCACTCAGAATACAGAAGGATATTATGTTGATGAGGAGCGTGGTCCCAATACAGCTCATATTTTCGTTAATATGAAAGATAATGAAACCGAATATATTTCTTCATTCAAATATATTGAAGTTGTGCGACCGATCGTTGAAGAAATACCCGAAGCAAAGATTGATTTTGTTGTGCAGACTTCCGGTATTGAACAGACACTGGGGAGTCTGTCCGGAAATGTCGGTATTCTGGTAAAAGGACCGGAACTGGATATTATCGAGAGTATTTCAAACGAAGCATTAGGAATAATGGAGAATATTGAAGGACTGACAAATGTAAAGACAAGTTTTCGTGAAGGTAGACCGGAGATCAATATTGTTCTGGACCGTGTTTTGGCTGCAGGATTTGGTATTGACATGAACCTGGTAACATCTACGATCAGAAATCTGATATCAGACAATATAGCAGGTGAGTTCCATTATGAGGGTGACGACAGGCAGATTAGAATTGCCTATCCGGAAATAGACCAGAATGAACTTGAAAATACGATCATTACCACTGCACGGGGTAGTATGATCAAGCTCAAAAATATTGCAGAATTCAAGGTTGTTAGAAGCCCGAAGAGTATTTTCAGAGAAGAACAAATTAGAGTGGGTCTTATTTCTGCTGATATTTCCGAGGATTACAAATACAGCAAAGTAATAGATGAAGTAATGATGAATTTGAATTCCATAATTCTACCGAAAGACTATAATATTCAGGTATCCGGTGAGGAGCGGGAACGGCAGAAGTCCTTTGATGATCTGAAATTTGCTTTATTATTGGCTGTTGTCCTTGTTTATATGGTTTTGGCTTCTCTGTTTGAATCATTTGTTCATCCGTTTACTATTATGCTTGCCGTCCCCATGGCAGGGATCGGTTCAATATTGCTGTTCTATTTTATTGATCAGCCGTTGAGCATAATGGCATATATCGGAATAATAATGCTTGCCGGAATTGCCGTAAATGATGCGATAATATTGGTTGACTATATTAATAAACTGCGGTCAAGAGGTATGAAAAGAGTGGATGCGATCCTTCAAGCCGGTCAGGACAGGCTCAGGCCTATAATAATGACAAGTATGACAACAATACTGGCATTACTGCCGCTGGTTGTCGGTATCGGAGAAGGTGCAAAACTGAGGGCTCCTCTTGCATATGCTGTTATCGGCGGATTAGTGACTTCTACTTTGATGACTTTGGTAATTACACCGTCACTATACCTGATACTGGATGATCTCAGACCAAAAAAGTTCCGAAAGGAATGATGTAATCAGCAAAAACCATTTAAAGCAGATAATGATCTATAACTAATTTATCTTTGAATTTAAGTTGTTATTAAATGTTTCTAACACGTATTGCTATAAATAGGCCGGTTACTACGGCTATGTTTTTTCTCGCTCTCAGTTTGTTGGGAGTGATCTCCTGGAACAAGCTTCCTGTTCAACTTACACCTAACCTTACATTTCCTCAGATTTCAGTTCAAGCCTCCATGCCAAATGCTTCACCCGATCAGATAGAGAAGGAATTGATCATACCTATCGAGGGTGAAATAGCAAAAATGGAGCATATAGAGAGAATAACCTCGGTAGTCAGAAATGGCAGCGGTTCTGTTAATGCAGAATTTAAACTTCAGGCAAATATGAAGTTCGTTTCGCTGAAACTGGAGCAGAAAATAAATGAGTTATCGGCGAGGCTTCCCGAGAATTCCCGCGTAAATGTCGGCCGGAACATGGATATGGCTGCGATACTCTCAAACGCTCTGATGGATGTGTCTATTCGGGGAGAAGGTGATGTTAATAGTCTGAGAAAATTCGCTGAAGAAAAATTAAAACCTGAGCTGGAAAAAATTGACGGAGTAGCGAATGTAGGGGTTCGCGGTGGAAATTTGAGAGAAGTTCAGATTGAGATCGAAGAATACCAGGCGAGAAAATATGGAATAAATTTAAATACAGTGATCAGCAGAATCAATGCTTTTAACCGTGAAAAAGAGTTTCTCGGTAAGATTAAGAGAAACAATGCGATAAATTTTGTAACTATATCGGGTCAGGTCACAAAATTGAGTGAGCTGGAAAATATAATCATTAATGAAAGTATACCACTAAAATTAAAAGATATTTCCGTTATCAAATACGGCAGTCAGGAAGAAGATCGCATATACAGAATAAACGGCCGTTCAACAGTAGGGATCTCACTGTTAAAAGATAACGAATCAAATTTATTAAAAACGGCGAATAATGCTGTCGAAGAAATTGAAAGATTAAATAAGATATATGAGCCTGAAGGACTTCAGATCGTTGTGAACATGAATGCTGCTGATTTTATGACCGAAGCTATCACCAATATTGAATATCTTGCTATTTCAGGTGCAATACTGTCATTGTTAGTCCTTTTGGTCTTCCTGAAGAATGGAAGAACTGTATTAGCGATATTACTATCAATTCCCATATCACTTCTTGTAACATTTAATCTGATGTACTATTTCGGATTAACTATAAATGTACTTTCACTTATCGGTCTGGCCATTGCGGTCGGAATGCTTGTTGATAATAGTATCGTTGTTCTTGAAAACATATTCCGTCATTATGAATTGGGTAAAAAACCCAAAGAAGCAAGTATGATCGGATGCAGTGAAGTATTCAAAGCAATATTTGCATCTACTTTAACTACTGTCGCTATTTTTCTGCCGATAGTCTTTTTGTCAGATACAACCTTGATAATATTAAAGGAAATCATGCTTGCATTGATTTTTCCGCTGGGTGTATCTTTAATAGTTGCCGTAACGGTCATACCGTCATATGCAGCTCAGGTCCTGATCCGTCTGAAAGATTTCGAGAGTGAAGTTTCAAAACGACGTTCGGTGCTTAAAAAATGGCAAAACAGCAGAATTATGGAGTTATTTACAATTCTTCTGAAAGCAAGATTGAGATCACCGGCAAGGACTATTATATTACTTACCTTATTATTCGTTGTAACACCGGTTGTAACATGTCCGTTTATGATGATCTTTGAAGGTGTACAGGAAGAAACACAATTACCGATCTATATTGAAACTGAAAGAGGCGCTGATCTTGATGCCACTGACAGGATAGCTCTTGAAGTGGAGAATATTGTTGATTCTCTTGATTTCCTGAAGGAGTTCAGAACTGATGTTCAGCCTGAAGAGGCGAGTGTGACTCTTGAATTCATGAACAAAGATGATAGAAATAATGAAGAATTAAGCTTAGATGATATCAGAGACAGGCTTGAGAGTCAGACTGATATAATACCCGGCGGAACGATTCGTTATGAGCGTATCTCTGCAGGAGGAAGAACCGGTACCGGCGGTGGTGGCGGAGGAGATATGGGCGGCGGTGGAGGAGGTATGGGCGGCCTCGGTGCGCTGTTCGGTTCAACCGATGAGATAATCCGGGTCAAGGGATACGATCAGGGAACTATGAAATTTGTTGTAGAGAGTATCATGGATCGGCTCAGGTCATTCCCCGAAGTTAACTCCCGCAGAGTTAGATCAAATCTAAGAGAAGGAGGGCTGGAGTTACAGATATGGGGTGATCAGAAATCTATGTCGCAATACAACCTGACAATGCGGAATATTATGAGTGGTATTACTGCCTCACAAAGGCAGGGTAATGAAATGACCACAAGATTTAAAGATTCTGACGGTGAAGTGGTAATACGTGCAAAAATGATCGAAAAAAAAGAAAGGAACATTGAAGAACTTCGGGATATGAGTATCCCTGTTCCTAATGTCGGTGATATTCCCATTGAGAATGTCTCAAGGATCATAATGGATGAAGGCCGGCGGTCAATTCTTCGTAGAGACCAGGAAAGACAGATTGAGATCAGGTATACATTCAGGGACGAATATGCCCAAACACAGCAGGATCTTGAGGCTCTGAGGGTAGAAGTTGACGAGGCTATTCATGATATAAGGCTGCCAAGAGGATTCAATTTAGAGATCATCCATGACGAAGACAATCTTTTATATACCGTTATGACAAGGTTTCTCATAGGTATTTTAATTATATATACTATTTTGGCTTCAACTTTTGAATCAGTAAAATTTCCTGTTATTATTTTTATTTCAATTCCAATGGCAATTACCGGATCACTCTGGCTGTTGTTCTTTACCGGGACATCTGTACAGAATCCATTTGCTTTGTTCTCTTTTCTTATTCTTTTGGGAATTGTAGTGAATAACGGGATAATTTTGATCGATTATATAACAATTTTACGAAAACAGCATAATTTCAGCAGGAGCAGAGCGCTTCTTCATGCCAGCAGAGCAAGGGTAAGACCTATACTGATGACTTCGATCACAACGATATTGGGAGTTCTCCCATTAGCGATCTGGCCCAATAATGCAAGCGACATGACTCAACCTTTTGCTATCAGTCTGATCGGAGGTCTGAGTTTTGCCACTCTATTGACATTGGTTTATATTCCTGTTCTCTATTTAAGTATTGATGATTTTATTAACGGGATGAGGAGGAAGGGGATACCCGGTGTACTGATTGCAATTATACTGAATGCCGGACTGGTCTGGATGGTCCTCTGGGGCGTACAAAGCCTGATATACAGGATCCTGTGGATAGTGATTTTTACTTTTGCCCTTAATGCAATACTCTGGAATGTCTATAATTATCTGGATAGACGGAAAAAGAAGGTGATATTTGGGGATGACCTGTTTATCCGGATTAGAAATTTGACAAAAATATATAATGAACCTTCAAAGTTCAAGAAAGATTTTTTCAGGCGTACCAGAATAGAAGATAATCTCAGAGAAAAAGGTGTATTTAAAAAGGATCTGTCATCAATATATGAAAATCTTATCTGGAAAGTGCCGTTATTTGCATTTTTTATATTTGTACATTATCATTTTATTGATAGAACATTTCGTTCTGGTTTCTGGTTGTTTATTATGTCTGCCAGTTTTTATTTTCTGTTCAATAATGTTATTAAGTCTATATGGTATCTTATAAAAATACGGAAGGATGCGGGTAACATTCCGGAGTTATCACGCAGGGCCAAAAGGTTCATTGCATCGGCAAAAGTCCTTGAGGTTATTGCTATGTTCGTTTATCTGGACCGACTTTGGAATTTGAAGACCGGTTGGACGATATTCTGGTGTTTTATGTGGCTTTTTATCTGGTATTCCCGTTCGATCACGATGAGAATTTATAAAGGTGAAGTACAGGTCGATAAGATAAAAGGCTGGTTTAAGAAAATCAGGAAGTTTTTTTACAGGATACTTCTTAAAATTCCGGGTATCGGCAGAAAGAAAATACAGGTCAGAGCACTTCATGGAGTTGATCTGGAGATCAGGAACGGAATGTTCGGATTACTGGGGCCTAACGGCGCCGGAAAATCTACTCTGATGAGACTGATTAGTAATTTATTCATTCCTTCCCGGGGTGAGATATATTTTAATGATTATAAACTTAGCGGTCACAGAGACTTCATCCAGAAATTTATCGGTTATCTGCCTCAGAAATTTGGTCTTTATGGTGAATTTACAGCCTGGAATCACCTGAATTATATGGCATTATTAAACAGGTGGGGAAATAAGAATGAAAGGCATAAACTGATAGAGAGCGTTCTGAAAAATGTAAATCTCTGGGATAGAAGGAACGATAAGATAAAAACATTTTCGGGTGGAATGAAACAGAGAGTCGGAGTTGCTCAGGCGCTGCTGAATCTTCCAAGAATTATTGTTGTAGATGAGCCTACTTCCGGGCTGGATCCGCGTGAAAGGATACGTTTCAGAAATATGCTTGCGGAAATGAGTAAGAATAGAATAGTGATCTTCTCGACTCATATTGTAGAAGATATTTCAACATCGTGCAGGGAAGTTGCGGTGCTTAATAAAGGTAAGGTTTTATTTCAGGGAGATCCTGAGGATATGAGAAATCATGCATCAGGTAAAGTGTGGGAAGCTGAAATCCCAGCCGATTCTTTTACTGAATGGAACAGAAAAGTACAAATAGTCTCACACATGAGGAAAGAAAATTACGTTAAGATTAAATACATCAGCAATAAACCGGCTGAAGATCTGGAAACTAAACCTGCAGAACCGACACTTGAAGATGCATATTTATTAATGCTGAATCCTATATAGGTAAGAAATGAACAAACTGTCTGAAATATCGCTTTTTTCAAACATGATATTTCTATTTATTCAGATCAGAAAGATCCTGTTTTCCGGGAAATTCTATATATTCCTGTTTTTTGCCATTCTCTGGGAATGCATAATGATATTTATTGCACATTACCTGGCAAAAGAGTCAATGCCGATAGAACCAGCTTTTTTTGTTATGAATATGATACCGATGATGGTTCTTGCCTGGTATCTGTCAATGTCTATGGTGACCTCAGAGAGAGATAACCTGACAATAGAATCATTATTTACTGTACCGGGTTCACAGTATAAGGTCTGGATGTACAAGATAACAGTGCAGTTTATTACACTATTTTTTGTACAGGTTCTTTTATCACTTATAACATTTTACTTCATGATTGATTTTGAGATAGAAGTGATGATAATTCATTCGTTCATACCTGTTTTTTTCGCTGCAAACCTGAATTTCTTTTTGTCAACACTTATGAAGAACGGTTATGCTGCCGGAATATGCACATTAGCCGTCCTGCTTATTTTAATTTCCTCTGCGGCTTTTGAAGAGTCAGCCTGGAATTTTTATATAATCCCCTTTAACAGACCCGGTAATCTCGATATTGATGTGTGGAATCAAAGACTTATATATAATAAAATCGGAGTTTTTCTCCTGGGATCTTTGTTTATGTATTTTGGATTGAATAAACTGCGTAAGAGAGAACCATTCATCAGCTGACAGTAAATTTAATAAAAATCCGGAATATTTTCTTTTTAGAATAGTATATATATGAAAATAGGCATAGTTTCCGACAGCCATGACAATAAAGAAAATATAAAGCAGGCTGTCCGTTATTTCAACAATGAGAGAGTAGACCAGGTCATTCATGCCGGTGATATTGTTGCTCCCTTTACTTTTGAAGAGTTTAGAAAGTTAAATGCTCCGATGACGGCTGTATTCGGAAATTGTGATGGTGAACGTATCGGCCTGAAGAATGTTTTTAAGGATATTCATACTGCTCCTTATGAATGTGAATATGACGGAAAGAAATTTGTGATCATGCATAAACCGGATAACATTGAGACACTGGTTTCCGCCGGATTATTTGATTACGTTGTTTATGGCCATTTACATAAGGTGGATATAAGAAAGGGAAGTACAACTGTAATAAATCCGGGCGAGTTATGCGGGTGGTCAACCGGTAAATCGACAGTTGTGCTGCTTGAGACAAAAACAAATGAGGTGTCAGTTTATGAGCTCTGATAATACACATACTAAAAGAGAGCCTCTTTTCGTTCAGATTCTTGAGTTCAGCAAATGGCGTAAAATAATTGCAGTTCCCCTTATAATTATTGGGATAATCGGCCTGGTTCTTCCTTTCTTACAGGGTCTGCTGATTATTTTTCTGGGTATTATGTTGATAAATCCTGATGCTGCCGATAATATAAGAAATCATATTAAACGATTTTTTTAGGGCATTTTATATTTTTAGGATTTTACTTGACAATTGCTGTTCTATTAAATATATTTAACTTAAGTGCATTGTTATTGAATCTTTTTGGTGTTTAGGCGGTATAATATATTAGGGACTTAATTTCTAATAAGACAGGAGTCCGAATTATGTATATCAAATCAATTAACCGCGTATTGTTTCTTGCATTACTTATAGGGGCTTTATACCTGACAAGCTGCTATACTGTTGTAAGTTTACCGGTTCGTGATTATGATTACGAGGAAGTATATCAGGAAGACCCTGAATATTACGAAGAATACAATTTGCAGTATGATTACCCCCGTTATAAATAATTATTACTATGGTAATCCTTACAGGTACGGCAGATATAATTATTATTATGACCCTTTCTATTGGGATCCCTATTGGGCTTACAGCTGGCATTATCCGTATAATAATTACTGGGGTTTCTACTATAACAGCTGGAATTACAGGTACTATTCTCCATATTACGACTACTTCTATCATTCTCCATATTTCTACGGTTATGGTTACGGTTATGGTTATTATGACAACTACGGTTATGGATTATATTATCCGATGTATACAACTCTAAAGAAAAGATCAAATTCAAAACGTGGAGAGATTATTGCCGATAGGACGGTAACTACTAATTCCTCTACATCTGTTACATCGCAAAGGACCGGAGGTCAGGTTACAACTACTTCAAAGGGAAACAGTAGTTCTTCATCTGTAATATCTACTACAAAGAGCACTTCTGCAGGCAGATCGGTCACGAAGGGGAATACAAATACCAGTGTGACAAAATCGAACACAAGCGGAAAAACAAATACAGGGAGTCAGAGGACAGTTATTAAGTCGGGTTCATCTTCGGCCTCAAAAGCCGGATCAAGTTCAGTTAAACGTCCTCCCGTTAGGACAACGACCAAAGGTACCACAGGTAAGTCTACTTCCGGTACCACTACGGTTAAAAAAGGTGCAACAAGTACTAAAGTTAAGAAGAAAGGCGGCGGAGGCGCTATAAAAAGCCTTGACAGTTTCAGAAGAAGCAATCTGAATGTTTCGGTGATCCCAGGCAGCGCTGCTCCTTTTATCAAAATACCTATTCCCGGTACAAGAGGAAGTAATTACTCACAGAGCAGAACATCGTCAGGATTCAGCTCACTCTTTTCCGGAAACAGAAATGCACCAAGGTCAACATCGCGTTCTTCATCTTCCGGATCATCAATTGGAAGTTCGGTAAGCAGAGGTGGTTCGAGCGCAGGCAGGTCGGTTTCAAGTGCGGGAAAATCATCAGGCGGAAGAACAGTTATTAAGAAAAAATAAGTATACCTTATAGATTAAAAAAACCCGGGAAAAACTCCCGGGTTTTTTATTTATATATGAATTGCCGGTGAAACTTGGAAGAGTTTTATTCGTTTTCTAATATGACTGTAGTAGAACCCCAGCCGCCTGACAAGGGATCTGCGTCATGATAACTTTTCACCAATGGGTGCTCTTTTAATAATTTATGGATAATATGCTTTTGGACGCTCTTACCTTTACCATGTATAATTCTGACCTGCATAATTCCGACTTTTTTGCATTCTTTCAGATATTCATTTGTAACATCCTTTGTTTCAGAAGGATGAAAAGTATGCAAATCTAATACATCGGTTATCGGCAACCGGAATATTTCATCATCTTCAAATTGTTCCATTAGAATAATTGATCTTTAAGGTATTTTTTAAGTTTCTCTCTTGCTCTGAATATTCTTGCTTTAACTGTTCCTAATGGTATCTCAAGAGCTTCCGATATTTCTTCGTAGGATTTTTCTTCTTTATGTCTCATGATTATTGCGATTCTGTATTTTTTGGGGAGGTCCTGAATAGCCAGATCTATCATAGACTGCTTTTCATTCTCAATTAACTGCATTTCGGGATTAATGATCGAATCAGGCAGGTCTTTGGGCATGGTACCGTCTTTAGATTCGGTTGGTTTGTCCAAAGATAGTGTTTTCAGGCGTTTTTTCCTTAAGTGATCAATGCAGTTATTAGAAGCAATCTTAAACAGCCATGTTGAGAAAGCATATTCATCATTAAAGGATGCCAAAGCTGAGAATGCCTTAATAAAGGTTTCCTGAACAAGGTCTTCTGCTTCTCCTCTGCTCTGCACCATTTTAAAGATAAGGCTGTAAATGGCACCCCGGTACTTTTTAAGAAGAAGGGTATATGCTTCCTGATCGCCATCGAGAGCTTTGCTTACG
>JBHPLC010000042.1:0-18561 GCA_042564455.1 Candidatus Zhuqueibacterota bacterium | reverse complement strand
ATTATCAAGATTGATCAAAGATTCATCGTTAATCCAATCAAAATAGATAATCATTTCAAATAGATTTATGATCACATTTGTATTTGTGTATTGTAATATCGGCAAAATTCGACAAGTTTAAGGAGAAATAACCATGAGCAAAACGGAAGAAAACCTGAAAGCAGCATTCGCGGGAGAATCACAGGCACGTAACAAGTATACTTATTATGCCAAAATTGCAAAAAAAGAAGGTTATCATTACATTGCCAAGATTTTCCTTGAAACAGCGGACAATGAAATGCGTCACGCAAAAGACGAATTTGCGATGCTCGGCGGAATCGGTGATACTGCAGCGAATTTAAAAGCGGCATTTGAAGGTGAAGATTATGAAGTAAGAACAATGTATCCTGACTTTGCCAAAGATGCCGAGGAAGAAGGCAACCGTGAAGCAGCAGTTTTGTTCAAACAGATAGCAAAGGTAGAAGCACACCACAGAGACAGGTACAAAAAATTGCTCGAAATGGTCGAGAATGGAAAAGTCTTTGAAAGAGAAGAACCAATTACATGGAAATGCGGTGTCTGCGGCTATGTATATGACGGAACAAAACCGCCAAAGAAATGTCCATGCTGTAAACATCCAATGGAACATTTCGAGCCGGCAAATATGGATATCTAAAAAGGAGCGATAATGGCTCTTTATGAATGTGATGTCTGCGGTTATGTTTATGATGAAGCGACAGAGGGAATTCCCTGGGACGAACTCCCGGAAGACTGGATTTGTCCAGTCTGTGATGCTGACAGATCTTTTTTCGCGACAACTGAATCAGCGGCAGAAGATAAACCTGCCGCCGCTTCAGTTAAAAGTGACAGTCTGAGCGGATATTTAAAAGAATTTCAGCGGTCTTCGAATGATCTTGAAGATCATTTTTCCGATATCCAGAAGATAGCACAGACCGGTGAACCGATCATCGAACCAATGAGGACTAAAGTACCGGTGATATCCTGGAAGGACATTCTGATAAAAGGCGCTCAGCTTTCGAAACTTCCCCTGAATAAAGATGAACCGGTCAATACTGAAACAGTTATCGGCCCCGGTGCTGAACAGCCGCTTGTTATAGATATGCCGGTCTACATATCACATATGTCCTTCGGTGCGCTTTCCAGGGAAGCAAAGATCGCATTGGCTAAAGGAAGTGCCGCTGTAAAAACGGCGATGTGCTCCGGTGAAGGAGGAATTTTACCGGAATCAATGGCGAATTCCTATAAATATATATTTGAGTATGTGCCTAATAAATACAGCGTCACAGAAGAAAATCTCAGGAAAGCTGATGCTGTAGAAATTAAGATCGGACAGTCCGCTAAACCAGGTATAGGAGGTCATTTACCGGGAAACAAAGTCACTAAAGAGATAGCTGAAATACGCGGTTTTGAAGAAGGTACTGATATAATCAGCCCGTCACATTTTCCTGATATTCTGAATAAAGATGACCTCAGAGAAACAGTATCTAACCTTAGGAAAATTTCCTGCGGAAAACCGGTAGGTATTAAGATCGCCGCAGGAAATATCGAAGACGATCTTGAGATAGCTTTTTTTGCAAAACCCGATTTTATAACTATTGACGGGAGAGCCGGTTCTACAGGAGCAGCATCAAAATTTGTAAAAGGTTCAACCTCGGTACCGACAATATTTGCTTTGTACAGGGCGAGAAAATACTTCAACAAAAATAATATTAAGGATGTGTCTCTGATAATAACCGGGGGATTCAGAATATCCTCTGATTTTGTAAAGGCAATTGCATTAGGCGCTGATGCTGTAGCTATGGCAACTTCTGCCTTGATAGCGATTGGATGCCAGCAGTACAGGATATGCAACACTGACAAATGTCCGGTGGGAATCGCGACCCAGGATCCGGATTTAAGAAGCAGGTTTGATATTGACAGATCTGCAGAAAGGCTTGAGAATTTTCTGAAAGTATCAAAAAAAGATATTGAGGATTTTGCCCGACTGACCGGCAATTACGATATCCACAATATGACATCCGAAGATCTCTGTACCGTAAATTCCGAGATATCCGGACACACTGATATTGAACATGTGTGATTTTACCTCCGCGAAGCTTATTTCCGGATAAATGTCATAAATTATTCAATTTCAGCGATTATTAATTAATAGTCATTCTCATTTTAAATAAATAAAGGCTTAAAATGAAACGGTTTATTTTATTTATTGGATTTCTGTTATTATTCTGCACAGGTATATATCTGAATAGCCATTGTACATCTGATCAGGAAAAAGAGATTAAGCTATCACCTAAAGAAGAATTGGGTAAAATGTTATTCTTTGACAAAAATCTGTCGACTCCCCCCGGTCAGGCATGTGCTGATTGTCACGCTCCTGAATCAGGTTTTGGCAATCCGGATAAAGGGCTGCCTGTTTCCAGGGGAGTTCACATGGACAGATTCGGGAACAGGAATGACCTGACAGCAGCATATGTCGGTTTCAGCCCGGAATTTCACTTTGACGAAGAGGAAGGTTTGTATGTCGGAGGGCAATTCTGGGACGGACGGGCTGCGACACTGGAAGAACAGGCAAAAGGGCCTTTTTTAAATCTTTTAGAAATGGCAAATCCGAATGAAGAAGCAGTAATAATTAAAATCAGAAATGCAGATTATGCAGACCTTTTCAGAGAAGTTTTCGGCAGCGACGCTTTAGATGATATTGATAAGGCATATAATTTTACTGCCGAGGCAATTGCAGAATATGAAAGATCGGCCGAACTTAACAAGTTTAACTCAAAGTACGATCTGTATTTACAGGGACAAGTACAGTTAACTGAAGAGGAGCTTAGAGGTTTAGCTGTTTTTGAGGATGAAGAGAAAGGAAATTGTGCGGCATGTCATCCAAACACTCCCGGAGAGGAAGGTCAACCCCCGCTCTTCACGGATTATACATACGACAACCTTGGTACACCAAAAAATGGAGAGATGCCGTTTTATTATTTACCGGCTGAATTCAATCCGGATGGTGTAAATTATACTGATCCCGGGCTTGGCGGATTCCTTGAAAATACTGAAGAGCTGGGTAAATTTAAAGTTCCGACCTTACGGAATATTGCGTTGACCTCTCCATATTTGCATAATGGTATATTCAAAACTCTCCGTGAGGTAGTTGTTTTTTATAATACGAGAGACATCGGGCCATGGCCTCCACCCGAGACAACTGTAAATGTAAACCGTGATGAATTGGGAGACCTTGGATTATCAGAAAGTGAAATTGACGATCTGGTAGCATTTCTGAAAACACTTTCGGATGATTATGTTAAAGATAAATGATTATTGAATATTATGTTAATAGTGGATAATTCACAATCAGCAGTTTGATTACGGAGAAACAATATGCTTAGTAAAAAATGGTTACTACTATTAATATTGGTCAGCCTGTTATTAATAACAGGCTGTATCCCCGGTGACGGATCAAGCACCCAAAATGAACCTGCGGGATTCTTTTCGGGTATATGGCACGGATGGATAGCCCCTCTATCTTTAATCCTGGAATTTTTTAAACCTGAGATCCGAATATATGAGAAAGTCAACAGCGGAGTATGGTATGATCTTGGATTTTATATAGCAGCTATTGGCGGATTCGGAGGAATTGCATTTGTGCGGGAAAAAACCAAAAAAAAGTAAATGAACCAAATTACCTGATAAATGTATAATGATTTAAAAACAGGTATTAGTATAATAATCAGGTATGGGAAAAATGAAAAATCAATTAATTACAGCCAGTAATATTTTCACTGCTTTAGCATTTTTATCTTCCGGCTTCCTGATATATATAATGATTTCTATACCTTTGTTCAAAGAGGATATTTTTATTAACCGGGACACGGTGGCTTTAAGCGAGTTATTTATAATAGCAGGATTTCTGATAATGTTACTCTTCATTTTATCATCGGTTCTATGGTTATCAGGTATTTTCAGAAGAAGTAAAGAATCCGGATATTCAACAATTGGTCTGATGATCCTGGGGGGACTATGTTTTTTCCTGTTTTTTGGTGAAAAAGTGATGTTTGATGAGATCGGGAACGAATATATCCTGGGATGGGAAACGAGTGGTGAATGGATTATTTTATATGGTTTTCTGTTTACTCAATTGGTTTACCATAGTGTTTTTATTTATCAAATACTCAGAAGATACGGAATACTATTTAAAAATAATCCGGGATTGAGTATATAGATCAGCTTGTCACAGGACAATTACCACTAATAATTGATATTATTTATCTTCTGATAAAGTCTCTGCAACAATTTTTGACAATTCTTCCAACCTGTATGGTTTCTGAATAAATCCCAGCACACCTTCATTCAATATCTGCGTAGCTTTGCCATTCTGAGAGTAACCGCTGGATAATATAACTTTGACATTTGGATCCATTTTTCTTAAAGCCAAATTGGTCTCTCTGCCTGCCTGCTCCGGCATTATCATATCAAGCAGCACCAGGTCGATATCTTTATGTCTTTTCCTGAATACTCTTTCCGCATCTTTACCGTCTTTGGAAATAATTACTTTATATCCTAATGATTTGAGCATTCTTCTGGCGAGTTTTCTGACATTCTCCTCGTCATCAACAACTAATATTGTAGCATCTCCCTTAATAACATTATTTTTCTCTTTTCTCTCAACTGCCTTTTTTTCGGTAGCAGGTAAATAAATATTAAATGTAGTACCTTCGCCCGGCTCACTGTAAGTATTTATATGGCCGTCATGATTTTTTATGATCCCGTATACAGTCGCCAATCCGAGACCTGTGCCTTTTCCTTCACCTTTAGTCGTAAAGAACGGTTCAAAGATATGATCTTTTATATCTTTCGTCATTCCTGTACCGGTATCTGTGACGGAAATTTTTACATAATTTCCAGGTAAAAACTCAGGAAATATTTTTACATAGTTTTTTTCGACATTCACATTTTCGGTCTTAAAGATCAGTTCTCCTCCATTCGGCATTGCATCTTTTGCATTGATCATAAGATTAGTCAGCACCTGATTTATCTGATTCCTGTCAGCATTTATTGGATCAATACTCTCATTGAAATCAAATTCTATCTTTATGTTTTTCTCAAATATCTTCTCCGATACTTTCATCGTATCTTCAATTTCCCTGTTGATATTCAGCGGGACAGGATTATATTTACCCCCGCGTGCAAAACCAAGTAATTGTTTTGTAAGGTCTGCTGCTCTTTCCGCACCCTGTAAAATAATATTCGCCGCTTCGCCAACGGTAGAGTTTGTTTCCGGGAATTTAAGCTTAAGCAGTTCGGAATATCCCATAATACCAACAAGGATATTATTAAAATCATGTGCGATCCCGCCTGCTAATCTGCCTATTGATTCCATCTTTTGAGAATGGATCAGCTGTTCTTCAAGCTTATTCTTATCTATTTCGACCTTTTTCTTCTCTGTAATATCATCGAACATTGCAACGATCTCTCCGGAAGGCAGCCTGAATACGTAGTTCTCCACCCAGATATTCAGCACATCATCACTATATTCGGACAGCTGGAGATTTTCCGGATTTCCTGTTTTATATACTCTTTTAAATATATCAAACAATCCCATCTCTTTTACACCGGAGAAAGTCTCAGAAACTTTATTTCCGATTATTTTATCTCTTGAAAGCTGGCATATTCTTTCTCCTGCAGAATTAATACTTCGAAAAACAAAATCCTTTCCCCCACCTACAGCTTCATATACGGCAACTCCGGCGGTCATATTATCAAAAAGCAATTTGTACCGCTGTTCACTTTCACGAAAAGCTTTCTCGGCTTCTTTACGCTCCCGCATATCCCTGCCTACAGAAATAATATATTTGGGATTTCCATCTTCACCACTGATCATTGAAACAGAATATTCCGTAGGGATTTTTTCACCGCTTTTTGTAATGAGTGATATCTCAACCGTAGCCTGTCCTTCTTCGAAAACTTTTTCTGTTGCCGCAGAAGCTTTTTTTAGATCTTCTTCACTATACCATGAATCCGGAGCCTTCATTGATGCTATCTCATCATCAGAATATCCTGATATTCTGGTGAAGTACTTATTCCATCTTATTGCTTTCCCGGTTGAGGGATCAAATACAAAAAAAGTATCGTTCAGCGTATTAATTACAGTTTCATTAAATTCTATTTCGTCCACCATTTTAATCTCAGACATTTTTCGTTCAGTGATATCCTGAAAATTTCCCTTAATTCTCACAATTTTTCCGTCAATAATTTCCGGAGAACCTTCGGAACGAACCCACAGATCTTTTCCTTTAGCATTCTTAAATCTAAATTCAAGATCATAAGGCTCTCCTTCTTCTATAGCTTTATTGAAAGCTTCTCTCAATACATCTCTGTCATCACTATTAAAAAAACCGGCGACCTTATCAAGATCATTTTGGTCAAAGTTCTTGTCAACACCGTAAATTCTATAAACTTCATCAGTCCATGTAACTTTATTGTTAATTACATCATATTCCCAGCCGCCCAGTTTAGCAATTCTCTGAGTTTCCTGTAATAATCCGTAAGCTTCATTCATTTTCTCTTCTGCTCTGCGCTGCTGTGTAATATCCCGCACCAACGTCCATATCCCGGAAGGATTCCCATTATCATCTCTGATCAGATACGTTCTCAACTCTACCGGGAAAACCGTTCCATCCTTTCTAATGTATTCCTTCTCATAAACACGGGAATATCCTTTTACCATCACCTGTTCTTTTAATATTCTTTCTTCCTTTGCGTGCCATTTTTCCGGTGTAATATTCTTAAAATTCAGCTTAAATATTTCATTTTTTCTATACCCCAGCATTTTCTGAAAAACAGTATTAAAATCTGTGAACTTTCCATTCATATCTATTGATGCAGAGGCATCCCTGAGTCCTTCATAAAGCTTACGATATTTCTTTTCAGAGCTTCGCAGCAGTTCATTTACTTTCTTCTCTTCTGAAATATCTGTATGAACCCCAACAAGGCCAATAACATTTTCGTCTTCATCTTTAATGGCATATGCTCTTAAAAATACTGAAATAATATTCTGATTCCTGTCCAGCATCTCAACTTCACCGATCCAGGTATTACCGCTCATGATCGTCTTAAATACTTCCCTGCCAACTTTTTCGTCAGCATATATTGTCGCCGGAGGGCCGGATTCCCCATCCACTTTTTCGACACTCATGCCAAACATTCTGTCGAATGCCTCATTTTGATAATAATGTCTTCCGTCAGGTGTCGACATACCGATCGCATCCGAAGAACTGTCAACTGCTTTCCGGAAATACTGCAAGGAACGTTCCATATCTTTTCGGTCTGTCGAATCATCCTTTAATTTCTTTAACAGCTTTTCCAGCTCTTCATAAGTAGGCTTTTTCATTCATTTCCTCTGTTTTAATCAAATTCCTTAATACGGGATCCCCGGTTCAAAGATACAAAAATCCAAGACAATAATGAAACAATATATGTCTCAATAAAAATCCATGTTTTTTGTTTCTGATCCGTTGGAATTTTTCACAACTGAAGACTAATTTCGCACATGCATTTTGTACTTTCCTCTTTGTTTAATCAAAAAATGAACTCTTGTATATCATAATTTTTATTTATATATTTTTATAAAATTGATCAATTAATATATTGATAGAATAATTATACATTCCTTATTTAATACCCTTAAATCAATAAAACTTCCGGTGTCAAATGGTAAACATTACAGTTGAAGGTGACAGGGTAGTTTTCTCGGTACAAGGTCTGCACAAAGTACTTGCGCTTAAATCCGGAATTGAAGTTTCCCGCAGTCACATCGTGTCTGCATACACTGATGAATCAGTCTTTACTTTTTATAAAGGGATGCGTGTACCCGGAACACATATTCCCGGAGTAATTACCGCCGGAACTTTCAGAAAAGACGGTAAAAAGATATTCTGGGATGTTTTCAGGAAGAAAAATGCGGTTGTGGTTGCTCTGGCTGAGGAAGATTATGACCGGTTTGTTATTGAGGTTGAAGATCCTGTAGCAGCAATGAATCTGTTAAATTCGAAATAATAGAATTATTAATCAAATAATCGACGTATATGTATAGACAATTCCATTATTTAATCTTACCTATAATTAGTTAATATTATTTCCAATAATAATATCTGCGGAATAGATTGAACAGCAATAAAGTATAATGGAGGTTTATTAATGAAAATGCAATTTCTAACTTTTATACTGTGTTTGTTCTTTTCATTTATACTAATGGATATTGATCCGGCCTCCGGTCAGACCATATCCACGAACAAGGACAGACTGGTCACCTTAGCAGTCCAGGGACAGATAGCTCCTGCCCAGATATCCGGATCGTATACTACCACATGGAACGGTGAACCGAAAATGGCGATCGGAACAGGCAGCATTAATTACAACCTCAGGATCGGCGAGTATGTCTTCGGTTGGGCGAACGGGGACAGAGCTACGGTCGGTGTATCTACCGTAGGTGTAGGGGACGGAGATTTCAGCGCCGCATGGCTTCAGTATACTGCTGTAGGGAACGAAGTGCGAATCATTAATGGTGAAGGAAAAGGTGAAAAGGGTATTGTTGTCGGAAGGTTCGGCAGTTATGTGCAAATTCATTTTGAAAACTACATCCTGGACAAACTCGAGATCGGAAATATTGTTCAGGCTAAGACACGCGGTACAGGACTGAAAATTAACGGATTTGATGATGTCTTAATCCACGGTATTGATCCCGATGTTCTGGACAAGATGGATATTAAGGTAAAGAACGGAAAACTTGAAGTACCCGTTGTGAAGGAAATACCGCCGGAGATTATGGGTCAGGGTCCCGGACGTTCAAGCTTGTCCGGTAACTGGCATATTCAGACCTGCTATGCTCCTGATATCGAAAAGTACGGCTTGAACGAACTTAAATTCGGGGATCTTGTACTTCTAAAGGATACCCAGACCGACTATGGAATGGGATACTTTATCGGCGGTGCGACCATTGGTATTATCTGCAGCGGACCAAGCGATGTTTCCGGGCTTGGAATAGGTGTAACACCGATACTGTCTACAAGCTTCGGTAAGATCATATCAAGGATAGATCCGAGTGCCAATATAGGTAAATACCTTGGGATCAATTTAACAACTTCAGGAAACATCCCGAAAGTTACAGCTTCATTTACACCATCGAAGACTCCTACAAGTAAAAATCCGGGAGTTCTCAAGACAAATAAGGACAATCTGATAACAACAGCCGTACAGGGAGTTGTTCAGCCGGCAAGAAGCCGGGGTTACAGAACAACTTATACGGGTGCTCCCAAACTTGGTATCGGTATGGCATCTATAAACTATTCTGTCTCGATGGGTGACCTTGCCTACGGTTGGGCAAATGCAGACCATGTTGAACCTGATGTAACGATCCAGGGCAGAGACCAGTCAAGCCCCAGCGCCTGCGCTCTTGCCATACTCGCCTGTATCGGTAACGAAGCAAAAGTGGTTTCAGGTGATGCCAGTGGTTCTTTAGGTATTTTTGTCGGAAGACATGCCGGTTCGGATGATCTTGTATGGTTCCCTAAAGAGGTAATGGAAAGACTTGCTCTGAATGATAAAATTCAGATCAAGGCACAAGGTGTAGGCATGAAGATCGAAGGATTTGAGGACGTAAGGATCAACAAGGTTTCGCCCGACCTGCTCGAAAACCTGGGCATCAGGATCGAAGGTGATCAGCTTGTTGTACCGATAGTTCTGGCTGTCCCGGGTCATATCATGGGTTCAGGGATCGGCGGATCATTCCTTGAAAATGTTGATTATGACATCCAGACCACCTGTCCGGAAGTAGTTGAAAAATATGATCTGAAAAAACTGAGGCTTGGAGACCTTGTCGCAATAACTGATCATTATGATTTTTACGGCAGAGGCAGATATGAAGGAGCGGTAACTGTTGGTGTGATCATACACGGATGGAGCGATTATGCCGGGCACGGCCCCGGAGTAAATCCGATCTTAAGCGCACTTCCCGGAAGAATAAAAACCGTGATAGATCCTGAATCAAATATTGTATATCCGTTAGGAATAAAATCCAAATAAATTGATATGAATATCCAATGAAAGCCCTGATAGATATTATCGGGGTTTTTTTGTATTTTCCATATTATCCACCTGTTCCATAGCAGTTTCCATGCAATCGGGGCATATGCCATGTGAAAACTCAGAACCGGAGTGTTTTCCGAAGTAAACCTCGACCTGCTCCCAGAATCCGTCATCATTACGTATCTTTTTACATGATGCACAGATTGGGATAAGATCACGAAGTGTATTTATCTCATTTAAAGCATTCTTAAGTTTTTCATAGGTCTGACTGTTATGTATCGCCAAACCGATCTGCTCGCCGATCATTTCAATATATTCGATCAGATCCAATGTGAGCAGACCTGTCCGTTTGTCATTCATCTGTATAAGACCGATATTTTCATTCTTATTCTTTATCGGGATCAGCGCAACAGATTCATATCCGCAGGAATTACAGTAATTTCTTGTCCTGCTCTGTCGGTCATCTTCTGTGGTTTCGGATAATAATTTTGTAGTATGATTGGACCAGAAACTGCCTTTTTTCGTAAAAAATGAGTAAGAAGGATCAAAATTACTGTTTATTATATTTCCGCACATACAATCGAGTAAATAACCACATCCATCCGGAGAAGGTATCCTGTTGCCATCTCTGCCTTTCGAACAGAGGCTGTTTTCATGTTTAATAAAGGATTCCGGGAATCCATCATAGGTGTAATACGGATAATCCCCATCATCATGAAGTCTGATACTTATAGCCTGGCATTTGACCATACTTTTTATTTTATCAATGATCAGAATTAATGTTGGTTTCAGCTCCACAAAATTATTCAACTCGGCACAAATAAGTTTTGCGTTTTTTTCCCTTTCCAATAGCATTTCAAGCTGTTTTACATCTGATTTCATTTTTTAATCCCACCTTACTGCTTGTGAAATATTTCACCAGAAATTTGATTGACTTTTTGCATATTATTGCACAAAATGTCCAATTTTATACACTTATAAATATAACTTTTACCTTATAAAGACATTTCTCCCATGTACCATAAATAAACTGCAAACCGTATGCCATATTTCTTTTACAGACGGAAATGTCATTAAAAAATGTTAATAATCGACATGAATGGAAAACTGATAATTATTAGGAGGGATTATTAAAACACTTTATACATTGTTCGGATTCATTATTTAAATCTGTCAGGTTACCGAAATAGCTGACCAGGATGTGTTCCTGTATTTTTTCATTAAATAAGATATTTACAACAAAAAGGACCGGACAAAGGAGCAGAATTACATAATCAAAATTTGCGAGACCCCAGTGAAGCCCGATTATCGCACCACAAATCGGCATGACCAGCATAAATTTCAATTGAGATTTTGAACCTTTTCCCGCGACTATCTCATTTGAAAACGGGAATGTCTTTTTAAACATAAAGGATACTAACAACGATATAAAAACTATCATTAAATAACCAAATATTATATCATCGATCTTCGAGATTCCCCAGAAATAAAAAATCACCGCTGTTATTACAAGATACAATGAAGTGAGATATTTGATAATTATTGCCTTTAATGCTCCTGTCAATACTTCACCCGGATGATTAAGAGGGACAGCATGATACACCCAGGCCGCTTTAAACTGCTTACCGAACATCAGATTTGGTATAAATGTCATTGCATCAAATACAATAATATATATCAGGATGAGAAATTTGTTAGTCTCCGGCAGAGATGTCAGAGCTTCACTGATACTGCTGTAATCCTTCAGGGCAAATATATAAAAGAAGATAATTATATAACCAAATGCAGGATATGTCGCCAGCTTGAACTGTCTGTCCCTCGCAGTATAATTCCAGACCATCTCAAAAGCCGCTCTCTCATTCAGGGTTTTGCTGAGGAATTTTGAAATCGTTGGAAGAAAACCCGCGGACCGAATCTTCTTTTTTGCTGTAGATTTCTGTACAGGTGAGCTGTCCAAACGTGCAAGCTTCTTTGAAAAGTGCGGTCCAAGATATTTTATTACCAGAAATACACCAACAGCCGGTACCAGTAAAGTTAAAAGAATTAACTGAAGATAAGGTGCCTGAAATGTCCCATTTACAAATGCCTCGATAGTTCCTGCCATCCAGGCAGGAGGAACAAAATAAGCCCACGAACCGACAGCGACGGTCAGGCTTTCAATGTCTATCTTGTCACCAAGTCTGGGAAATATCTGAAAACCACCGACAAAGATCAGTACAATAAATATCTGAAAATAAACGATCATATCCTTAAATTTCTCCCCTGTAGAGAACTGCAGAATAACAAGGTAAAGAAGTGTAAGGATAAATACCGTGAGCATAGCAGCAGAGATCAGGGATAGAAAAAATCCCGGTAGAAGAACAGCTCCAAATTTTATTACACCGATGATCAACGGGATAAGAGAATGAGAAAGAGCGATCAGGATTATATATACCAATATATGTATACTGCGCGCCATCAGAACAGTCCTGCTGTCAACCGGTCTCGGCAATAGAATTACATTATCATTTGTATCAAGCAGCACCGAAGTATAATCAAAGATCAGAGCCGTACCCATCATAAAAATTACATATGAGAATACAATTATCATACTAAAAAAAACCGAATCCAGCAGTATTATCGATAGTCCGATAAATAAGCTGAATACCAGGTTAAATGAAAGCGATTTGATAAACATATGGGATTTGTTCTTTACATTAGCCCCGGTATTAAAACTCTGGAACGGTCTTCGGTTATCGGAAACCAGTTTGACCCAGAGAATTGACCGCATTTTCTCGTAATCAACTCCGAACATCGGGAAGATCCACTTGAAT
This sequence comes from Candidatus Zhuqueibacterota bacterium, assembly GCA_042564455.1. Lineage (GTDB taxonomy): Bacteria > SM23-31 > SM23-31 > SM23-31 > SM23-31 > JBHPLC01. The sequence continues at coordinate 5,671 of JBHPLC010000042.1, read as the reverse complement.
CTATCCAATATTCCCAGAACGATCTTTTCCATTATTCTTCCCCGTTCAAAGCATCAAGGAATTCGCCGGAAACATTCTCTTTTTCTTCACCGCCGGTAAGCTGAGAGAATATTTTCTCTAGCGATCCCCCGCCTTTAGTCATGGACTGAAGTTCATCGAATGGTGCATCCGCAATGATCCTGCCTTTATCAATTATTACTATCCTGTCCGATATCCTCTCAACCACATCCATGATATGCGAACAGTAAAAAATCGTTTTACCCTGCTTAGCCAATCCTGCAAGGATCTCCTTGATCACGATCGCCGTATTAGCGTCAAGTCCCGATAAGGGTTCATCAAGAAAAATAATGTCAGGATTATGCAGAATACCGCCTATAATCAGAACTTTCTGCTTCATACCTTTGGAGAAACCGCTCATTCTCTGGTCAGCGCTCTCGGAAAGATCAAATAACTCCAGAAGCTTTTTAGATTTAGCTTCTACTGCATCTTTTGCCAGACCGTATAACTGTCCGATAAACGAAAGATACTCGATCGGAGTAAGGTTTTCGTATAATATCGCATTCTCCGGCACATAACCGATATTTTTCTTTACATCAAACGGATCAGTCTTAATATTCTTATCCAGAACAGTGATATCTCCCTCAAAATCAGATATCATTCCGATAAGGATCTTAACAGTTGTGGTTTTACCGGCGCCGTTCGGTCCGATATATCCGATTATCTGACCGGGTAATATGTCCAGATCGATCCCATTCAGTACATATTCCTCTCCGCTGTAGGCCTTGCGCAAACCGCGGATAGTAATGATAGGTTTATCATTATCCATAATATATTTCTCTTAGTTTTGAAAAGGCGGGTAATAAAATAAGCATTTTTTATTTTGTCATTCAATATAATTATTATTATACGGCATAACAACAAAATAGTTAACTACTTATTTTAAAAACCATTCTCCAAATGACAGCGGCTGTTTTTAATTGTTTTAGTACCTGTATGCCATATATTTAATTGTCCACGATCTCATATTCCAGCACACATGTATCATCGGAATAATCGATCAGAAAAAGGCGGGAACCGAAAATACGGAGTGTAAAAAACCTGTTCATTACAGGCATTGGCAGGCTTCCGAGAAATATTCCTTCGGAATTAAATATATGAAAATCCATCAACGGTGCTTTATCGCCGGATTTACTTAAATATTCATTGGTATCGGTCTTCGTAAAATCCATGTTCGCCGTCGGTACCCATATTCGTTCCTTATAGTCCACACTTATCCCGTTAGTTACCGGAATAGTAAGAACATCCCTTCCCTGTTTGCCTGTTTTTCTACCAGGTCCGACTTCAATATAAACGACCTTATCTACCGGTTTGAATTTCAGAGGGCGGGTAGATGTAAAAATATGTTCTCCCGTATAAGAATATTTATCTATCCGATTCTGATTTATAAAAGACAAACAGACATTGTTTTTATTATCCACTTCCACATGAAACAGGTTAAGTAAAAGATTTGCCCGGTCATCTTCCCAGTCAACGGGCAGACCGATCTCTTTTACAATTTTCCCATTATTATCAAAAACCATACAGAGGCTGTCCGCTCCCTGTATGTTCGAACCGCTCCCTGTAGACCGGCCTGCAAAATTTCCGTCTGAAAAAAGGCGGATAACATTATTGCGTATCCCATTTTTGAATATATTTATTACTGAACCGTCCGTTGTTAGTCTGACAACTCTCAGATTATTAGAGTCGTTTACATAGAGTATATCGTCATTGCTTATATCTATACTGTTCGGGAAAATAAATTCACCGGGACCCTCGCCCTCTCTTCCGATAGTACTGATATATTTCCCATCGGGTGAATATTTCTGGATCCTGTGATTGCTCTGGTCGACGATATAGACATTTCCTGCTTTATCAACCGCAAGATCCCTGGGTTGATGAAGCCAGTAATTCTCATCCAGTCCGTCAAGGTCTCCTATCTTCCGGACAAACTTCAGCTCAACTTCCGGTTCATCTCCCCATAAAGCAGCGTTGTTATGGATGTGTTTTTTCCCGCCGATAAATTCCACATCATTCGGTTCGGATTCGTTACTGCTGCACGAAAACAGGATCGCTGTTAAAACAATTATAATTAAATGCATATAATTTTAATCCATTATTTTACTATAATGTTCTTTTCTTTAAGTATCCTTAACGGATATTCTGTCGAAGCGGCTTTCTCTTTTTTTCCGAATTTCTTCGACATTATCCCGATCAGTCTCCCTTTGGAATCTATAACAGGTGATCCGCTCAATCCCGGCATTTTGTTATCCTGTAACAACTCTGTCAACAGGACCTCCGCACCTTCAACGGATTCTTCATATTTCGCTTTATATATAACCTGAGAACAGTTCTCGTCCGTATACCGCCAACCGACAATATAAACCGGTTCTCCTTTTACTAACGGTTCTGTCCTGAATTTTATAGGCTGAATTTTTTCCGATTTCTCTTTCACGGAAAACAGCACCCAGTCTCTTTCTACCCCAACTCCCATAATTGATTCATTATCATTTTCATTGATAATTTTATCAATTATCACGATCTCATCCGGTTTATCCTTCGGGAACATCTTCCAGCTTTTAAGTGAATTGCCGAACGATACGGTACTCATTGATCCGGATTTAAAATAGGTCAGGACATGTTTTGCCGTAACAGCGAGAGTATCGGTACCGATATCCAGAAGAAATCCGCATCCGGCAACCGGAAAGCTGGTATCAGCATACGCGATATTATTGATCATTGTGATCGGAGGCCACTCCCCGGGAGGTCCCTCGTACCATTCTCCTGTCAGATCTTCAATTACAGCAGGTTCTTCAGCCGAACCGCATGATAACAATAACAAAACCAAAATAAGTATCTTCTTCATATCCACTCCACTATATTAGTCTTAATACCCGGTAAAATGTTCATTTAAAACATTGTACAGATCACCGTCAAAGAAACTGTGCAGTTCCTCAATTGTCTTCAATCCGAATATAAATGCTATTGAAACAGGATCAGCCCGGTAATCTGTATGTCCTTCATAAAAACCGTACATCATTACATAATAGGGTACCATTTCACCCGTATGAATAAATGTAAGCTTTTTAATGAATGCATCAAACTGATTTTTATTTAAAAAGGAATAATTTTCCTTCAGGAAGTCTCTCTCGGACGGCTCCGGTTCCCTGCTGATGTTTATTTCAAAATTCCCCCTGACTTCGTCATTAAATATCGACTCCTGAAATCCCTTTGTTCCGTGAGCTTTAACAGTAACCTTTTTGCCGTTATAGAGTATATACTCAAAACTTCCACTGTAATAACGGCCGATTTTTCCCAACTCGTAGTCCCTTATTACCAGATTCCATACATGAAACAATATCTTTGCCATCTGCGGATGGTTCATGCCCATTTTACTGACCAGAAAATTATCCCCTTTTAAAACGGATATAATATCTTCATCTTCAGCCATAAAACCTGCCCCGGAAAACATGTTCGGTCTTCCGATAGTGGTAATTTCACCGACCGGTTTTCCTGTTATGGTCTCAGTCGAACTAAGTCTGTCATTTGAATGCAGTCCGGTTTTTACAAGTTCCGGAAAATCCAGCGTATCAATAATTGTCTGATTGGCTTCATGGAATTTCCCCGATTCAAAATAAGGCCCCTTATTCTTTATTGTCACGTCAATCAGAGCATAAGCCCCCTCAGTATATCCGACCAGATATTCACTCCCGTTATCAATTTTGATCGGGGAATTAATTTCGATCCTGTCCCTGTAAGTATACGGGAATAGCTTCACCGGCGCAATGAGTCCGGGGATTTTAACAGACCGCACATCCTGTGAAAATGAAATCCCGGTAAAAGTTGTAATTAATACAACTATGATGAAGAAACTGACTTTCTTAAAAGTGATCATGATCCTGACTCCCTTGAATATAAACATGTTTTATATTATATACGAAAGGGATCAGTTATTTTGCACACAGAGATACTAAATAAGAGGGATTAGTTCGCTGAATTATCTAAGATGAGAAATTTTTGGGAAAGAGAATATTTTGAGGCGATATACCTGTCTATCTTATTGAAAATTCTATCTGTGTGAAAAAGGCATTCTCTATCTGTCCGTTTTCTACAGCAGAGAATATATCAAGAATCCGAGACAAAATTGCTGCTTTTTCGGTATTGTTCCTTTCACTTTGATACCGGCCAAAAAGCTCATTCAGATTATTCTGCATTTCAAAGAAAGCAAGTATGTATATTGTTTCTCTTTCGGATGGTTTGTCAAAATATAACCAGTTTAAATTGTCAGGGAGATGATAACTCTCACTCATGTTGAGCGGATTGTTGTGGGAACTGAAGTTCTCATTCGGGAATATCCTGAGAATCCTGTCTTCAGAGTCAACCTGGAATATATAAACATACCTCTCTTCAACAGGCTCTATAAGTAAACGGTAGCTGTTTTTTACTGTCAGTGACAGATCTTCTTCACCGGTAAGGATATCAACATTTTTCAGGTCCCCGGCACTTTCCTCAAAATACTGAAAATTTAGTCTGCTGAATATAACCGGAACTCCCCTGCCTCTCCCTTTCGGCTCCTCTTTCTTTCCTTTTTCCCGGATTGGCTCATCAGATATTTCCGCATACCTCAGTTTGACAGGGATCTGATTTTCGGGAGGACCGGATAAAAGCACTGCGAAGAGAATTATACACGCCGCCGTACCTACGGATACCCACCGAATTATCCCGGGATTGAATATTGTCAATGGCCGGGATTGCCCGGAGCTTAAGGCAGCGTATACCTTTTCGGTTGGTCTTATTTCCGGAGCGGAACTCAGTTCATACCCAATCCATTTTTCGAGTATATTTTCCAGTATATTATCTTTCATGAGATCAATTTATCTAATATTATAACGACAATGAATCAATTCCCCTGTTTTCCAGGCAGACCTTTATATTTTCTTTTGCTGCATTTACATGCCTTTTAATCATGCTGACCGATCTTCCGAATATTTCACTTATCTCCCGGTAGACTTTTCCCGAAAGATAATAAAGTATCACCGCCTGTTTTTCTTCCTCTTTTTCCAGTTTGTTTATGCATTTCCGGACAGATCTGACAAGGAATTCCTCGTATAACTTCTCGTCTGTATTTTTTTCATCACCGACCTCAAGCCTGTCAAGCTTATCGCTTGTGTTAGAATCAGTATTGTCTGCAATAGGTACGGATTTAAATCTGCTCTCCCGCCTTTTTACATCTATCATATGATAGCGCGCGATACTGAAAAGCCATGTCTGGAATGAAGCCTTCCGGGGATTAAACTTTTCCGCTTTCTTTATGATCTTAATAAAGATATCATGGACATGGTCTTCAGGATTTGACGGGTGTATCCCGGAATTGAAAAACACATAGAGTTTTCCGGAATATCTCCTGTACAGCTCATCGACAGCTTCCGTTTCGCCCTTCTTCAGACGCTCCAGCAATATGTCATCGGTTAATTCACGCATATTATCTCAATTATATATACGAATAAGGTTAAACATTTTGCACCGGATATATAGAACATAAGGATATTTTGTGAATTTTCAACAGTTTTGTGTAATTTCATCACTTTTAATAAACTCAAAAACATAATAACTGCACCAATTATGCAAATAAATT
>JBHPLC010000041.1:0-18561 GCA_042564455.1 Candidatus Zhuqueibacterota bacterium | reverse complement strand
AATCGTTCATCAACAATATTTAACATTTCATCCGTTATGGCACCTGTGTTTTCCCAGGTATCAATGATTTTGGATATTCTTTGTTTTTCCATTGTATATTTCCTAATCGTTGACAATTTAAAAAAATCGCTTGAGAATTAGTATTGAACTTAAGTATAATGATAAATTGAAATAAACTCAAACAAAATTTGCCTGACTAAGGTTGATGGTTAGAATTAAACTTCACTCAAACATCTTTCTGTCTGACCATTTCTTGGTTTCAATCTCATCATATCGACTATTTCATCATGATCAACCTTCAGCACATTCAAAACCTGCGTGACTCTCGCACGAGACAGTCCCAGTTTCCTGGCAAGTTCAGCCTGACTCGCAACTTCACCCGAATCCCCAAAAAGAAAGGGGCAGGCTGATCATACGCCTGTGCTCCAGAGTAATGTCCAGGGTAAACGGTTTGGATTTACAAACCTCGTAGAGTCGAAGTTCACGCATGGACGGCTTCTTTCCAGGCGTTAAATCTGGCGGTTATTGCCGAAATATCATGAACTGATGTCTGTCTTGAAATGCTATAAAGTACTTATATTTGACTACATAGAAGCAAAAAGTATTCCGTCCACTAATTATATAAGCTGAAAAGTAATAAGGACAAAAATTAGCGTTAAACAATAATAGTTTATTGATTAACAATAACATATTGTAGAAATTCAAGAAACATTTTGCAATAGTATGTCGTAGACTAATAGAAACTTGAATAAACTTCAATGTTGACTAATTGTCACCTACTTTTTGGTTGTGAGGTTAACATATTAAAGGAGGTTATTATGGCAGAAAATAATTTTATCAGTTCTAACCGGAGGGAGTTTTTAAATCAGGCTCTTCCAGCCTGCGCACTTATCTACGCTGGGATCGGTACTTCATTTACTCCAAAAAATCTAAATTTCGCAGACAAATTCGATAAAGATTTTCCTTATAAGCTGACTATTCGAAGTTATTTCCAAAGACTTGCCAAACGAAGAATCGATATCCTGAAAGCGATTGAAGAGGATATTGGAGAAGAAAGATTGATTATAATTCTGAGTAAAATGGCGCATAACAATGGTGTAAACTTAGGAAAGGATTTGGCAAAAACGTCAAAGAAGAATGATTTTAGTACATATTGTGAGAGATTTCGTGACAAAAATAGTGCTTTGAACGATTTAACGGAATTTGAAATTGTGGAAGATTCAGAAAAGGTTTTTGAAATGAAAGTAACAAAATGTGTTATTGTAGAGGCTTTCATTAAGGAAGGTGCCGGGAAATATGCAAACGCAGAAATGTGCGATGAAGATTACGGCCATGCGCAGGGTTTTAACAGTAAAATTAAATTAATCCGGGACAAAACCCTGACTTTAGGGCATAATTGCTGCAATCACCGATATATTTTACAGGATTAACAATCAAAATTACAACATAGATTACACATTCATATAAGGTAATATTAACAGGAATATACAGATATTCGATGAAGGCGTAATCTCGCCTGCCTCGCCTTAGGCGGGCCACAGGCGGACGAGTCCAGCACGGAGTACAAGCTTCGCTTGACTATTGAAAGCCTCGAAAACTCGAGGCTTTTTTTTGGAGTATAGATTCTAAAGTTACCTTGTATCACTGAAGAGACCGGCTACTTTGACTGCGAAGGGAGATACACCTTCTGCGAAGGATACGTTCGACACGACTGCAATAACCATACGGTGTTCGGGGAAAATCATGAACGAGGTCGTTCCACCGACTGTAGTACCTGGACAACTTATCATAAGACTGGAGGTCGAATTTTCGCCTGTTGAAACACTGCGAACATCCCAGCCAAATCCCGACTCTGTAGTCTCACCGGATGTTAGCTCTTGTACCGTCTGGAGCATTTCGACGGTCTTGGGCTTGAGCAGGCTGCCCCCCAGCATAGCTATACCAAATTGAACCAGGTCCACCGGTGTAGAGATGTATCCTGCGGCAGGTAAAAGCACGGACAGATCCGCTTCGGTTGCATTCTCTATGCCCAATCGGGTGTTCGTAGCCATGAATGGCCAGTAGAAACTTGCGCGGTTCGGCATTACGCGATTTGCATAGTCGGGAACCGTGTTTTGCATACCGAGTGACTTGAATATCTCGCGCTCCATGAAATCGAAGTACGGTTCTCCGGCTGCCGCCTGAATGATCGCACCGACCAGAATCCAGCCGTAAGAAGAGTATCTGTATTCTGTTGAGGGCTTGAACAGAAGAGGATAATCAGCAAATATGTCCAGGCTTTCAAGCACATTATGGTAATGCTTTTTACCAATACTTAATATATTCTCTTCATGCCCGTAGTGCCGGATACCGGATATGTGAGCCATCAACTGTCGGGTAGTGACATCCCACTGCTTCTTAGGGAAATCCGGTACGTACTTCTGCACAACCGCATCCAAATCAAGAAGTCCTCTCTCAAAGAGCAGACCCGCAGCGGCCGCTGTCAGGGATTTTGTTGTTGTACCGATCCGGAATTGTGTAGACGGCGTGACCGGAACGCGATTTTTGAGATCAGCCCATCCAAAACCTTCTGCCCATACCAGCTTGTTATCTACTGCGACTGCTGCAGACAGGCCCGGCAGATTATCCTCACTAAGCAGATCGCGGGCTAAAAGTCTTGCCTTCTCTACTGCTTCATTATATTCAACAGCAGGGGGTGCGAGGACGTCAGATGGCACCGACAGTGGATCCCCGTCATGGACTGAACGCTCAAAATAATAACCGGGATCACAGTTTACATAAATAGCAGCAATAAAGAAAACAAGTAGTTTCAATTTTATATTTTTTCGAATACAACCCATATTTTCTCCCTACTTATTGTTCAGCAAATACATTGTTCTATCTTATCTTTTGTCTATTTATAGAGTCTTTACAGAGACCTGAATGGTTCAATATAATTTCTATTTTAACATCTTATACAACAAATAAAGGAATACGGTTCGGTAAAACATAATTATTTGATGTCAGGAGTTTTGGGCAATTTAATTCCTGAATAAATCAAAATATTAAAATATTACTGAAACAGAGAAATTTCTCGATTACTGTCATTTTTTCCTTGCATTTCTGAATATATATATGTACCGTGGGTACATCTGGTACATATAAGGGTGAATTTTTATGGAAATAGTCATTAATACCGAAGATCCCGTTCCGATTTTCACACAATTGGTCAAACAAATAAAGCAAGCTGTTCTCAGCGAAGAGCTGAAAACAGGTTCTGCCCTGCCTTCCATTCGGTATCTTGCAAGCGATCTGAATCTTAATCATAAAACAGTGGCCAAGGCGTACCGCATACTGGAACGTGATTCTGTTATTGTGACTAAAGGCTATAGAGGAACATTTATTCATCCTGATGCAAAGGCTAACAGTACGGTTGATCTGAATCAGTGGGCAAGTGACGAACTCAGAAACACGATCAGAACTTTACGCGAATCTGGAGTAACCGACTCCGAGATCCGGATAGCATTCAGGGATGAAATGAATAACAGAAACTTGTAGGGAGATAAACATGCCGGAAAACATTATATTTTTTGTCGTATTTTCAAGTCAGATATTTCTGCTTTCTTTTTACAGGCCAAGAAAACTTTTCAACCTGCTTGATCAAGTGTTCGAAACATATCCTCCGGAAAGATATCCAAGATTTTATCCGCGACCAATGGAATTTTATGAGAAAACTCTGAAAAAAAGCAGAATCCTGAATATATGCAGCATCCTGGTTGTTTTACTGATTGTGGCCATGCGATATACATATTTAAGGAAAGGCAATTGGGATTCCTTGATGGTAACAATCTGTTTTTTGATCCAGACTCTCCCATTAATACTTTTGAATATATCACTTAAAAAAGATTATAAACTCATGAGGGAACAAGATTCACGCACAATACGAAAGGCCGAACTAAAGCCTATACGCCTTTTCGATTTTATATCGCCCGGATTGATCGGTATGGCAGTTTTTGTGTATATCTCTTTTGCAGCATTCGCTATCTATATTGTCCAAATTGATGATGAATGGTATGAGGCTTTTTATTATATATTCTTAGTATCATTGATATATCTCCTTTTTGCGGTCTTAATTAAAAAAGCTGTGTTTGGTAAAAAATGGGATCCTTATCAATCAGATGAAGACCGAAAAAGACAAGTAAAACTGATCGTAAGAACATTTGTCTGTGCAAGCATTGTAGTTACCATATATTTAGCACTTTCAATAGCATTTTCCTTTGCGGAAATGCGGCATTTCATGCCTGCGGTCTGGAGCCTGTATTTACAGGTAATGTTTCTGATCCCTTTTAAGACTCCAAAAATAGAGGACAAAAATTTTGAAGTTTATAAAAAGGATACTCCGGCCGTTAAAACAAATTAAATTGGATAAGACCATGAAAAAACTTACCAGATATATTTTATCAGTATTAACACTGTGGTTCTGTTTTAGCACAACAGTATTTGCGTTTCAGGGAACTACAATACCTGAGAATGTAAAAAACTCTGTCAGAGAACGCGTGGATGGAGGTTATAATACAGGTATAGTGGTTGTATACATAACTGAAAATGCTGTGGATTATTACTGCTATGGTGAAAAAAAGATAGGCCAAAAAGATCCTGTAGATAAAAATTCCATCTTTGAGATCGGATCGATATCAAAAGTATTTACCAGTATCATTCTTTCCGACATGGTCTTAAAGGGGGAATTAAACCTTGAAGATCCGATAGAAAAATATCTGCCTGATGATGTAAAAGTCCCAAAGAGAAAGAATAATAATATCACCTTACTGAATCTTGCGATCCATAATTCTGGATTGCCGCGAATGCCCAATAATTTCAAGCCTGAAGATCCACAAAATCCCTATGCGGATTACACTGTAAAGAATATGTATGATTTTGTGTCCGGCCATAAGCTCAGACGGGATATTGGCGGCCAATATGAATACTCGAATCTTGGTATGGGATTTCTCGGTCATCTTCTTTCACTGGTAAATGGAAAAGAATACGAAAATGTTCTGAAAGAGAGGATATGCAGTAAGATCGGTATGGAAAATACATTTATCAAATTCAATGAAAACAATTCGAGAGAGCTTGCGTCCGGACACAGCGGCGGAAAGGTAGTATCAAACTGGGATATTCCGACTCTTGCAGGAGCCGGAGCAATACGGTCTAATGCTGTCGATATGGTTAAGTTTATAAGAGCAAACCTTGGTATAGAGAATACGGAAATTTCCAATGCCGTGGATTTCTCTCACGGAAAAAGATTTAAGGTGTCGGACAATTTAGAGCTTGGCCTGGCCTGGCATATTTCTGTCAATGAAAATAGCAGGATAATCTGGCACAACGGAGGAACAGGCGGATACAGGGCATTCTGCGGTTTTAATAAAAAGAAGAAGACCGGGGCAGTTGTATTGTGTAATTCAAATGTAAGTTGTGATGATATCGGATTTTATCTGCTGGACAGATCGAGGAAATTGAAGGAAACTAAAAAAGAGGTGACCGTAGCAGAATCCATACTGGAGAAATACGTAGGTATTTACGAGATAGTACCCTCATTCAAACTGACCGTAACAAGGGATAAAACGAGATTATTCGTTCAGGCAACGGGACAGTCCAAAGGAGAAATTTTTGCGAAATCGGAGACTGAGTTTTTTGCTAAGGCCGTGGAGGCGACATTTATCTTTGAAACCGATAAAAATGAAGTTGTCACAGGCCTTGTTTTGCGTCAGTCAGGCAGGGACCAGAAGGCGAAAAAGATCAAATAGTCAACCGAAAAATCACAACCTGACACCTGTCCCGCAGATGCGGGATGTCTGGTATGAAAAGCCTTCTTCGATAGATTATGGGCCGCTGCAATTTACTTAACTGATTTTATCTTGTTTATCCGATCAAGCGCCCTGGCTGCTAACGCACATTCCGGATTTACTTCCAAAGCATCCTTATACTTCTTTATCGCCTTACTTATTTCATTTTTTGTCCTGAAAATTTCTCCAATATAGTAATGAGCTAAATCCGGATACAACTGATTTTCATACTGCAAATAGTCATTTAAGAATTTGACTCCTTTATTCAAATTGCTGCCTGTAACAGCGCACGTTTTTCCATAGATATAAAGTCCTATTTTTGCTTCCGGATGTTCTAATATTACTTTTTCGAGAATTGCAAAAGACTTATCATGATTTTCAATAGAATTGCTGTAGAATAGGGCTAATTCGATCCTGTAAATGACTTTATTAGGAAAATCTTCAATTCGTTTCTTATAAGATTTTTCCAGGTTATCAAATTCACCCGTTTTTTCGTATATTTCATGAAACGCCTGATACCCCATTTCCCGGTCATGTTTCATTATAAAATCTGCATAACGGACCGCTTTTTCTCGACTTTGTGAAGAAATGCTGCTATTGGATAACAGGCATTGTATTTCACCATACAATGATTTCAATATACTGTAATCAAGTACTTCCTTTTCAGTCCTATTATACTCTTCCTGAGCATTGGCTGTATCACAAAATAAAAATATACACAGAGCTGAATATGTTATAAGAATGGTTGAAATTTTCATTATTCCTCCTTTATTGCGAATATTACTCATATATATTTATTAACTCTATAAGTTTCCTTCAGCATTTCAATGCCGTTGTCCGTGATCCGGTAAAACCTCTTATCCATCCCCCCTTTTTTTTGTCGGTTCACCCTTAAACGCATACAGATACCCGTTATAATTCATATGCTCAAAGGGGAAATATATGCTTCCTGCAGACATCATTTTGCCGGTAAAATTACGTATTTCTTAATATATTGCCCTCCAATATGCATCATCTCTTAATCTCAAAGCTGTTATTGCAGTATCATTCCTTCTTTTCGTGATAGATATCTCATAGTAATCCTCTATTTTAGATGTTATTCTGTAAAACAGAACAACTATTAGTATATACAGTAAACCGTTTCATTTTGTTTCAGAATAATTTCAGATCAGGAAATTATATTATTGAAATTTTATTTAGCACCTCGGTTACTCCAATGGTTGACTAAAAGCAATCGATCTTCCGCTATGTTTTTTGAATACGACTGATCTTTCCTAGTATAAAATCATATTTACATTATAATTCTAATCAACATATTTAAATCAAAACTGATGATAATGAAAACTTTAGCCGCGACCTAAAATAAGGGTATTCTGATTAACTGTGTTATGTTACAGACTTAATGGAGTTAATCAGATAAAGTGTTGCGGATTTTTTGGAGGATTCATACATTCGGATGAGCAGAATACGTATCGATAAATAAATTTGACCTGAAATTATAAGTTAATATATTGACACAGTATGAATACTGTTGAAGATCAAAATAGAGTAAATGTACTGATGATATATGTATATCTATAAAAATTAAATTGAACCAAAGAGTATTCTAAAAAGACTATATTAAGTAGATGAATGAGAATATTTCAAATATTAAGAACCAATTGCTGGTTATGGCAGCACAGGATGGTGATGTTAAAGCAATGGATAAACTGGTGAGTCGATGGCAGAAAGAATTATGGTACTATGTCTTTAGTTTGATAGGGAACAGACATGCAGCGTGGGATGTCACTCAGGAATGCTGGCTGAATATAATAAAAAGTATAAATAAATTGAATGATCCAATGTATTTCAAAGCCTGGGCTTTTAGGATCGCCACAAATAAATCAATTGACTGGATCAAGAAAAAGAGTAAATATCAACATAAAAAACTTGATTCGATTGAATTGATCAATGATCAAAAAGAAAATGATTTGTTAGTGAGAGAATTATTGCAAAACCTGAAAAATAAGAGTAGAATTATCTTGAATCTTTATTATTTTGAGCAATTCAGCATAACTGAGATCAGTATAGTTCTGAATGTTCCCCAGGGTACAGTCAAGTCTCGATTGTTTAAGGCAAGGCAGGAATTAAAACAATTATGGGATAAATATTTTAATGAATGATTTGGAGAAACAAAATGGATAAGGAACAAATAAAAAAGATTGTGGACAGTCCTTTGGATTACGATGAATCAACAGAAGAAACCGTCCGCTCATATTTAAGAGACTGCTTCAGCAAACAGGTGCGTTGGGTTGCGATAACTTTTTTTGCATTAGTTTTTGTCGCTTTGGTACCTCTCACTTTTAGCGGCTTTCAATTTTTCAGGGTTGAAGAGACCCAAATGCAGATATTATATGCGGCCGTTTTTACGTGTTCATGGTTGACTATTTGCATTTTAGAGATTTGGGCAATGGTGATAGTTCAAAAAAACAGCTTAAGACGAGAAATAAAACGGCTCGAACTATGCATAGCTGAATTGAACGAGAACGTAAAGAACAATTAGGAATATATGTTGATGCAGGAATTTGTTAAGTGGCTAATTAAATGAACATCTAAAGGTTCTGCTTTTTGACCAGTTGAGACCATCCTGCCGGATTCGAACTTAAAAAGGACAGGTAAACAAAATGATAAAACTTTTGTTTTTCTTTATTCTACCCATTGTTGTGATCGTGGCAGCATTCATCGTCGTCTTTATAGTCTTTAAAGTGAGGAAATCCTACAATACCGTGTACAAATCCGCCGTCTATCTTGCACTCGCGGCAGCCTTCCTTCTCTTCTGAGTGAACGGTACCGTTGGTCTCATCGGGACTGAGAACGATGACGCCAACTTGATGTATACCGGAGTGTTTGCTGTCGGAATTATCGGTACCCTCATCGCCCGTTTCCGGCCACATGGAATGGCATATGCCATGATTGCGATGGCGTTTGCTCAGGCGTTTGTCGCTGTGATTGCTGTGGTCGCCCGGTTGGGTTTACCGTATAGACCACCGCTGGAGATATTAGGGAGTAACGGATTCTTCGCTGCGCTGTTTGTCGGATCGGTGTTGCTGTTTCGGAGAGCTGTTCGGGAGCAATCGGCAGTGTAACATGCTCACGCACACCGACGAAGCACCGATATGATAATTTATGTTACGTTCCCTTTATTGATAGAATACCAGTCTAAATTTCTTGTCGTATACATTATTACGCATAACACGATGAATAATCCTGCACTTCCAAACAGAAGTGCATAATCTTCCAGCTGTAACAAAATATAGAAAAAGATATAAAGAATGACCAAAACACTCCCTACCATAAATGACAATGATTTTTTTCTCAAAATGCTCTTTGCGTATCCGGTTATAAGAGCAGCTACAGATACACTGGATATTAAATAGGAAATGTCAAAATTTATATGTTCCGATATTGAAAGCAAGAGCAAATAAAACAGTATAATCCCCATACCGATAAACAAATACTGAATTAAATGAACGCGTGTTTTGCTCATTATCTCGGAAAAAAAGAATGCTAAAAATGTGAGTGCAACAAAAATAAATGAGTATTTTACAGTTCGCATTGATTGTTGATATATATCTACAGCAGCAAGAAACTTTACGCCAAACGAAGAATTATCTACTTCACTAAAATAATTATCACCTGTCCAGTTTTGTGGATATGCCCTGTTAAAATTCAATACTTTCCAATTTGCTGTAAAACCATCTGTATCAATTGATCTTTCCACCGGCAGGAAAGCCCCGTCAAAACTGGGGACCGGCCAGTTTGAGTCCATTGTTACATTTGTCTCTTTACCCACAGGAATAAAGCTTATTTGATGACTGCCACGCAATCTTACAATGAATTCAAAATTATATTCTTTCTCCATATCGTCTACCGGAATATTCGAACTTATTCCGGAGGAAAATGTTTGACTTGCCGCAATACCCGGTTCCATTGATAATGCGATGTCATCGAATTTTGCATCAACTATTTCCACGACTCCCAGCATATCTGTGATACCCAGCGAAATAATCGCTCTGTTCCATAATATTTCAGCATTTGAAGTATTTATTGCCTCAGTAGAAAAACTTGTGAAATCTCCCTTTATTGCTATCCGGGAATTATACAAAATAGCTTCGTAAATACTCCTGTAGCGTATTTCAGGAAAAACCTCGGATTTGATAACTAACTGATCCGGCAGAAAATGCATGTACTCAGTTGAATATGTTTTTGTGCCGGTATTATCAACAGAATACTGTCTAAATGGAATAGATACTATCGGTCCGGTAACTGTCTGTTCATGACTCCATTTTGAGCCGATCTCATTAATTACTTCCTGTTTTCTGTCCTGTCTTTCGTTTATCAGATTTTCTATCATAATTGAAGGTATTATTGAGGCCAATGTCAATACAATTATAATACCCAGTTTCATACCGGTCGATTGAAAAAACATATTCACATTTTGTTCTAATCCAGTCAGCTTGTCTGTCATTTCTTTCCCCATTGTCAAATAATTATTAACCGGCTTGGTTTATTGATATTGGAATACTTCTGCTGCATTAAAAACTGAAATTATATATTATTTAAGATATCTCGTGCTTGTTTATACACGCAATTTGTAAATATGTTCAACTTTCTAAACTGAATCATAATTCTTTGACACTCACTATGTAAATGCTCATAAATAGTCACATGTATCTATATTGTTTAGTCTTTTTAGAATGCTCTTTGGTTCAATCTATTTTTACAGATATACATATATCATCAGTATATTTAATCTTGTACAACAAATAATAAATAAGTATCTGTTATTGATCGGAACCAAACGGGAAAACAGAATCAGTGGAAATTTGGGAAAAATTATCATTGAGTTTTAATAAATACAGTTTATCTATCGTTCTTTCAAATGTCAGATCCAGTGTACTTGCTTTACTATAGACCTTATCAAACTTTTCTTTGTCAAACTCAACTTTCTGAGGATCTTTCAGTGTGTATTCAGACACATCTTTTATGAACAATCCCAGAGATAAATGTGGAATAAATTCTATGTCATTTCTGCAATATCTTGAAAGCAGGCCGGAATAAATATCCCTGTAAAGTTCAATCACTTTCTCGTTTCCGTCCTTTAGAGTCAGAAGAAGCCTGTTGTCCCATGATCTCTTTAAACCTCCCGTACAAATAGCAAACGATTTCCAACGAACCAGGACATTCTTAATATGCTGTTTTATGTGTTCCTCACCGACTGATCCCGGCACGGGAAACATAACCGTTATATGTGGTTTGATCAAGTCGAATGTCGGATCATATTTTTTTCGGATTTGTTCTATTTCCCGGCAACAATTTTCCGGAAAATATACGAGGCCATAATACAATTATCTATCCTTTTTACTATATCCCCTGTCAGGCAGGTTCTATTTTCAATTAGTTGATACTAAACGATAAAACAAGTATAATAAAAGTTAAAGATAATTCAACGTAAATATACCTATGACCTCTTATATGTTTAAATAGAGAAGGATCACAAATCGTTCTACCCGGGGGACAAGCCTCACTTGGTTCCTATTTTTGGCTGTTGCGTTTTTAGTGTGTAACTGATTTTTTTATAAATGCTTACGCGGATTTTCACTTTCCTCAATTTTCTCTGATTTACCCCAGTTTTGATCCATTTTTCAAAAAAGCTGGCTCAAATTGGGAATGGTCAGATCCTTTTCTGTGAGCTTGTTCAAGAGTATCAGGACTAAAGATTTTAACTTGTTCATGTAAGATTTCTTTAAATTGACAATTGCTCTTTTCATTGTCGGAATCGTGGACTTCAATAGTTATGTTAATCCCTATATAACAATGATTATAAAAAGTATCTTACGGCCTTACCTCCAATATCTAACGGATTCTCATAAATATATACTAATCAAAGCTTAAACTGCCCCGTTTCAACATACTCGTTTTTTAGTAATGTCCACCAATCAATTGCCAATCCGTTTAATACATATTTATAGGGAAGCCAACCATAACCATTATCTCCCCAATCTGTTCCCCATGAATTTCTAATAAGAAGAGCTCCTTTTGTTTCTTCATTAGTTAAAGTATTTTTAATTTTCAATTTATTATCGTAGCCTACAGCCATAACAGCATGTCCACCTAATATTCTCTCGCCATCACTGGGATAAGGTATATTTCCATCATCATTCGATTGTCCTAATGAATTATAAACAGTAAATCCAAACATAGACGGTAATTTAAACGCTATAAAGGTCTTAATCCTTTTTAACAATATAGTCTTTGGTATTTCAGGCGGATCTAATCGGAAATATTTAATTGCCTGAAAATTTTGAGCAAAAGCGTAACAAAATGCATCAGGCTCTTTATCAAATTCGCTAATAACATAAGGGCAATATTCTTCTGGAGGCACACCAAACAGAACCATAGCGCCCATTGTTGTCCTGAGAAAAGCGCCTGTATCTCCTGTCCAATGAAGAAGGTTTCTTGTAGATTTATAAAGAAAAAGCCTTGATGCATCTATATGTTTTCCAAAAGCTCTGCGCTCTAAAAACTCTATTAATCCAACTCCGGCATTAGCTGTACAAGAACCTAATGAACCCTGATTTTCGACAGGAGAACACCAAGCTTTAAAATCCCTTGACTCAGGAATATCTAAATTTACTGATTTCAGAGCACCAATTTCTTTTACCATTGGTTTAACTATCTTGTGTTCCATCGTGTAATCTCTAAAATCCGGGTAATCCGGAAGCCACCCCATGCTTAATTTAATATTTGAAACGTCCATGGTTAAATCCTCCTTTGTTAATTTTGCTTATTACTTTAATTTTGTAATGTTTCTGTTGAATCCCTTTTATAACTTACTGCGGCTGTGACTACCGCATGACTTCTGACCGGTTTAGAGCGTTAACCTAAAATTACCAGAATTTGTGAGTCCGATTAAACTTGTCCTTTTTCATAGTTAAATATTTTACTTGGAGATTATGTTTTTCAAAGTGTAAACAGCGGTCACATCAAGTTTGATGTTCCGATCAGTTTTAATCACCACGAATCCTTTAAGAAATTTCGGAGGTCTATCAGGTCTCAGAAGGTCATAGATGTTTGAGCAATCGACTTCAACTCCTTCATTTGGTCCCAACCTTTCTTGAAACGGCTCACCAACTCTGCCACGACGCTGTCCTTGCGGATTCGTTACAACTACCTGTTTACTGAACGGCACACTATATTCATGAGGATTGTGTATATTAATTGCCGTTAAATAAGTTCCCGATACAAGCGGTTGGCCAGAAAACTGCAAGTTGGAATTTGCAAGGCTGTCCGAAATTGTACCGCAAACGATTTTTGCCGAATACACATAGAGTGAATCATCAATTAACTGCGGAGTTATATTCTCCACATCAATACTAATCCCAACACCAACACCTTCATAACAACCTATGCTGCCAAGCATGAAAAAAAGTGCCAACAAAATGCTAATCTGTCTTTTCATTTTTTCCTCCCGTGTTAAATTGTTTTTATTGTCAAACTTTAATCAGTGTAACTGTACATCACCAAAACAAGTTTGACTTTATTGATTGAAAATTAAAAAATAGTATTAGATTAATCAAAAGAGATTGCCTGATAATAGAATCAACCGTCACGAATAAACTAAATATATGTATTCCGGACTATTTAGGTTTATTATCTTTAATTCATCTTTAGATTAAGATAATTGTAAATGAGTGTGTCGATTTGTCGGAATAATTCTATGATTAAGGCGAGCTCAAAGAATAATTAGATTTACTGCAGCAAAAATAATAGACCGGCTTTAAAACAATTACCATCAAGGTTGGCTAGAGTTCGCCAGTACCCCACGCACAGCACCAAATCCAGCTAAACAAAGTATAAGGAAAGTATATTCTTTTGTCAAGTATTTTTTTACATCTTATATCAAAATATTTTCATTACTTTGTAATACAATAATTAAATTTATTATAAACCACTCAAAGCACTGTCACCATATTGTCATTGTGATTTTCTAAAAAAAGTTACAAACTGCTTGCATGCTTTAAATATATATTAGATATTAGTAGACATGAAGAATATATCTCCAATAATAAAAAGGACTTGACTGTGCAATTCACAAAACTCAGAAAACTTCGTTTAATGAATGAAATCACTCTCGACGAAATTGCTTTGGAAACCGGATTGTCAATTGGTTTTATTAACAGGATCGAGAGAGGTTATGTCGCTGAGATTAAAAACCCATCGAAAAGGAAAAGGCTGGAAAACTATATTCAACAGCTTGAGAAAAAGACTAAAGAAAGTTTCAGGCTGTAATCACACTATTGCTTGTATCAGAATATATTGAAATTATTCATAGATCAGAGAATTGTGTGGATTCAATTTACTTAACTTTAAGTCTAATTTAGTCCGAATTGCTCTGAACCACTACAAATCCCCCATTCTGAATTATAAAAATGTGCATTAAGAATTGCATAGCCAAACATTTTTTTATCTTTTAGAGCAAGCTTCGCCTGATTACTGATAGCCTTTTTTTAATAACCTATAACAACAAAAACATACTGGTCTGCCTGCTGTTATAATATTGTTTGGTCTGTCGGTTATTCTGATATTTTTCGGAAACGAAGGTGCGGCGAAGTATCTTGCCATTGTCCTTTTTGCAGCGGGCATTTTTACCCTGGTCATACCAATACGAACAAAAAATTATAAGTATCTCACGATTGTTCTGTTTGAGGTGTTCCTGGGACTTTTCTATGCTACCATTCCCGCGATATTCGCGCATGTTGAGATCAGTTCCATCTCCATATTCTTTCTTGTATGCGGGATATTTTTTTTGATATGGACATACTATTTGATATTTACACGACAGCTAAAATGGCGCGGAAGGGAGATACTGGAACTTGCTGCAACACCCGTTGAAGAAACTCAGAACGGATTCACGCAGCGTCCGCACCCGATAGGAAAAGCAGAGTTTACTAAAGAGGAAGTACTGGAGTTCGCAAAGTTTCTATTGAAGAATCTGATCGCCATACCCTATAGTGAAACTAACCGGATCGTCTTCGTCCCGATCAGGGGAACACAGGGATATAAACATCTCTACACATTCAATCCTGACTATTCGAAGGACACCTGGATTTCATTCGATTTTGACGGCAATATTTCGGTCAATATCACCAAAGAAGACTACTTTGCTTATAAGGAAGACCTGTCGTTTAACCAACTCTGTGAATCGCTCGGTTCGTTATTCATCAAATTCTTTGACCGGTTTAAGAAAGGCGAAGAAATACGGATCATCGACTCATTGAACACACTAAAAATTAATCCGTTTGAATAATAAAAATAAAGAGATACAATGGACTTTAGAACGTTAGCCAAATTAGGATCATATATATCCAAAGACTATGCAGAAGGTTTTTTTGAACGGCTGGTCAATTACCAGGACATCTCTGCTTCAGAAGCAGCATCAAGACTGAACTTGCATATTACCACCTCTCAGGAGTTTTTGGATGCACTGACATCATTGGATATCTTGCACAAAAATGAAGTCAGTGAGGGAAAACGTCCCTATTTCAGATATTCACTGAAGCAGAAGAAGATCCTTTTAGAATTGGATCTCAGCGTACTCAGGAAGGAGCGTGATGATTCCCTGCAGGGCAGAAAGATCAGGGAAAGGAAAAATACCAATGCCCGGTTTTCAACCACCCGGAATAATCAGCGCATTGCAAGTGTTGCTATCTGGACAGGTGAAGGACGCGGACATAAAGAACGAAAGATCAGCCTGACCGATCCTCAGGGCAATTTCCTTTTCTATCTGCCGTTCCCGAATGCTGAATATCTGAGCATCAGTGAAATCATGCGGAAAGCGGACATCGACGAATCACTCACACCGGAAATTCTGGATATTGTCGAACTGCTTGAGAAACACAACATCATTGAATCCGTTCAATAATGATAAATTTATTGGATGGACCCAAAAAACCTTACAGCAGTCAATTAAATATCAAGAGGATCTTCAGAATGTTTTATTTGTAGCGGTTCAGAACATGTTGGACTAAATTAGGCTTAAAGTTAAGAGATAGTTTATTACTGGTTTTGGTGATCTGATTAACGGAGATAAGTTGTAGACCGACTAAGAAGATGACCTGTACCCAGTCCCCTTCTATGATGGTACCCGGTAAAAAAATGAGCGGCATAATCTGCGTCAGAACGGAAGCTGTGAATTGGATTTTATCGTTCTCCAGGACCTCATTTGCATTTCCTATCATGAAAAGCGTTGTAAACAGGATCCAGCAGACAAGCGTAACCAGTATTAGGTTACGAAGAGCGATTTTAGAGGTTTTGCTCTGATCTTCTATGATGCTCCTTTTAAAAATATAGTGGCATTTAATGAGCACATAAATTAGAACTTTCCCGACTTAAAGTCACACAGATCTGCACTGTTAGAATATTCCTTTAATTTCCATAATATTCTTGACGACCTGCCCATATCCTTCATGAAAATAAAAACCCACCTGTGCTATCAGTGAGTAAGCGACTCCAATTTGTGCCAATGCAAAGCCGGCTAATGTAATCTGACTGATGCTGACAAGACCAATTCCAAATTGTGACATAGTGAAGAGACCAAAAGCAAATTGACCAATGGCAATGATTCCCTTTGCCGGAACTGGCATTCCGTTCGGTTTGAATTTGAAAGAAATGTGAAGCCATGGCAGACCACCGAGTGTTGCTTTGGATTTGTACTCAAAACCCCACCCACTCCATTTCTCCCTTGCGGGATGCGGTGCCCCGCACTGAGGGCAAGCCTTGGCCTGTTCGGAAATCTGGTGTTTACACTCTCTACAGGATTTCATATATTTTCCCCTCTAACAAGTTATTCTATTGTTATCATATACTACATCAAATTACATATTAACCAAAAGGATTATATCCGGGGAGCAATATAGAGTAAGAGTAATTTTGAACCGAAACAACATAATATCAGGATGTTACAACTCATCGATTATTGTGAAAATGAACCGAATTTAAAAGTAAGAGTCGCTGAAGGGCCGCGGAAATCATCGCTGTGCTTTGATCCGGTTATGAATCTGTATCCAACTCCGAGACCGATCCTTAAATCCTTATTAACATTGACCATAAATTTCACATCCGGCTCAAGCACAAAAACTTTTATACTACCGGTGCTCTGACGTTTATATTCAATTTCGCCAAAGCCTACAAGCGTTCCAAATGATACATGTGTCAGATTATCAGAATTGGTGATATAGTCGACTATCAATCCGCCGTAGTTCAAACCGTAAATATCGGTTTTGCTGACCATTGCGAAAAAGCCGCCTCCGACAAAATACTTCTTATCAAATACTGCGCCTCCGGCACCACCTATATGAAAAACAGTATTTCCATCTATAGAAGAGACCTTTACAGCGGGGCCCCAATATCCACCGGTTTTTGAGAATTCTCCTGTCAGGGTCTTTTCCTGTGCCATTGCTGTAGCTGAAAACAGCAGGACTACTAGCAGAGTAACAAAATGTCTCATTTCTATCCTCTATCAAAAAGTTCTTTTAACGTATGTTTATAATGTGCTGAGGCTTGTATCTCTGGCATGATACTATACCAAATTACATATATTTTCCATGACTCACAAGAATTATATGATTTTTGGCAAATTGTGCTTTCCGGATTCACACATCAAACTGTGCAAATTCAGCCTGAGCTGTCAACAACCCGGCAGTCCACGCCTGATATGATTGTAAATTGCACGTTCATTTATTATATTATAAACCACAAATTAGAAAAAACCATATAATAATATTTCTGAGATTTAATACACGAAATATCTCAGACCAAAGGAAATAATCCCATGCCCATAGAAAACCATCGGAAAGCAATAGAAGACTCGGTCATAAAACGTAAAGCGGCCGAATATACGTGGATACAGCCGGCGGATATTGTCGTGGCGAACTGGGTGCGTATGAAATGCATGTACGGATGCCCGGATTACGATAATTGCCTTGTTTGCCCGCCTAAAACACCGGCAATCAGTAAATGCCGGGAATTCTTTTCGGAATATTCCGAAGCAGTTCTGCTGCATTATACCTTTCAGGTGGATGATCCGGATGAACGGCATGAGTTCACAAAAAAGATCAACGCACAACTCATAAAACTGGAACGGGAAGTTTTCCTGATGGGATTCCCGAAAGCCTTCATTTTCTATGTCGATCCGTGCAATTACTGCGACGACTGCTCGGAGGAAATGAAGGTCTGCACAAACCGGAAGATCGCTCGCCCTTCTCTTGAAGGATTCGGTGTCGATGTCTATTCAACCGTGCGAAATGCCTCGATGCCGATACATGTTCTCACTGATTACAAGGAAAGCATGAATCGCTACGGACTGCTGTTGGTCAAGTAAAAAGCGGGATTTCCGGTATGGTGAGTAAACTTTGTTTGATTAAAAATTCCAGGCAGTTCTACACTCGCCCTTAACCGCCTGTTTTATTCAGGTTTATGGCAGCTTTCACTAAAACTGTATACGTTTTAGTTTTTACTTTCATTAATTATTGGAATTGGATCCTTATTTTGAAATATTATCCCCATTATTGATATTATGGCATAATTAACAGCAATATTTATCATAGAAAAACTCCACGCCACCTCGGGTCCATATCCAATCTTTTCAAAAAAGAAAATATAAATCAGTTCTCGTATTCCCAGTCCGCTAATTGTTATC
>JBHPLC010000040.1:0-19166 GCA_042564455.1 Candidatus Zhuqueibacterota bacterium | reverse complement strand
GGTGTAAGGATGTTGACTTTTAATAAGTTGATTTGGAATATTAGTTAATGTAAAATCCAAGCTACATAAGACCAAATTTCGGAAATATAAGAAATGTTCTCATTTGAGATACCGGGAAGAAATTCCGCAAGCTTTTATCAAAAATACGGAATAAATTTTGTTGACATAGTTGTTCTTGCTTTTTCAGCGATACCTCCCTTCGTTTTTGGATATCTATTTATTTATCAACCTGTGAATCCGGATATTGTGAGAGAGGGACGATCACTCCTTTTTATGGTGATCGGCATTATACTTATCTTATTGGGAATATATATCCTGATCTTTTTAAAATTTCTTAGAAGCTATTTTGTGGAATTAACTGAAGAGGGTATTAACATAGCAGGAAAGGAAACAATTCCATGGAATAATATAACCAAAGTTGATTTCGGCAGCAAACGAAAAGGGCCGGAGTCTTCTAGAAAATGGATAGAGGTATATTACAAAGACAGAACTTTTGGAAGTATTAAAGCGAGAGTGCTCGCCCCAACAGCACCCGAAAATAATGCTTTTAACGCGCTAATGGTCTGGTATTTTGAATCCTTTCTAGAAGATTCAATAAATCTTAATAATATTAATGGGATATATAACGCAATATTAGAACGTGTTGAAAAGTACTGATGATATTTTATAGTACAATATATTACTTTACAGGGCATTTTATAAATGGTAAAAGTTGAAGGTGAAATAATATCGTCATTTGAATCTGGTGTAATTATTGACAATTATGATTTCAGACGTTTCTTCATTAAAAATAATGAGAATGAAATTTGTATTGTAGTAAAACCAGACTGTCCTGACTTTAATATGTGTATTAATGAATTATTCTATAAATTATATAACAAGAAGTTCGCAATAGTAACAGGTTCTAAAAAGCCTATTAAAGGTGTTAAATGTAGACATGGTATAATCGCAGAATCTGTTAGAATTGAAAATGCAGCACAAATATAAAAGTACATAATGTATAGAACCAAAATATCTCACCTGTAAGGTAGTTTTCATGCTCATCGTATAATTTGTATTTGGGACGGTTGGGGGTGTCTGGAGAGCTTGTTTATGTTTTAATTAACATCGTATTCAACAATCTCTGGTTCAACTTCAAACGGCACGTTAGGTAGCATTCTATTCAGCTCACTTTCCATCACTTCTTTAACAATATCTGAAATTCCCACTGCTATAACGGCTGTAGCTTCTACAATAATTTCATCATGAACTGTATGAACAATTTCTGCATCATGTGGCTTCAACTGATTATCAAGTTCAATTAATGCCAGTTTAAAACCATCCGCCCCTGTAGATTGAACAGGATAATTATAAATCTGCGTAACCTTTGTTTCATTATCAACGGTACATCTTCTGCCATTTAATGATTGCATAAAGCCTTCACTTATAACATTTGTTTTGTAATTTTCCAGCCAAATTACAGCTTCCGCAAACTCAGTCTTATATATATTGAAAAATTCGGTATTTCTTTCACCTCCGTTAATTATAGAGATTAATAATATTTTCGCCGCCCTACGTGTTAACTCCAGCCCTTGAGTAGATGCTGCTTCTGCAAAATGAAAATAAATATCTTCCCCGTTTTGAAATATTTCTATCATCTTTGTATCGTTTGATAACCCCGCAAGTATTCTTGGTTCAAATTGTGAATAATCCGCTTTGATAAAAACATTGCCATTATCCGGTTTAATAAGTCTTTTAACAATTCCGTCCTTCTTAAAATTCTGTATAGAAGAATAGATTCTACCGGTTTTTCCTAATTGGTTTATTTCTTCATGCAGCCTGTTATCTTCCTGTATCAATTTTATAGCCGTATTCACATTCTTTAATTCACCATCTAAGTCATCCCGGTAAGATTCCTGTAACAGTTTGTCAGCATCTATATTTAATCCTCTATATTCCATCTTGGATATAATCCAGAGAACTTCACTTTCTGCCTCAGCAATATTCTTTAAATCCAATAAATCAATATTTTTACCTTGTTTATACCAGAGGTTATATATTTGAAATACTTTTTCAAAAACGTCTAAATTTTCATCAATTCCATATTCTGGAAGAATTTCATCTACAGAAATATACTTTGACACACCATCCCTGTTCCTTATAATTCGTTCAATTAAACAGACATCAATTACATTACATTTTTCTAATCCTTCTCTGTAAAACAACTTCGTTAGAATCTTACCATTGTTGGTAATTAAGACTGTATCGTTACCAATACCTATATCTTCAGTTAAATACCTGGAGAACCCTTTTTCCGTTGGATTTAGAAATATTTTAACATCTTTATCGAAACCGATATACAGAGTGTTGGTATTATTATCAGGAAAATATACAACAACGGCTCCTTTGGGAAATTGTGAAACCGTTTTGTGCTTATTAGAAATGAATATATTATCCTGGGTAATCTCCGAAGTCATACCAATATCACTTAGGTCTTTATAAAATTGTATCACTCTTTCTGGCTTACCGACAACTTTCACTTTTTGATTTCTTAAATGTGGTAGTCTGACATCGAACTCAACAAAGTGTCTATATTTCTCTTTAAAGTAGTTTTGTAAGTCGGTGAACTGTTTGGTATTGGAAAGTTTTAAACATTCTAATTTTTTTAAACTTCCAGACGAATTATGAATATTCAATATTTGTAAAAGACTCTGACAATGAAGTGTTTTTTTGGTTATATAATATATTATATCAAAAATTATCTTATTGAAGTATTCCTTTTTAGTTAAAGTTTTTTCATTTAAATTTCTTGATTGTGACAGTTCACCGGTGTTATAATTACATTTCACATAATTATTAACCTTATCCAGCACTGATATTATTCGGTTTCTGAAATCGATTGCTTTGTTTTCTTTAGATTTGACATAGACATTTGCTATTGAGGCTAGATCCTGGTTTATAAATCCGAACTCTTTTACGAATTGATCAAGACGATATTGAGCTATCTCAAGATTATTAGTGTGACTGCAATTTTGTGTTTTTGTCGGTTTTGGTAACATAGATGGCCATATATCAGCTATCACAACGAGATCAACAGGTTTATACAAAGGACGGGTTCTATGTATCAACTGATAAATTTCCTGCTGCATGAAAACTTCGGGCCAGAGTTTTATAATATCCTCATTTTCTTTATCTTTAAACAGTATTGATGCGTCAAACCAAGAATCACTAAGATTTGGATATGGCAAGCCCAGTACAATTATTCCATCACAATCACTGTACTTGTTTATTCCTCTTTCACCCTGAAAATAAAATGCTTCATATTCCCTGTTTGAATCAACTTCCATGCATATTTTTTTTAGATTTTCAGCAATAGACTTATATGTAACTACAAGAACTTTCTTCCCTGTAATAAATTCTAGCGCCTCGGCTATCTTAAACTTCAAATTATTTCCGGTAAAATATTGACTTGAATATCTGGTGACTTTGTTTTTAATATGAAATCCATTGAGCTGGTACTTGACATCAGATTTTACTTCTTGTATTTCTCTTTTTGTTATTGACTCCATTACTCTTTTATTACCTGTTGCATCTAATATTTTTATTGGTGTGCTGTCGAAACCTAAAGGTGCAATATATTTGTACTCAAAAAGAACCTTACCGTCGTTCTTTAAATGAATATATGAATGTTTATCTCTGACAATTAATCCACTGAGCCAATTTACTGTGTGATAATTTATCTTAGCTTTATATAATTCTATAACCGGAACCTGCAATATCGCATTCAATAACAGTGATATTTCTGTTTTTATATCTTCAAGATTACATTTTCTTTGCTCACTCAGCAATTCCAGGAATGTTTGTTCACTGAATCCATGGTTGTTCTCAATTTCAATTATTTTCCCATATAATGAATTTTGCTCTTTAACAAAATCTATTGAAAGTTTATTAGATATGTTCAGAATACTGTCTATAATATCTGTATCACAAACTTTCTGCAGATTTGTAAGTAATTTAAACTCATCAAATTCACATGTTTCTTTCTGCAAAAATCCCCGCAGTATATCTTCATCGAGGACAAGGAGATCTGGATTTGATATTTTTCGTTCGATATATTTTAACATATGATGCGTTACAAAATAAATTCCCTGTCCTAACTCTTTTCTTTGTTCAAAATATTGGCAGTTCTTTATAAATTCACATTTGGTACAGAGTAATTCTGACGGTCTGTATCCTGCGTTAGATATTTTAAACAGTTCTTCCTTCTTTTCACAAACTTCTTCCTTAGCTTCGAGTTTTACAACATTCATGCATGGACCTAATTTCAGCATATCTTCAAAGGCTTCATTCTGTAATTTTTTATTATATGTGCTGTACAAAACTGTTTTACCAATATAATTTTGCACTAACTCTTCTCTTACCGTTTGAGACTTCCCCACACCCGGAGTCATGAGCATTAACGTATTATCCGGTGAAAGCAATTCTTGTTTTATCTTCAACCGGACATTAATAATACTTTCATATTGTCTTGGGTAGAATATGTTGAATTTTCTTAAAGATGTTTGTCTACCTGTTGAGGGTAGTTGAATGTTCAGTTCAGGCGCCCATTCGGTAATAGACAATCCATCAGCAGCAGCACACTCATTGTTAAAACAGTGAAGGAAATATAAAGGAGGATATGCTCTTGAATTTGCATTGG
Organism: Candidatus Zhuqueibacterota bacterium; assembly: GCA_042564455.1. Taxonomy (GTDB): domain Bacteria; phylum SM23-31; class SM23-31; order SM23-31; family SM23-31; genus JBHPLC01. The sequence continues at coordinate 14,488 of JBHPLC010000040.1, read as the reverse complement.
TTTTCTTACAGGACGGACAGGGGTAGCCAGTAAATGATATGGCCTTGGTCATCCCTCTGTATTCAACTTTGCAGGGGATTCTTATTCTATCCAGTTGTTCTTTCATTTCTTGTAATGTTGGGAATACCATTAACTTCTCCTTCAATTATCATTCACAATTTTTCTTTAACTATCTCTCTATACCGATCTGCATTGCTAATCTCACAAGCCACTCCTTATTAATGCGTTGGAATAGATGATTTTATTCTTCTGAATCTTCATCCACATAGTTTTTAAGGCTGTCTTTTAGATAATAATAATCGTCGGAATACCCGAGTGAATCCATCAAGTTTATTAAATTATTTCGAAAACCTACCCAGTCAATAGTATCTTCATATTTCTTGTCGTGATTCAGTTTTCCAATTTTCCAGTGGCTAACAATAGGATGATATCGCCTTATCAATTCCAACACCTGAGAAGGATATATTACAGGTTCGAGACTTATCCAGGTTGGAATACCCATTGAATGAGCCGTCTCGACAGCCTTCCATCTGTCCTTTAAAACAGGCGCATTCGGTTCATAATAATCTGCATCCTGCTGTTCTGTAAATACAATCGTTGATCCGAACCGAGCTTTTGGATTCTCTTTCAGTAAATCAAAATCACGAACCGCCCGCATACCGCCTTTCGTCAAGATTGTATACCTGTAATCATATTTATTCAGTATCTCAATACTCTGCCGGGTCAGCTTTAACCGCTGTTCAGCAGGCTGATAGCAGTCACCTTGAAACGTCAACAGTACTTCCTCGTCACCAATTTCACTCTTCATTCTGGGTGCTTCTTTAATAAGATTATTTATATATTCCGATTTTGGTTGTGATCCACTGAAGAACTCTTCCATTGTGGCATACATACGGCCGTAACAATATCTACAATTATGTGCGCATCCGTTGTACATGTTTAATGCCCATTTAGCATATTCCGCCGCAGCTCCTTTTGGTTTATAAAATAGCATTTTGACTCTCCTTCCTTAATATTTCTGTTTATTTAAATGAAGATCGATCCAGCTCAGACAGTCAATTATTTCTTCAATCTTCTTGTCCTTCATCGATGTCATTCTCAAATATCTCGCGAGAGTTATCAGTGTCGACGAATTATCATAGAAAACTTTGCAAGCATTCTCGGTATTCCAGTAATTATGCAGAGCTAAGAAATACTGCCGATCAGTTTTTGGAAGATTCTTGATATCCGACAACTGATAATACTGACAATATGGACATTTGCATTTTATGTCACTTTTAAAGCTGAGTAATTGATCTGTAGGTATCCAGCGTAAAGTAGCTGGGTTCAAGTACTTGTTAGCAAACGAATTATGCCTCCAGGTTGAAGAATCTACAGAGAACCAGTTAAAGTGATGGCGTGCCAGGTAGGCGCTAAACGCCATGAAAGGAAAATTCCCAACCGCTAGCAGATGAACCTGCCGAAAGCCCTTCTGGTGAAATCTTATTATGAAATCTGCTGTCTCCCGCATTGTGTAATTTCTGAGTGGTGTGCATACGCCGTCAAAAAATACGTCTCTCAGCCTTTCCATAAAATCATCGAACTGAGAAAGAGTAAAACACTGAACAGGCAGGAACAATCTACAATCGAGTCCTGATTCTTTCTTAAGCCGGGCAGTCTCAATAGCAAATTCAACGTTTATATCGAACTTCTTTCGAAACTCGATTTCCTGCGCCTGTACGTTAGTTATTTCTTGGAGCGGATAATCCAAAGCAATCAAAATATCTCGCCTTGTCATACGACTGGTTAAATCAGATATCTGTTTCGCTACCTTTACAACATGATATGGTGAATTGTTTACTTTCTTATCAAATTGAAGCGGTTCATTCGGATTAAATGTGATCTCCTTTCCCTCCTGTTCCCCTATAAAATATTGAAAGCCCGAGCTGTCCAGTATAAAATAGTTAGGATTGACATATTCAATCGTTTTCCTGGCAGTTCTATATGCGGAATCAGAAACGCCTGTATAAAGCACATTGAGCAAAAGGCCGTCGAGATTTCTGCCGGGACAATTAGCAGGGGCGGAAGCACTCGCACAAAAATTTACAAATTTCCCCATACTACACCGCCTCTCTCATCAGTATCAATTCATTATCTGCTACAATTGAACGGTAATTTTCACAGAGTTTATTGAGCTTGTCAAGGACATCTTCAAACTCGGGAGCAACAATATCTTTGTTGAGTTCGTTTGAATTGAGGAATTGGAATAGATTTGCCGCTTCATTTTTCATGTCCTGTTGAAGCTTTTCGAATTCAGTCATTTCGTGTATTTCGATTTCATCGTTTTCTGTTTGGATATCTTCAATTTCTAAATCTTCAGAATTTCCATTACACTCGTTAGGCTGTTCTTCTTCATTTACCTCCTGTCTGCTTGGGAAAATCTGTCTTAAAACGAATGTAGATATTTCGTTAGTGATTTCATCTTTGGAAAATCCTTCTCGCTGAAGATCTGCAACTTTTTTTCTCTTCTTAGCTTGAATTCCCACAAAGAATTTCTTCGACTTACGTTCTTCGATTGCTGTTTTAAGAACTTCATCTGTGAGATATCTCCCGTATGTTGTATATTCGGATATTAGGTCTCTATGCTGGTTGAGTCGTTGAGAAATGACCGTTATCACATCATTTCCTCGATTATTGCTGAAAGCTTCGCCTTTTCGTCTTCCCCCATGTGACAAAAGCAATAAGTTCTCGTTTGAACTTAAGAGAAAATGAATGAGCTGATTGATGGCGCGAAGCATTTCTACAAATGATGCAGATCCGCCGCGAGTCTCGATCCGGGAAGCAATAACTCGGATAGCAAGATCAGATTCGGAAGTCTCAGCTACTTCAATAATTTCACATAAGATTTCTTCTTTGCCATTCTGTTCTGCTTCTTCTATATATTGCTGGCCATCAATACAGTAGGAATATTGAGGAGCTTTTAATACAATGGGGAGCTTTGAATTTGTTTCAGTAGCATAGTAAGAAACACCAGAAAATATCTGAATATCTACGACTTTAAGCTTATACCAATCTGTTTTCTCAGCTTGTTTGTTCAAACTTGTCAACAAGTTTGAAACAGTGTTGCTGTCTGCAGGATTGTCTTTTCCCTTTGGTTTTGAGTTGCGTTTCACAGCGCACCCTCCTTAAATTTAAGTATTTAAAGTGAAATTGGGGTGGCCTGAAACGTATTCACGGCCTGTAATGAGACTGGTGTTAGAGATGCCTTATTTTTTTGATATGATCTCTGGGTTTTTATGTTTTTTGGCTTTAGCAGCATGAAGCTCTAAAGAAGATACCCAATTAATTAATTAGTATAATTTTTAGTATTTTTGTATCACCCCCTCAGAAAGTTGGTGAAATTTTTCGAGACAGTTTTCTACGTCTTGAATTTGCGTTAAAGGTCTCAACCGTCTTTCGGTCCAAAAGGATCTCATATTATTATTATTTTTGAAGCATTCAATTGTAGATAAAATTTCATTTGGCAAATTCAATATATTCATCATTTGAGTAACTCGCGCACGTGAAATTCCCTGTCTTTCTGCTAATTCAGATCTTGTAAGAGCTGGATCTTCGTGTAAATGTCTTAAATATTTACGCGCTTCATCAAGTATAAATCCTCTTGATTGCCTAAGCTGTAATGATCGTATATCTTTCGCACATACTCTTCGATGGGATGGTAATCCTTTAGGTTTTCTACCTAAAGTGATGTACGGCTTATTGTTTTTAGAACTGATGAAGTACTCTGTGAAGGTATAAAGTGTAAGGGGAAAAGGTTTCGTCACCTGTCCAGAGCGGGGAGCTTTCTACGAAAGGTTCTAAAACCCATTGTTATTTGATATAGCAATGGGTTTTTGCTTTATAGGCAAAAGAGGGAGAGATAGGGTAATAACAGGTTTATTGTATCAAATTACACTTAACAGATATTGTTAAGATTGTAATACTTCTGCAATAGTTTTTGAAAGTTCTCCCAACTTGAAAGGTTTCTGGATAAATCTGTAAGCGCCTTCAGCAATTATTTCAGAGGCTTTCCCGTCCTTCGCATAACCGCTTGTCAGAACAACTTTTACGTCAGGATTGATATTCCTTAACTTCTGATTTGTTATTTTTCCATCCATTTGAGGCATTATCATATCAAGTAAGACGAGGCCTATTAAATGTTTATTGTCATTGTAAATTGAAAGTGCTTCATTTCCATCTTTCGCAGAAAAAACTTTATATCCTAAATCCTCAAGCATTTTTGTCGTCAGATTTCTTACATGTTCTTCGTCATCTACGACAAGTATCGTGGCATCACCTTTGACAGGTACGGCATACTGAGATTCTTTAGCTACTTTTTCCTCTGTTGATGGAAGATAGATCGTAAATGTCGTTCCTTTGCCTGGTTTGCTGGAAACTTGTATTTGGCCGTTATGATTTTTAACAATACCGTAAACTGTTGCCAGACCCAATCCGGTTCCTTTTCCTTTACCTTTGGTTGTGTAGAACGGCTCAAATATTTTATCGCTGATCTCTTTCGGTATCCCTATTCCTGAATCAGTGACAGAAATCTTTATGTAATTACCGGGATGAAATTCAGAGAATTGATCTGAAAATGAATCATCCAGGACGACGTTCTGAGTTATGAATTCTATTTTTCCGCCTCCCGGCATTGCATCAACAGCGTTAATAATAAGGTTTGTCAAAACCTGGTCCATCTGTCCTGTATCCGCTTTCACCGGATGAAGTTTATTATCCAGGTCATATACCACTTCAACCTTTTTCTCAAAGATCTTTTCAGAAACATTAACGGTTTTCTCAATAAGTTTATTTATGTCCATTGCAACTGGATTAAATTTTCCGGCCCTGGCAAATCCAAGCAGCTGTTTTGTCAGGTCTGAGGCTCTCTCAGCGCCCTGAAGAATAACGTCTGCTGCATTACCTTCATCTTTTTGTTTGTCAGGATATTTCATTACGAGCAGTTCCGCATATCCCATTATCCCGACCAGAATGTTGTTAAAATCATGCGCTATGCCGCCGGCAAGCCTGCCTATCGATTCCATTTTCTGTGCCTGTAATAATTGTTCTTCAAGTTTCTGTTTTTCTTCCTGATTTTTAAATTCTTCAGTCATGTCATGCATTATGCCGATAAAACCAAGAGTTTTTCCCGAATCATCTTTAAAAGGTGTTCCGATAGTTTCAGCAGGAAATATCTCCCCGTTTTTTCTCTTGTAGTAATTTATATATCTGTCGGTTTTCATCTCGGCATTTACGCTGTATCTCTCTTTACCCAATTTGTTATAACTGTCCTCATCAGCATAAAAAACTGACGTTTTAATCCCTTTAATTTCATCCAAAGAGTATCCGAAAATCTCTGTAAAAGCAGGATTGCACATAAGGATTTCCCGTTTATCATTTGTTATTACTGTCGCATCAGGAATACTGTTAATTACAGATTCAAGCCTGTGTTTGTCCTCAAGAATCTGCTCTTCCGCTTTCTTCCGCTCAGTAATATCCCGTACAATTCCAACGATACCAGTTATTTTACCATCTGAATCATATATTGGTGAAAGAGAATCAGAAGTCCAGCCGGTTCGTCCTGTTTCGGGTATCGTATAAGGAAAATCTATTGTCTCAGTTTTATTCCCTAGAAGTGTTTGCTCCAGGCGTTCAATAACCCCAACTTCCTGCAAGAATGGGAACACTTCAAGCGGGTGTTTCCCAATTACGTCTTTAGCATTCTTTCCGGAAATTTTTTCCATAAATGGATTCCATATTTGATAACGCAAGTCTGGACCATACAATATTATACCGTCTTGAGCATTGTCGATGACTGCATTATTTAAACGTAATGCCTCCTGCAGGATAACTTCCGCCTTTTTACGCTTTGTGACAACTTCAGTATATACAATAATACCTCCGATCGAACCATCTTTTTCATACCATGGCCGGCATTCCCAGCGTGTCCAATCAACAGTACCGTCTTCCCGCTCATAGGGATCGTCTTCGGCGCTCGATATTTCACCTGCCAAAGCCTTTTGATGCACATCTCTCCATTTTTGAGGCAGATCAGGAAATACGTCATAATGATGTTTCCCGATTATATCTTTTTCCTTCACCCTATATTCGTCAAGGTAGCGCTGGCTCACATAGATATATTTCAAGTCCCTGTCATGCACTGCAATTGCGCTCCTGCTATGCTCGATGACATAGCTCATTAAGTTGTGTGAATGAGTCAGCGCCTCCTCTGCCCGTTTTCGCTCTGTGATGTCCTGATTGACGCCGTAAGTCTTGATGGTTTTTCCATGATGGTCTTTGACAATGAAGTAATGCACAGCGATGTGGCCGATGCTGCCATCGGCATAAAGTATCCGGTGTTCAAGAAGCTGGTTGAAATTGGGATCTTCTGTTTCTATTGCCTTACGCGTCTCCTCGGCCACCATTGGTGAATCTTCAGGGTGCACGAAGCGCCTGGAATAGTCAGCGATGGACATCTTATAACCGCCCATCTCGCTGGCAGTCGTGCGGAAAATTTTGTAGAAACTGTCAGAAAAAGTAAACATGCCGCTTTCGACATCCAGTTCCCAATAACCCAGCTTAGCGATATTCATGGCGCTGGCAAGCTGCGATTCGCTCTCCTGAAGCGCCTCGGTTGCTCTTTTTTCATTTAACCGGGCCATTCCAATAGTAGCAACCAGATGTGCGAGTTTAGATAAAAAAGATAACGCGTACCGGAATTTCTTTTCAGGATAAACAGGAATTTCATGGTATGCTGCAATGTATTTCTCTTCATCGAAACCGTATTTTTGGGCCTGTTCGCGAAAAAACATCTCTGTTTTATCATCAGGAGGTTCTATAAAAAGCTGGCCGGCAAATACATTCGCGACATGCTCTCCTTCTATAAAAACGGGCGAAGATGCATCAATAAGCCCCCGCGGGCATTTATATATCACATATAATTCGCCTTTATCCAGTTCTTTTCGAATTTTTACATCACTTTCAATACAGTCTTTTTCTATCTCCGGATGTTTTCGATGAAAATCAGTGCATATCCTCTGCCATCCGGATCCAGTTAAAATCTCGCCATCCATTGCGATGATGGCAGAGGGGATCGAAGTTGCATTATATAATTCATCTGTCAGTTCCTGTAAAGCTGGTATGTCAACAAGTTCCTTAAAAGCGTATTTCATACAAAATCCCTTATTGAATCACTATTAAAAACGGTGTATTTTAGACATTTAAATAAGATTATCAAAATTTCACATCGCAATTTGCAAACATTCGTTGTGGTATTATTCCTGCAAGCAGTTGGGAGAATTTGGAAAAGGATCACTATAAAAATGTATCTACCAAGTATAATAAAAAATAGAGGCTAATCCAACGAAAATCGCTACTTAATTGCCAATCTTCAAAAACATTCAAGACCTGCGTGACTCTCGCTCGTGACAGCCCCAACTTTCGAGCCAGCTCCGCTTGACTCGCTATTTCACCTGAGTCTATCATTCGCCGATACTCGAGCGCGACATCCAGTATAAACGGTTTCGATTTACGCAGCTCGTAAAGCCTTAATTCACGCATTGAAGGCTTCTTCCCGGGAGTCAAATCGGGCGGTTTTTGCCTGAAAAGCATGACTTGGTGCCTATCTCGAAATGTTATAAAGTATTGATATTTTACAACATAAAAGGAAATAGAGCGGTTCGTCTCGTGTCCAGCACGGGGAGCAAAAGGCAGTTGCGGATTTAATACGTAGCTGCCTTTTTTATTATGGAGATCGATATGTACTATATTTACATATTATACAGCAAGAGTTTTGATCGGTATTATATTGGCCAGACCGATAATGTGAAAGCTCGAATAAATCGACATAATGCAGGCGAAGTAAAATCTCCAAAACACTATATACCTTGGGAATTGAGATATACTGAACAATTCGCATCACGTGGTGAAGCAATGAAACGGGAAAGATTTCTGAAGAATCAAAGAAATAAGGAGTCTTATAAAAAACTTACTGATAACTCTGATGGCAGAGTCCCGAGTACTCGGGATTATCCCGAACTTTCGGGTTGTAGGTTCCCCCGAGGAGTATAAAATAAAGCCCGATTCCATAATACAGAATCGGGCTTTATTTTCCCAAAGAACCAAAAAATAATGGATAAAAGCAAATCAGACTTTGTTGAATATCCAAGTATATAACAGAACTATATGTTTCATTGCAAGATCTGATCCCATTCTTTTGTGTTTTGACATTCTGAGTTATCAGTGACAACTCAGATTTGTCTTAAGATATTTGGAAATAATCTATTCATAAAGTATTTTGTCCAGATAATTATTTATCAATTGATTGATTCTATATGGAATTTCAAGCATAAGGAAGTGACTTACATTTTGTATTTCATGATACTCGGCTTTTGGATACATTTTCATAAAGTCCTTTTTATAGTCTTCTGATAATTGAAATACTGGAGAGTGAATTGCTATACAAGGTATGTTCATTACTCTTTTAGTCCAATACTTAATGTCCTTTTCCACACCTTCTACCATCGATCTTCCTATGCTTAAAGGTACTTTTCTACTCGTTTTAAATACTTCATTTTTCAAGATATCCGGTGTGTCGGGAAGGAACAAAGCGTTAATAAATGCATCCCTGCCTTTTTCTGTTTTCAGACTTTCTGCAAAACTCCTGTTATATTCTTTCCATTCTGTTTTTCCTTTTTCATCCTCCGGCAGCTCAAAATGGACGCCATCCACACTGCATATTCCAGCGCATAATTCCGGATATTTTACTGCCAAAACTTCTGAAACAGTAAATCCCATGCTGTGTCCTATGAAAAATGCTTTTCCGACTCTTTCATTTTTCAAGATAGCAGCAACTGAATCGGCAAACATTTCCATTGTATATTCCGCATCTTCGTTTTTGCTGCTTTTTCCATTTCCCGGCAAATCGACTGCAATAACTTTATAAGCCGGAAAAGAATCAAGTTGAAACTTCCATGACTCTATACTTGATGTCCAACCGTGAATGAATACCAAAGTATTTTGAGAATCACCTCTTGTTTCATAATAGATTTTGTGATTCAAATAATCGAAATATACGTGCTTCATTTTTCCACCGTAGTTTATATGATTCAACTTTGAATTTAACTTGGTAATTGCCGGATAGCCAGCAGCGGCAGCAAGGGAATATTGTAAAAAACGCCTTCTGTTAAACTGCTTTTCTCCTAACATAATATTCATCCTTCCTTTTCATTTTCAAATTCTATCAAAAATTTTTCAAGCCACTTCTTCTCTCCTTTCAACATGAAAACTCGCCTTGTTGCGAGTTGAATGTTTGCTAGATGAGCGCGATTTTCAATCAAGTATTTTTCAAGCTCGCCATAACCTTTAATTGTCTCTTCCAGTGAAATGTAATATTTTTTCAAGCAATCAACAGCATCTTTCTTGTTTAGAATATTTAGATTTTTTAATGATACGTCAATAGGGTGGATCGAAGGCTGCCAGCTTGAAATAAGGTCTTTTAACTTTTCCCGGAATAGTTTTTTCCCCATTTCGGTTACAGAATAGACTTTTTGAGAAATATTGTTCTGAGACAACTTAAACTCACTTTTCAGGAGTTCTCTTTTTTCTAATTTATTAAGAAGTTTGTATATAGAGGGTTGTGAAATCTCTGTCCAATAATCCATGCTTCGATTTTCTATGTCCAGCTTAATTTCATAAGCATGTTTGGATTTTTCACACAGTAGTCCCAAAAGCGCTGCTTCTTTATCTGATATTGTATCCATACAATAACCTCATAGTATAATATTATATTAATACTGTATTATACAAATATAATATATAAAATACAAGACATATTTTTGCTGTATTTATTTTTGAACTTTGGTATTCAGATTCAACTGGAAAAGAATTGAGGTCAGGTCATGCAATATCGCATTAAAGCGGGTTCTGCCTGACTCGCAACTTCTCCCGAGTCCCCAAAAAGATAGGGGCAGGCTGATCATACACCTGTGCTCCAGAGTAATGTCCAGGGTAAACGGCTTGGATTTACAAACCTCGTAGAGTCGAAGTTCACGCATGGACGGCTTCTTTCCAGGCGTTAAATCTGGCGGTTATTGCCGAAATATCATGATCTGGTTTCTGTCTCGAAATGTTATAAAGTATTGATATTTAATAATATAGAAGGAATTTAAGCGGTTCGTTTTCGCCGTTGGCGTAATCTCGCTTGCCACGCCTCAGGAGGGCCTGCCACGCCTCAGGAGGGCCTGCCACGCCTCAGGAGGGCCTGCCTCGCCTCAGGCGGGCCTGCCTCGCCTCAGGAGGGCCTGCCTCGCCTCAGGCGGGCCACAGGCGGACGAGTCCAGCACGGGGTTAAAGCTTCAATTGAAGCTTTAACCCATTGTTATTATTTAATATAGATATGGATTTTAGTTTCTGACAGGCAGTAACTTCAAAGATTTTATTTAGCTTGATAAATCGTCCTGATAGGAAATGGGATTACAATCCCCTCTTTATTATATCTTTTATGTAGTCGTTTAATAAATTCATGCTGGATCAAAAACTGCATTTCGTATTCAGTGGTATATAAAGTAACTCTGAAGCTAATGGATGAATCATCAAAAGATCTGTATCGGATTGTAGCTTGTGAATCCGGGATACCTCCTGTTACAGCTTGCATTACTTCATTGGCGACTTCTAATGTAACCTTCTCAACATGTTCAAGATCGCTGCCATAACTTATGCCAACTTTTATTCTTATTTTCATCTCCTGAACAGGCTGATTGAAATTTGTTAATATTACAGAAGCAATTCTTGAATTTGGTACAATGATCATGTTATTATCAAATGTTTTAATTATTGTGTTTCGCCAGGTTACATCCTGGATATAACCTTCTTCTCCTGTATCTAACTTTACATAATCACCGGAAGTAAGTTGTTTGGATGCTATAATATGGAATCCCGCAAACAAGTTTGACAGCGTATCCTGTAAAGCAAGAGCAACCGCTAAACCACCTACACCCAAAGCTGTTAAAAGCGGTGCGATTGTGACACCAAGGGTCTGAAGGAGAACTAGAAAGCCTATACTGAATATTATAATTCTTGCAATATATGATACAATTGAAGGTGATGGTAAAACCCCCTTAACTTTGGACTGATGTGTCTTTATATATCCAATAACAGACTTTGAAAAAACTAATGTTACTGATATTATTGCTATTCCAATAATGAATTTGTTTAACAATAATGATTGATCCGGATCCAATTTAAAATGTTTCAGCATTGCGTTCAGGGAAAACAGAATAAACCAGAGGAATATATGACCCTGTAATGGTTTTACTATAATCTCGTTAGTTCTTTTTTTGCTGAATGAAGACCTCGATTGAAGTTTTTTAATCAGGATTCTGTCAAGAATGTATCCCAAGATCAAACTTATGATAATTATTGATCCGGGGACTAATAATTTGGTTAAATCCAGAACACTGAACATTTATATCCTCCTTCGAGGTAATTAGGATTTTTTACAGAGAATTTAAAACCACTTTTTTCTTTTAAAGTAATATATCATGAAGACACCAATTACAGCAATGACCGACAGAACCACAAAATAACCCCACTCCGATTCCAGTTCCGGCATATTTCTGAAGTTCATACCATAAATTCCTGCAATAAATGTTAACGGGATAAATATTGAAGCAATTAACGTAAGTATTTTCATCACTTCATTCATTTTACTATTCTGATATGAATCATAGTGACTTATAATGCTGTTTGCTATTTCCCTGAATAACTCCACCGTTTCTATTACCTGCATTGTATGGTCGCGAAGATCTCTCAGAAATGGAATTGTAGACTCACAAAAGAAATCATGTTCTTCATTTATTGTTTTTTCAACTAATTCACGAACCGGCCAGATCAGTTTTTTCAGGAGAAGGAGTTCTCTTTTTATCGACTTTACTTCCTGAACAATATTTTCTTCGGGATTATCTGAAACCTCTGTGTCCAGTTCGTTCAGCCGGCTGTTCATCTGTTCCAGAACGAAAAAATAATTATCAACAAGCATATCCATTATTGCATATACAAGATAGTCTGTTGTATTTCGCCTTTGACGTATTTTTCCTGTTTTAATGCGCTCCCGCAAAGGATCGAAGACATCCCCCGGCTGTTCCTGAAATGTAATAACAAACTTTTTCCCAAGAATTATACTTACCTGTTCTCTGTTAAGCACATCTTTTTCATCATAATAGATCATCTTTAAAACTATGAAAATATGATCATCAAATACTTCTATCTTCGGACGCTGAGCTGTATTAAGAATATCTTCCTTAACAAGCATATGAATATCAAAATGATTACAAATCTTTTCGATTAGTTCTATATCATGCAGACCGTAAATATTTATCCAGCTGACAGTTGATGTATCCTTAAACGGAAATACTTCTTCAATTTTTTCAAATTCCTTGATTTCCAGATGTTCTTTATTATAATCGATTGCAGAAATACTCACCTTTTCAACCTTTTGCTCCCCGACAAATACTGCTGCCCCCGGTGCAAGCCCGATTTTTTTCGATTGTTTTCTGAATAATTTTAGTGTCATTATAGTGCCCGCTATGATTTTTCATTAATTTAGTCTTTCTCAGTAATAATATCAATGCCAACCGTAAAGACTTATCTGTTTTATTATATGCCTTATATCAGAAGTATTGGCTTTTATATCTTTCATACTTATAAGTATTGTTAAAACCTCAGCTGTGCTTGGATTAAATCCAAGCTTTGAGACAATATGGTTCCTAATCATTTCGATTCGTCCTGGCGTAGCAAGATCCATAAATTCATTAACGTACTTGATTTTTCGGCTGTTAAGAATTTTCACTATCTCCCGGAGCTCTAAAAGGGTGCACCTAAGGTTAAATTCACTAAGAATTGCAGGTAAATTTTCACTTGTAATCCGATCTCTTCCGGAAAACTTGGCTTTTTTCTGTCTGAACAAAAACTCATCATAGAGTATATTAAAGTGTTCATCAATTGCATTTATTTCCTTACTCATTATTTTGAATTTCCTCTTCGTCAAAAAATCAGATTGCATTTCAGATTTATACGACAGCAGATGCTCCATTTCACTCCAGAATTCCTGTGCTAATGTCCTTACCTGAATTTCAATAATAGGAGAATGTTTTGATGATTTAAAGACTGTACAATAATGTATAGAACAATAACCGCTTTCTTTGTCGATCTGTTTTATATGTGACAATCCTAATCTTGACAATAAATCTTTGGGTAAGTAAGCTTCCGGAGTAAATATCTTTGATAAGTTTAGAATCTTTGAATTTCTTATTTCACTATCTAAATGAGGCAAATTAGATAAAAAGAAAATTATTATTCTAACACCGATTGTATCCGGCATATTTAATATGCTTGCTTTGGATAATCCTTCAGGGTAATCATTAGGTTTTCTGATGATTTTATCTACTACCTTTTCTGGACTTTTTATTCTTGTAGAAATAGCTTTTATAGGTGTCAGCAATAAAGAACTGTCACCTCGGGAATATTTAATCCAATATTCGGGCTGTTTCCATACTTCAAAATACTCTCTCAGTTTCTTCTCCGTAGGAACAAGTACTTCTGCCTTATACTCTTCATAATAACGCAGAAATTCTTCAACATTACCTGTATTTTTCATATCTCTTTACATTCTTAATTTATATTCCTGATTTATATTTCATTATACCACCAAAACAGGGCATTGTGCTTTTCTTATAACTCTGTCTGCAGTAGAACCCAGTAGATGTTCATCAGCTTTACCATGCCCGCGGCCGCCAATTACTATTAGGTCAACATTATTATTTTTCGCATACTCCACAATCTTATTGCTGGGTTTACCTGTAAGAATATTTGCTTTAAGTTTTTGTCTATCTGAGATTTTACTGATAACTAATGATCTGAATTTTGAATGAATGGTTTTAAAAAATATTTCTACTTTCAATTCTTCACTATCTTCAGACATTAAGCCATAAGATGACAGGTAAGTATTCGGAACTTCAGGAATTACATGTATGACATGAAAAGCTGAAATGAATAAATCTGATAATTTGGATGCTGTCTTAATAGCTTCTGTTGAATTCGCCGACAGATCATGTGCAGCAAGTATACATGAAATACTCTTATTGTTTTCCATGCTTATAATATCCTTCTTAATAGTAATAACTGGCACAGAAGTATATTTAATAATCTTTTCTGCAACGCTGCCTAATAGCATTTTACTTAACTGACTCCTTCCATGTGTACCTATGACGATCAAGTCAATTTTGTTTTTCTCTGCATAATTCTTTATAGATTCTATCACAGAACTACTCCAGACAGATTTATTAAGATAAAGAATCTCATTATCCTTCAATACAGAACATTCTGTTTTAAGCCTGTTTTTTAAATCTGAATCTATACTTTTCTTGATTTTCTTTACTTCCAAGTCTTTTAGTACTTTATTTGACAAATGTAATGG
>JBHPLC010000004.1:0-88715 GCA_042564455.1 Candidatus Zhuqueibacterota bacterium | reverse complement strand
CACTGCCAATAACAGATTTTGATAAGTATTACAGTACGGATTTTAACGATATTGTTTTTGAAAATTTCTATAAAAAAAATCCGCATTTATCCGGTAGCCTTTCACTGGGATACAATCTTGATGAAAAACATAAAATATTTCTTGAATCTGAGTTTATCAAATCAAGGGAATTTTATATCAGAGATGTTGTGCAGAAAAAAGAATTTAAACAGTGGGATATAACCGGGATACCTGTCACCATGGGATATCAGTACAAGTTCTTGTCTTTTGGACAACTGGATTTATTTGTTGAATCCGGCCTGAGCTATATTTTTTCTGATATAAATTCGGAGATGACAAAGATGTACTATCATTACTACTCTGATGATCATGGGCTGGACCCTCTCCAAACCATACCCGAAGCTATTGAGATTATAAAAGACAGCGGTTTCGGCGGGCACGTTGGGGCAGGGATAAATATGGATATATCCAACAAAATGTTCACATTCTTCCGGGCGCGTTACAGGTATGCCCCGGTAATGACAATAATGTCAGGTTATGACGATGAAGTGGATTTCGATTTCACCGGGTATTACTTCAACCTGGGATTAGGTTATACATTCTGAAAAAGCAAAACAGGGGCCTGTTACAGCCCCTGTTTGTTTTATATATGTAATATTATATTACTTTCTGATCGGGTAGGCCGGGCGTTTAATTTTTGTGTATTTTCCCGATCTCAGTTCTTCGAGCGCCACCTCGACTGCTTTCTCAAGCTGCGGATCACGCCCGTTTATCACATCCTGCGGGGTCATTTCCACATCATAATCCGGATACACACCCACATTCTCTATGATCCATTCGCCGTCTATACTGAATATCCCGAAATTCGGAGCAGTTACCGAACCGCCGTCCATCAGTGAAGGTGTTCCGCCGATACCGACGAGGCCTCCCCATGTGCGTTTGCCCACGAGTTTACCGACACCGCGTTCCCTGAAATAGAAAGGCATCCAGTCACCGCCCGATCCGGCATTTTCGTTGACGATCATTACCTTGGGACCGAAATTAGCCGCAAACGGTGATGAGTAATCGGGTCCTTCACGCGGCGCCCAGTAATTCATCAGCGGTTTGTCAAGATAATCGATTATATAATTTGCGACCTGCCCGCCGCCGTTAAATCTTTCATCGATTACCAGCGCTTCCTTATCCTTCTGCGGGAAGAAGTACCGGTTAAAGTATGAATATCCTCCCGAACCGGTGTTCGGCAGATAAACATAACCGACTTTTCCGTCAGTCATCTCTTCGACCTTTTTCCTGTTGCCTTCGATCCAGTCGCGGTTTCGCAGTGATCCCTCGTTACCGATCGGAACAACGACCACTTCGCGTGCGCCGGTCATCGAAGGTTCGGAATTGACCAAAATTTTGATCTGTTTACCGGAGGTGTTCTCAAAAAGCTGATAGACATTCATCGGAGCCCTTAATTCCTTACCGTTGACTGCCAGCAGGTATTCACCTTCGCTGACATTGACTCCAGGTTCGGTCAAAGGTGCTCTCGCACCCGGATTCCAGTTCAGGCCGCTGTATATCTTCTCAAACCTGTAAAAACCGTTCACGATCTCATAATCAGAGCCAAGCAGACCTCCGGGTACCCTATCAACGGACGGCATAGCTCCGCCGCGCACATATGAATGTCCCACGCAGAGTTCACCCAGCATTTCACCCAGGACATAATTAAGGTCGCTTCTGTGGGCAAGGTCCGGAATATACTCTTCGTATCTTTTATAATTTGCTTCCCAGTCGACACCGTGCATGTTCGGTGCATAGAAATAATCCCGGTTAAGCCGCCATGCTTCAAGCAGCATCTGTCCCCATTCGGCTTTGGGATCCACGAGGATTTCCAGGTCTGTATCGATCTGGCCGTCCCCTGCTTTCGGACTGCCGGATGTTCCGACTATTCCCCAGTTGCTTCCTGCACGGTAAAGCATTTTTTTGCCGTCGGCGGTAATTTTGTAAGCCGAAACACCGGACATGAAAGTCGAGCTGCTTCTTTTTGTAAAATCATACAGCATCAGGTTCGATCCGCTGCGGTAGAATACTTTTCCCCCGGGAGCAGACTGAATGGAGGAATAACTGCCGTCCCGTCCGGGAAGGGAAATTATTCTCTGATCTATATTTTCAAGATCGATCCTGAAGGTTTCGACAAAATCCTCTTTTTCAGGTTTCTCTTCGGTTTCACCAACTGTTTCTTCATCACTTTCAGGTACAAAAGGGGACTGCTGATCGTTCCTCAGTACGGTTATATATATATTGTATGTGACCGGGTGGTCATTTGATGACATATCAAGACCGCTTTTTGACATCCCCGAATTCGTACTTGCCCTGAAGAACATGTATTTGCCGTCACGGTCGAATTCAGGAGCGGCGGCATCACTCATGCCGTCGGTTATCTGGAACGATTTATTCTGTTCGAATGAGTATACCCAGATCACTCCGAAGCGGTTATCGAGGCGTTTCTGGTATGCCAGCCATTTGTTGTCGGGTGACCATACCGGGCTGCCGGATCTTTCGTCGATCTTTGTAATAGCTGAGGTTTCGGCATCAAGACACCAGATATTCATTTTTTTATCGGTAAATACGAACTTCTTGCTGTCGGAAGACCATGTGGGACTCTGGAAAAATGTAGGATTTTCTATCTCGATGATCCTCGGGTTGTTTTCAGCCAGCTGATCTACCATATGAAGGCTATATTCCCCGGAAGCATCCGAGAAATAAGTGATCCATTTGCCGTCTGGTGACCATGACGGATACCTCTCCATGACACCGGGAGTGTTTGTAATATTCCGGATATCGCCTTTCTTCTCGGGTGAGGTCAGGATCTCTCCATGAGCCTCGAACACGGCCCTTTTACCTGTCGGGGAGATGTCGAAATTCCTGATCTCACCGCTTACATCCTTAAAAAACGGTCTGAGAAAGATCTGATCGCTCGGCACGTTCACCACGATCTGTTCCGGCCTGCCGGATGACGGATCGAATTTATACAGATAACCTTCGGATGCATAAACGAGCATTCCGTCACCGCCGGAGAGATATTTAATATCCGTGTTACTCTTCTTATATAACTGTTTTATCTCTTTAGCGCTGATATTATAACTGTAAAGCGCCATTTCCCTGTTCCGGTCAGACAGAAAATATACCGTATCCCCAAGCCAAACCGGGAAGGAATCGCTTGCGTTCTCGTGAGGTATCTCAACATGTGAATAATCATTAAGATCGATCAGCCAGACCGGGGTTGTTCTCCCGCCCCGGTATCTTTTCCATGTACCGAACGCATTGCTCAACGGCGTATAGGCAATTGACCTTCCGTCCGTGGAAAAACTCGCAAGTGATGCCCTCGGGATCGGAAGCTGTTCGGGAAGCGGATTTTCTATATCAACCGTGAATAGCTGAGACTGCCTGTTAGGGTGAAATCTTGATGAAGTGAAAAGGACTTTTTTACTGTCGGGAGTCCAGTCCTGTACATTATCGCCTCCCGAATGATAAGTCAGTCTGACGGGCTCGCCGCCCCCGGAAGGAATAATAAACACATCCGTATTCCCGTCATACTGGCCTGAAAAGGCGATCCATTTCCCATCCGGGGATATTTTTGGTGAAGATTCCGTACCCTGGTGGGTTGTTAGTCTTTTTGCTTCGCCGCCGTTAACCGGTGCTGTCCAGAGATCTCCGGCATAGACAAATACCACAATATCAGAGTTGATATCGGGCTGATGCAGTAGTCTGGTATTGTCTGCTGCAAAAGAAGAAGTTACAATAAGCAGACACAGGACAGTAATAAAAATTGAAATTTTCTTCATAGTAATCTCCTGTAATTATGTTTTTGTATTAGTATCAGAGTTGTATGAAAAGAATTAAAATATATGTTCATAGGATAGCTTTCAATTATATAATGTAATAAATTATTCTTTCTATGCAATAATATGTTGATAATTAACAATAATTTTTTATTATTGTTAAAACTTCCCGGATTTATAATCTTGCAATCAATGCTGATAAGTTGTATTATTAAGTACGATGGTATAAATTAACAGCAGTTCTGAAAGAATCCATCCTGAAACTAAATCGGATATTGCTTATGGGAGACAAAGAAGCAGTAAAGAATGAGGTCAAAGCCTTGCTTCTCGAGGGAGATCTGAAATCAGCCTCATCAAAGATACTTGATAATTCAATAAGTATTTTCGAAACAAACAAGATAGCTGAAAAAGTATTTCAAACCCTTCTCGCTGAGAAGAAGATTCAGTATGCAATAGACGTATGTGATCATTTTAATTTGCCCAATGAATCAAAAATAAATGCTATATCCTCCCAATTTCACAGTCTTGTAGCCGAGAAAAAATTCGAAGAAGCTTTTGATTGGGGCACTAAATACAGTATGTCACCGAATGATATAAACGCCAATTCGGTCAAAGCTTTCGAATTTGCTTTAAAAAACAAAGAGGTCAGAAAAGCCCTGCAATATGTAGAAAAATTTAATCCGCCTCTGGACCTGCTGACAAATATTGCCAGGAACTACTTTAATGTACTTTTTGACGGCCAGAATTATATTGATGCTTTTTATATAGGCCAGAAATTTGAATTGGCAAGCAAAAGAACACTGACAGCCGCCCTAAGAGGTATATCTCATCTGTTGTCTGAAAATAAATTTAAGCTGATAGTTCAGCTTGAGGAAAGTTTTAGAGTACTTCATGACAGGAAAATTGATGAGATCGATGATGAAGATAAAAAAGCATTTACTAAGAAGTACGGTGATATAGTAGATCTTAATTTTATTCAGAGTAATAAAATAAACGAATTAGGTAAATTCGTTAATTCACTCAATTTGTTCAAAGATTATGAAGGGAATGGTGTTCTGACCGAGATGATAATGATCACAAAAAGGGGCACTGCCTCGGTTCATGAGGTCATGATCAATGAAGGCCGGGGGCCTGCAGCTTTTGACGTTGTTAAGAATTTCCAGTTATTAGATAACAATACTCCTGAAGATATAAAATTGGAGGTCATCAGTTCGGCAGAAAATGCGCATAATGAAATGATGATCAATAAGAACCTGAAAGCGGCAATGTTCCTGAAGGAAAACTATGAACTTTTTACTAAGAATGTTCTTGAGAACAGCAGGGAAAAACTGAAAAAAATATCAAATGAATTTCTTATGAGCGCTCTGCTCAACAGCGATCTGGAAAATGCCAAAACGGTCATAAAAAAATACGAGATAGACGTTGAAATAGTCAAGATTACAGTAGGAAAAGCCATTCAGAAACTGATCGATGGAGATCAGTATCCTTCTTCTTTTGAAATATTGAGGAGTTTTAATATAAAGATCACAGATCCTGACGTTTTAACCGATGTTATGTTAAAATTTCACAAGGCTTATGAAGACAACGAGATGAAAGTTGCCTCTGATCTTGCGTTTTATTTTCACCTGAAAGATCCAAGAGTACTCAGGGCCGCATCTAATCACTGGGAGAGCCTGATGGAATTGAGGAAATATGAAGAGGCTCTGTCTTTTAAAAAAGAACGGCGTATCCCTAAAAAACTTATTGAGCCAATTGTAAAAAGAATATATGAAAAAATGATGGGGGAATCAAATATTACCACCGCTGCAAAACTGAGAATGGATTATAAGGTTAATGTGAATGTCTGGAAGTGGATCATCGAAAAGATCAAAAGTATGTTGGGAAGATAATAGTGTTTTCTATTGTAATTAAATTAGAAATATTTTCTGGAACTATTTATAGCTGAAATCTATTACAAATTACAAATATTATTCAAACGCAAATTATCATTATATAAAAATAACTATTTATTATTCATTTGCATAATCTTGAAGATATAACCAACCAAAGGAGAAATGATCATGTTGAGTAAAAAAGTACAGGATGCATTTAACAAACATATGAACATGGAAATGTATTCTTCATATCTTTATCTGTCGATGTCGGCATATTTTGATTCTATAAGTTTAGAGGGTATGGCGCAGTGGATGAGGATCCAGGCACAGGAGGAGATGCTGCATGCCATGAAATTTTTTGATTTTATCCTTGAGCGTGACGGCAATGTTGAGCTTGCTGCTATAAACAAACCGAAAAAATCCTGGAAATCAACACTCGATGCTTTTCAGGAAGCCTATAATCATGAATGTAAAATCTCAGGATTAATTAACGATCTTGTTGATATGTCACTTAAAGAGAAAGACCATGCCGCCAATGCATTCCTGCAGTGGTTTGTCACCGAACAGGTTGAAGAGGAAGCCACCGTACTGACAATTGTCGACAAACTGAAATTCATCGAGAAGGACAAGGTCGCACTGTTCATGATGAATGAAGACCTTGGAAGTCGGGTATTTACACCACCTGCGGATTCGGCTCAATAAGAATATAATTGTAAAACAGAAAGTGAGGATCAGATGAATTTTAAATCTGTAGATGAGATACTGGATTTTGCCATAAAGAACGAAGAAAAAGCAAGAGATTTCTATCTCGGTCTTGCCGCTAAAATGGAACACAGGCATATGGTCCAGGCTTTTAAGGAATTTGCCGATGAAGAACTGATGCACAAACAAAAACTGCTGGCAATAAAAGATGGAAAGCAGATGGAGTCGGCTGCTGAGAAAATACTGGACCTGAAAATAGGTGATTACCTCGAAGAAGGGGATCCGCAAAAGGTTGAAAACTACCAGCAGGCGCTTATACTTGCAATGCAGGCTGAAAAAAAGGCTTTCAAATTGTATAATGATCTTGCCGAATCAACGGATGATGAAAATGTGAGAAATGTTTTTTTTGGTCTTGCACAGGAAGAAGCAAAGCATAAGCTGAGATTTGAAGTTGAGTATGATGACGTCATTCTTCAGGAAAATTAAGATAAATATATATGGAGGTTTTAATGAGCACAAAAGAAGTGCAGGAACAATTAGCTGAAAATATGAAGCAGTGGCAGAAAGTGGAGAACGCTTCCATTTCCTCAACTGCAAAAGTAATGGAGCAAACCGATAATGCTGTCATCAGGCAGATCATGGAGATAATCCAGCAGGATTCGGCTATGCACTATCATATTCAGGGACTTATTGTACGCAGTCTGGAAGAAGAAAGCCTTTCCATGAATCCGGATGAGCTCGTTAATGTTTGGGATCTTATCGAACATCATATTAAGCTTGAGAAAAAAACGATCACTCTTGCAGAAGAAGCCCTTGAGGCGCTAAAAGGCAAAAAGATGGTACTGCAGGAGTACCTGATCAATTATCTGCTGATGGACGAGGAAAAACACAACAAACTGCTCGAATCCCTCGAAAAGATCAAAAGCGGTATGTATCCCTACGGTTAACGGGAAATTTTAGATATTTAAGTTTTAAACGGCAGGCTGAAACCTGCCGTTTTTTGTTTCAGGAACAAAATCAAATATTCCTTTTATAACAATTGCATTTTAAATGTCAAAATATTATTTTGTGCTTTGGTTTTTTTAGAGAGAATGTTAATGATATACAGAGATTTCGGTTCAACAGGAAAAAAGATATCACTCCTCGGTTTCGGTGCAATGCGGCTGCCTGAGTTCGAAAAGAACGGTAAATGGTATGTAGACGAGGACAAATCGCTGGAGATGACCGAATATGCCTTTAACCACGGTGTCAATTATATTGATACCGCTTATATGTACTGTCACCACAACAGCGAGGAATTTGTCGGGAAAGCCCTGAAAGGCCGGCGGGATAAGGTTTATGTCTCGACCAAACTGCCGCTTTATGCTGTTGATAAGGCTTCCGATTTTGAAAAGTATTTCGATGAGCAGATGAAGAACCTGGATGTAGATAAGATCGATTTCTATCATTTTCATTCGATAGACCAGAGCAAATACGACAACAAGATAAAACCTTTCAAACTGATCGACAAAATAAACCGGATCAAAGAGCAGGGACTGATCGGCCATATTTCGTTTTCGTTCCATGGTGAGATTGAACTGCTGAAAGAACTTATCGACAGCGGTGACTATGAGACCATGCTGGTGCAGTATAATATAATCGATACAGAGAATGAAAAGCTGATAAAACGCGCAAGGAAGAAGGGTGTCGGCACTGTTATTATGGGTCCGGTCGGAGGGGGGAGGCTTGAGTTCCCGTCTGAAATGGTCAGCGACGACAGAATGAAGAAGTTCAAAAATCTTCCTGAAATGGCGCTGAGGTTTGTTTTTGCGAATCCTAATGTCGACTGTGCGGTATCGGGAATGAGCACTATGGAAATGGTCAGGGAAAACATAAACATCGTAAATAACCTGAAAAAATTCAGCGCCGAAGAAAAAGAACTGATAAAATTTTATTCGACCGAACTTGAAAAACTTAAAGAGATCTACTGTACAGGATGCAATTACTGTACACCCTGCCCCAACGATGTGAATATTCCCCTGATATTTGAAAATCTGATATTCTACAAGGTTTTCGGGCTGGAAAGCGCTGCAAAAAACCGGTACAAACTTATCGGCAACTCACCGTGGTTCACGGGGAAAAGGGCTGATGCCTGCGAGGAATGCGGGGACTGCGAACCGCTCTGCCCCCAGGACATAAATATCATCGAACAGCTCAAAGAGACGCATAAACTTCTGAAGTGATAAAATATATATTGTTTATACTGATAACAGAATTGATTATTCCCTCAACAGGCAGGTCTCTACTTCGCCAATAAACATCTTGTGGACATCCTCTTCCGGCGGATAGAACTCTTCTACGGGATCTTTAATGTGAAAATTTTCCCGCTTAAGGTCCTGTCCATAGAGCTTTTTGATCACCAGCACAAGACGGGCTTCCTCAAAATATACGGTATTATTAGGCCCCTCAACAGGTATAACACCTGTTTTTTCCGTTTTGTCTATATCTCTTCCGGAGTGATTTCCGCAGTAGTTGAGAACATTTCTGTGTTTATCCTCAAAAAATGAGAAAGTGTAGTAATTGCTCTTTTCGATAAATCCGAAAGTATATCTCTGCGGCCTGATAAAGCAGTAAGCCACATTTTTTTCCCAGAGGTAACCCAGACCGCCCCAGCTTGCGGTCATAGTGTTATAATCCGAAATATCTCCTCCGGTAATCAGCATCCAGTCCAGGCCGATCAGTTTGAAGGGATTATCTTTGATGTTGAGAGGATCAACCTCTTTGAATTTGTTACTCATTGTTACCTCCGAGATGCTGATTTAATTCTAATAGACTTGCCTATATAACCGGTAATTATTTTATCAGTTCTTTAAAAGCTTCGATAGTAATTACTGTCGAAGACAGAAGATATTCAAAGTTTATTGTTTCGAAACTGTCGGTACTTTTATGATAATGGGGTGTTGTGTCTCTGTTCCTGTATTCTTCCGTCAATCCCACAGCATTATATCCGATTTCCCTGAAAGATGTGTGATCGGTCGACGGAACCTTTGTCTGATGGATGGTTACATCCTTCCCAGCAGCTATTACCGCCCTTTCGTACAGTTCAACAGCTCCTTCATAGGGTATCTCAAGCTCAAAAGCCATATCTCCATCACTGTCCCACCCCATCTGATCGACCGTATGGACGGAGGTTACATTCACTCTTTCATCGGCAAGTTTCTGTGCGAAGCTTTTGCTGCCCCTCAGGCCTCTTTCCTCTTCATCAAAGAGAACGAAAATTATATTCTTCGACCGTATCTCAGTTTTAACGAGATATTTTGCTACACCAAGAACAAGAGCAACACCGGATGCATTGTCATTGGCGCCGGGACAGTCACTTATCGAATCAAAATGCGCTCCTAACAGTACGTATTCTGTGCTGGAGTTTGTCGAATTCAGGATTGCGAACATATTCGTACCCGTTCCACTGTATTGGTGGCGCTGCGGAACAAGCCCGATATCCTTGAATACCTGACCGAGATAATCGAGAGATGCCATTTTGTTTTCCGGGGTGAACCGTTCGCTGATGGTCAGGCCCGGGAGTATTTCCGAATTTCCGGTCAATCTTGAGAGAACATCTTTCTGAAGAGCCATTATTTCGTCTGAACTGACAGTGTCTGTTGAAGCTGTGCAGTTCAGGAAAAGTAAAATTACAACGAAATAAGAAACAGCCCTTTTAAAAAATACATTGTATTTCATTTTGTGTCCCTTATATAAAACTTCTCATTAATTCATCAGTCCTGTCATCGATATTATCTTTATCGATATTGAGCCTTCTGCAAACTTCCATTGTTTTTGAATATTTGTATTCGTTTTTCAGGTCTTCCAGGCCTGAAAAATAACCGACCCTCCGGCCGACACGGTAGATGATGTTATCAGTCTCATTCAAATTAAGAAATCTATTTATAATGTCCAGTATTTTTTTCCTGTCTTCTGGAAATTTTCCGTCAATTTCCGAAAGAAGGTTAAGAATATGATCGCTGACTATCCGCCCGGTAAAATCAAGCTTTTCAATAAAAAGTTTGATCTCACGAATTAACTCAATATCGTTGCATTTTTTAAAAATGCCGTTCCGGTACTCTTCGCCGAGGGGAGTGTAGTCGGGAACAGCCACTGACCGGAGCCTTACGAAATCGGGATCGATCTGATTGACTGCATCGGCTGTTTCAACGGCATTCTCTTTCCAGAGGTCTTTTCCGCCGATACCGGGCATGTAGTACTCGGATAATTCCATCCCTGATTGCTTCACCTTTCTGCCGGCGGAGATATGTCTTGCTTTTGTCACTCCCTTTTTGATCTTTTTAAGTATTTTATCCGAACCCGATTCCAGCCCTATATGTATCCGGTTCAGGCCTGATGTGTACATCTTTTTCAGGTTTTCAGCGCTTATCCGGTCGACGGTGTGTGAACGGGCGTATGATGTAATCCTTTCGATCTCCGGAAAATGTTCCATGAGCCGGTTAAGGATCTTCAGGAGGTCAGCCGGTTTGATGATCAGGGAGTTAGCATCCTGCAGAAAAACCGACTTCATCCCGCCGGAGAAAAACCAGTGATAAGCGGCGAAAAATGCAGCATTATCCTCGATCTCATCATTATCATATATCTTCCTTATTTCTGTACGGGGGATTTCAGGATTTTGTGAGCGGATGTTTTTGAGATTCTCTATGTAATAATATACTGCATCGATATCCTTCAGCACATGCTCAGTGGGGCGGATAGAGAAATCAGCACCCTTGTAGACCGGGCAGAACGTGCACTTGTTCCACGGGCAGTTCCGCGTGATCCTGATAAGCAGAGAGTAAGCCTCGCTCGGCGGCCTTATCGGCCCCTGCTCAAAACCGTGATATTCGGTATCTGTCATAGAAATCTTAATTATATTAAATAGACGAAAAATATGTAAGTGGCGAAATCTCAATTTATGATATAAAGGACAGATTTACAAATGTAAAAAGAGATATGGGGAATTATATTTGAAACCGGAACAATACATACCCTGAAAAAATTCTCATATTAATCAAATAGTATAAGGAGCAAATTATTTTATAAAAGTATAACATCCCCCTTTATCCCCCTTCAAAGGGGGAATATTAGAGAGGTTCCCTTCAAAGGGGGATTTTTTTGGTGGTTTCCCTTCAAAGGGGGAATATTAGAGAGGTTTTCTTCAAAGGTCGCTGTACCCGCCAGTCGCCTTTGGCGTACCAGGAACTACCGGCGAGGCAGGACGGACCAAGGGGGAATTATAAAGGTGATTCCCCTTCAGATGGGGGAATATTAGAGAGGTTCCCTTCAAAGAGGGGATTTCGGGGATTTGATTTCAAAGTGGAATTTTCGAAGAGTTTTTTTCTCAGGACATGTATCAGGAAATGCACAATTAAGGAATGGAAATTGTAGGTTAATCCTTTCTTAAGGAGACATCCATCTGTATTCCCCCTTTTTAAAGGGGGATAAAGGGGGATTAAGGGGGATTTGAAAAGTTATATTTAATCTGAAGTTTTAAAGTTATTCTCCATCTCTTTTGAACAACAGATAACGATGAATAAATTAATCAAAAGAAGTTTCAATACCTGACTGCTTTCAGGATGTAATCTTCGATGATCCTGATGTATGAGACCGGCGGTGAATCGAAATATCCTCCTGCACAATGAATAATTACCATGTCCAGTTCCGGTATAACAAATATGCACTGTCCTCCCCAGCCGTAAGCGAGGTAGAAATTGACCTTCCTGTAATCATAAGTAAATTGCCCCAGCCACCATTGATAACCGTAACCATAATAGTATGTAGAATTGCTGATGAGCGGTATCGATTGCTTTATTGAGGCATCTACCCATGATGAGGAAATGACCTGCCTGCCGTTCCACACACCCTCGTTCAAATAGAGCTGGCCGAATTTTGCCATGTCGCGAGGCCTCAGGAAAAGTCCGCCGGATGCAAATGTCAAATATTCCGCAAGAGGATGACTTTGCCAGTAATTATACTCGATTCCAAGCGGTTCGAAAAGGTATGTTTCGGCAAAATCGCTTAAATTATCTGAGGAGGTTGATCTCCTGACAATTTCTCCAAGAATATTTGTATCACCGCTGTTATAATGGAATTCCATACCCGGTGCGCGTTCCACGGGACGGCCTAACAGATATTGGATAGGATCTTCTGAAATGAATAACTGAAAATGAGAATCCCGGGGATCGCTCCAGTCATATACGAATTCATTCCAGTCGTAACCCGAGCTCATAGCCAGCATTTGTTTAATCGATATTTTCTCATTATCATAATTCTTAAGGTCTGCATAATCCGGAAAGTAAGAGAAAACTTTATCTTCCACACTGCTGATGTATCCTTTGTCCAGTGCTATACCCACTAATGCGGAAGTGAAGCTTTTGGAGACAGAAGCCTGGAAATGGAGCGTCTGAGTGTCAAAATGTCTGTAGATCATATTAAGCGTTGCTATAGTTGGAACGTCCCAGCCGTCCCAGTATTTTTCAAAGACCAATTTCGAGTTTCTGACGATAAGAATACTATGGATCAAGTGGTTGTGTGTGTTGTCGACCAGGCGTATAAGACTTTCCATCGAATCGGGTTCCATCCCGACAGATTCGAGTGATGCTGTCTGCCACCCGTCAAAGATCTGCTGAGGGATAAAGACGGGACTCTCCACGATCTCCGGAGCAGTAGAATTATAACAACCTGTCCAGAATAACGGTATGATTAAAAGCAGGGCCAAAGTATAAATTAAACAATGTCTCATGATTTCATTTTCCTGATGATCTTATACGTAATAACAGAAACAAAGTTTTAATTAATTACAGAACAAAGCTCTGATACTTTTAGTTAGAATATAAATTATATATTTAGTAAGCTCAAGGACTTTTTAGAGATAATGTGGAAAATTGAAGTTAATGTAGAGGATTCTGTTGGTAAAAGGGAATTTAACAGATCACAGCCGTTAAATTCCCTTAAGAATTTCACTTACAGATCAGCGGTGATCTCCTCCACCCCGGCGGTTAGAACCGAATCTCGGATTGACAATGTTGTTGTACTGTGATCCGAATGTGTAGCTTATACCGGCACGTACATCATAACTCCAGTCTGTCTTCAGCTGAGTACGGCGCAGGAGTATTTCGTCAATCGAACGGTCTCCTTTAGCGATGTAAAGCTGATCATGTATCAGGGAAGCCTGGAAACCTAAATCAAAAGATAATCCCCGTGTTATCCTGATATCAAAATTTGTGTCCCATTCAAGTTTGTTAACCTCGGCGTCATGTGTATAAATACTTCCCTCTATTGTGCTGCGGATGTTACCCCATCTCTCAATGATCTGTGTTCCTACGCTTAGTGTTGAGTAGAACAGGTTTTCCGAATCTTTATCAAATATGGTTTCGGTATCATAATCGATCTTCTGTCCCCATAGACCAAGCCTGAATGTGAACTGTCTGCGAGTTGACATCGAGTAAGGAAAAATATTATATTCAACTGCCGGGCCGACGGCGATGGAGAGGTCGGTATTTACACGAGTTTCGGAAAAAATCTTGCTTACAGCTCCTGCTGACCAGTGATCCGACAGACTTTTTACTACAAGCCCGTTGAACTCATTCTGCCGGCTTATCGAAGTATAAGTTTCATCGGATGTTTTGTAGATATCTTCGCTGTAATCCGGGCGGAAACGGAGGTCTATCTTCCAGTCTTCCGTGATCCTGTTGGCTGATATTGAACCTCCGATCGATATTTCCTTTGAGGATTCCTCCTCTTCAAAATTTGTATCGGCATTTATTCTGAAAAACCAGTAATTCCATTTATCATCAACCGGCTGCTGCTCCTGACGTTCGGACCGTCCCGGCAAGTTTACCGTTATATCTCCCGCCATCGAAGTCCGGGACAGATACCGTACCAGTCCTATCCGCAGAAACCTTGCGATACCCTGTCTTCTGATCTCATCGGTATCACTCTGTGCAGCAACATACTTAAGAGTATCGGTTATTCCTGAAAAATTTTCCTGACCGGTAAAGGTCAGTGTATATTCTCTGCCGCCTCCCCCGGTACCCTGTTCCGTCAGCAGAATATATACCTGTGCCTGTCTGGGATCTCTTACATAATTTATGTTTGGTATTTCCTGCCGGATAAATTCTTCATTGCGGTTGAATCTGTCAAGGAAGACCCTGATCGACTCATCAGTCGTTTCTGCCTGTTTTGCCTGAGCTGTGGGTTGTATTCCTGGAATAATCAAATAAACGAAACAAATCAGCGATAACAGAAAAGCCATAGAACATTTTTTTAACAGCATAGTTGTCTCCATAATGAAAGATTATTGAATTATTATACGACAGATAAGTAATACGGATTCTATTCTTACTAAGTACAATTGAGTTATAATGATAATTCAACGGAAAAGAATAGTAGACTGATCCGGGTTGTAAAATCCCAATATTTGTATAAATCAGCTGCCCCATCTGTTCAAAAATGGACAAGTTGTTTGGTTTTGTGCAGTAATGTGGAATAATATTTTCTGGGATTTCACGGAAAATTTGGTTATTTTTATTGTGAATCCGGTTAAAAATAATTAGAGTATAGTTATTGCATAATAGTCAATAGATTGAATGAAAAGGTTTTGTTTAACATAGATCACATCAATGACTGAAGAAGATTTAACTACTGACATTGTGGTAAGCGGGCCCGTTCTGCCCGAACCGGCAAAGGTCATAACATATAATCCCGAAGGGATCTCATTCAATCTCGAATTGAGAGGGATCAATACAGGGCTCCT
This sequence comes from Candidatus Zhuqueibacterota bacterium, assembly GCA_042564455.1. Taxonomy (GTDB): domain Bacteria; phylum SM23-31; class SM23-31; order SM23-31; family SM23-31; genus JBHPLC01. Next base: position 73,539 of record JBHPLC010000004.1, on the reverse strand, counting down.
GTTTCATCAGGTCGTCGATCCCTTCCAGTTCAAAAAACTAAAAGTCCTTCCAATCATCGACAGCGGGATCGATTACAGGAAAAGACGCAGCGATCCTATGCAGTATTTTTCGGATCTGATATTTGCCGGACTGGTTGATGAGGCCGAAGAAATACAAAAAAAGAACCACCTCTACAAGAAAAAAGTCGAACCGGTTGTACTGGAAGCTTTTTACTATCATAAAGGCAAGAAAAATAACCGTATTGCGATCAATATCGGGCTGAAATATGAACTGGGTCACAATTTGATCGATCCTCTTTTTCTGTCTGAATGGAACAGGCTGATCGAAAACGAACAGTATGAAGAAGCGGCCGAATGGGCAAAGAATCAAAATCTTTCAAACATAGAGGTTTACCATTCTGCAATACTGACATATACGACATTCCTTAAAAAAGACCGGACAGAAGAGGCTTTAAGGATCTACTTTGATTACCACATTAAGAGAGAGGATGTTTTTGAGATAACACTCACACATTTTAACAAATCATTTAAGAAAAGAGAATATCTTACAGCAGCGATCCTCGGAAAAACATTTGAATTTGCATTTAAGAGGACTTCATCGGCTGCAGTAAATGCTGCGATAGCTGCCCTCAGAGATGACAAACAGGATGAATTTCTTGGTATTATAAAAAAGTTTGAGATATATACCGATGATGTTTTTAATGAGATATCTCATGGCGAAGCAGAAAATTTTACGAAACTTCTTTTTGATAATCTTATTCAGCCGTGTTTCAGAGAACGGAACTTCAAAGTGCTGAATACTCTTGTGGAAAAAAGCGCCATGTTAACAACCCCGTATGATAACGAAACACTAAAATTGATAGTAAGTAAATTTATCGGTCATTCAGTCAAGGTCCATAATGTGCTGATGCAGGAAAACAAGGTCAAGGAGGCGAGACTTTTTCAGAAATCCTTCGACCTGTTCTCTCTTCCGCTGTCGGAGAAATGGTATGTGTCTATGGTGGATGAAGCAATCACAGTTCACAAAAAATACCTGGCTGACAATAATTTTGACGGAGCGATTGCGATAAAGAATGAATATTTTGCACAGACTTACAGAATGGACAGTAATCAGAAAGAAGCGGTCATTAATGATTCCGCCAGATTCATTATCAAATCGGTGGAACGGGGAGATATCGAGTCTGCGAGAAAAGCGCTGTATGAATACAAGATCCCTTCCCAGCTCGTTGATGACGCTGTTTTAACTGCGATCTTTAATCTGATAAAAACAAAGAAATACAAAACTGCACTGGCGATCGTTGATGATTTTGATATAAAAGCACGCGATCAGAAGATAGAAGAGAGGCTCAGAAGTATTTACATGTATCTCCTGGATGTAACAGAATATCTTTTTGCAGCGGAACTGGCATTGATCTCAAATCTGAAAAAAACACATGTTGAAGAGGCCGCTTTGAGGGCCTGGAAAGGTGTGTTCAGGGATAACCAATTTGATAAGGCTTATGAAATTAAGGCAAAATACAAACTTCATCAAAAATTGACCCTGAAAACTGCAACGAGAAAATACTGGGAGTATCTTGATTATAAGGAAATCGAATATGCGGTCAGGATAAGAAAAGATTATAAGGTGCCGTTAACATTCGGCCAGTGGTTAAGGGAAATGATGAGGCTGATCTTCAATCCGAATAAAACCAAAACAGAAGAAAAAACTGATCGGAGTAAATAACATTTTAACCTGAAAAAAGACGTTCTGTGATCCCGCCAATATCCCTGGCAAGATTTCCTTCCGGATATCCTGCAACAACCGGAATAAAATTCTTGACACTTTCAGCAATTTCCCGCTGTTCGGGAATACACCCCAGGTATCTCACATCGATCGAGAGCATTTTCCTGGAAATATTCTGAATGTGTCTTATCACTTTGTCAGCTTCGGAATTATGTTCTGTTTTGTTAAGTACAAGAAAAATTTCAAAATCTGTTAAAATGTCTTTTATGAAAGGAAGGTTCTGCGGCATCTGATCCTTGATCCTCGACAGAAGTATATCGATGTTCTTTACCACTCTGCCGTTAGTCGAACCGGTAGCATTCTTCAGAAGCTGTTCAAGTTCTTCGTTCTTACTGCGGTAGAACTCCGATTCCCGGCTGAAGAGCCTGTTAAGTTTTCTGTAGAGCGCTACCTTGATGAACCTGTATGCATCCAGGTATGATGCCGGCTCCAGGGTAGTTACCACAATTTTAGAATCGGCAAGGAGGAAAAAATCTATGATATTATACGATGTATCCCCGCCAAGATCGAGGATGACATGATCGGCTTCAAGATTTTTTATAGCTCTCTGTAGTTTAAGTTTTGTGCCGAATCCGAAATTTGCCGCACCAAGCTGTGAACTGTCGCCGCCTATCAGGAGCGGCCCGTACTTTGTTTCCACGGCGATATCATTTATCGAGCTTACATTCCTGTTCACAAAGTCGTTTATCTTTTTATCCAGCAGGGATTCGCCCAGGTAGAGATGCATGTTAGCGCCGCCGAGGTCGAGGTCGGCAACGATCGTTTTTTTGCCGAGTGAATGCAGGTATACGCTGAGGTTCGTTGTAAAAATGCTTTTCCCGATACCGCCTTTAGCGCCGCCCACCGCAATGATCTTTTTCGGGGATTTCTTCTCCTTCGGTATTTGTTCCTCTTCGGAGATAAGAAATGGCTCAAGCAGTTTGTATGACTTCTGGATAACCTTGAACCGCTCTCTCCGTTTTTCGAGTATATCTTCCGGGTCGTTCTGGTGCAGGTCGGGGTGGTATTTCTTGACCTTTAGCCTGTAAGCCTTCTTGACAGTGTCAAAATGAAGGTTTTTTATGAATTGGGGATTGTTGGCATCATCAACGGAAAACAGATAAGCGCAGGCTTCTCTGATCTCCATTACTGTGTCGCTGTCAAGATGCTCAAACTGCATTTAAGCGTACCCGGTTGTTTCAAATAATTTGAACAGGGTTAATAATGTAAAATTATCATTGATAAACAGCAATAACTATTTTGAATAAGCAGGAATTAAAAAGCGACGGATTGTGTTTATTTATGTAGTGAATTTTTCAAACGAAAGCGTACCCATGTTACAGGTTATAAAGTCGGATAAACGGCATTTTGAGGATTACGGATGGCTGAAGACATTCTGGCTGTTCTCATTCTCAAATTATTATGAGAAGGAAAATATCCATTTCGGGCCCCTGAGAGTCTTTAATGACGACTATATCATGCCGGGTGAAGGATTCCCCACGCATCCACATGCTGAGATGGAGATCATTACCATTGTCCTCGAAGGTGAGATAACTCACAAGGACAGTATGAACAATGCCACGGCGATCAAAGCCGGGGAAGTCCAGAGGATCTCTGCCGGCACCGGTATCACTCATTCAGAATATAACCTGTCGGGTGAACCGCTTCATCTTTATCAGATATGGATCATTCCGGATGAAGAGGGTGTAACACCATCGTACGAAGAAAAGGAATTTGATCCGGAAAACTGGCGGAATAAACTGTTCCCGATCGTATCCGGAAGAAGCTCAGAGAACGGAACACTGAAAATCCACTCTGATTCCACTATTTTCAGGGGCAGCCTTGAAAAAGATTCAGAAGTCATCCATAAAACCGATAAGAACCGGAAAGTTTTCGTATATGTTACGTCGGGCGTTCTGGTATTAAACGGAATAGAAACATGCCGGACCGACCAGGCACGTATAGAGAGTGAGACTGACATCAGAATTACAGCCCGCGAAGAGTCGGAGTTCATACTTATCGACCTCCCCGAGTGAGGACATATCAGCATTGTGTTTTTAACTTTGCCGCCTTCAAAAGCACCTGTGATATTTTGTAAATATATTTTTCTTGCATAAATACTTAAAAAGACGTATCTTTCCCACGGCATAAAAAAATATCCTGCGTTTCTCTATTTTAAACGAAACTATTCTTAGTTTTTTTACTCACTGACTGATATTCTTATCCATAGACTGCAGTTGAAGACTTTTCAGTAAAAACGTATTTATTGATTTTCGCAGATACGGTATTTAGTAATTCTGTTTATCTGTCAGAAATAAATTTTATGTAAAACTTCACAGGGGACATATAATGGCTGAATCAATACGGGAACGAGTCAAACAGGGAAACAAATTCTTCTATGACAAGGTCCTGAAAAAAGAATGTGAAGATATCCGGGAAAGACGTAAGAAAAACGGATCTCAGGATGGAAAAACAAAAATCAGAGATTCGCTCATCGGATTGTGTTTGTCCGGCGGCGGAATTCGCTCAGCTACGTTCAATCTGGGTATTCTGCAGGGATTATGGCGGCGTAATATTGTCCCTTTCGTGGATTATATTTCGACGGTATCGGGGGGTGGTTACCTCGGTTCATGCCTGAGCTCGCTTTTTACATCGGAATTAAAGGAGGAGGGGGACTCTCTGGATAATTTCCCCTTCCGGTATGATAAAGAAAAAGGTAAGGAACAACCGGCAGTCGTGTCTCTCAGGAATCTCAGCCGGTATCTTGCTCCTGGCGGATTCTTGGAATATGTCAGAATCCCGGCCATTCTCCTGCGCGGGATCGCTATTAACCTTGTGCTAATACTGTTTATAATAGGCCTGATAGCGATGGGAAGTGCGTGGTTTATAAGCCTCGATAATACTATCTGGAAATATGTGCTCAACATATCCTATGTTCTCTGTGCCGTATGGTTACTTTGTGCACTTCTTTACATATTCATTTCGAAAACATACAGAAATTGGAAAAAACGGGATAGTATCGGCAAGTACTATGCCCTGGGATTGATCATTATAGCCCTGTTTTTTGCTGCAGCCGGTCTGTTGTATGTGATAGCGAGCCCCGAGTCGGTTTTTTCCGAATATATCGTTCTGCTGAATAAATATTTATACTCCGCAGTAGTTGTACTGTTCGGCGGCTCGAAATTCGGTGTCTCCAATATGAAAAAATGGCGGGGTAAAATTATTATAGCCTTACTGGGGGTACTCGGACCGCTGGCCGTTATTATTCTCTATGTAGATATTACCAGATACATGTTAGACATGAAAAATTTATATTATCTAAATAACTTTTCCATCAACCTCACACATTTTTTGTATATACTTGCGGCATCTGCTGTAAGTTTTATACTTGCACTCTGCGTGGATATCAACCGGACATCGATGCATTCCTTCTACCGGGACAGGCTCAGCAGGGCATACCTTATCAAACTGGAAAAAGATAAAATGAATCCGGGAAACAACAGCGAAAAAGTAACACGTAACGATGACCTGAAATTATCCAAGCTGAAAGTTAACGCGCCGTACCATATAGTGGTGACGACATTAAATCTCGAGAACAGCACCGACGAGCAACTGCGTACTCGCGATGCGGATTTTTTCATGTTCTCAAAGAATTATACAGGCTCCGACCGAACGCACTATGTAAAAACAGAAGACCTTGAAAATATTGATCCTCATATTAACCTCGGTACGGCGATGGCGATATCCGGGGCTGCATCCACTGCCAATATGGGGAATAAAACCATAAGGCCGCTGGTCTTTATCCTGACACTCCTGAATATACGGCTTGGTTACTGGCTGCCGAATCCATATATGGTCAAAGATAATAAGAAGAAAAATTCGAAACCTGGAATCCGTTATTTTTGTAAGGAACTCTTTGCTAAGACCGATGAAGACAGCGATTACGTATACGTAACGGACGGAGGACATATCGAGAACCTCGGGCTGTATCCGCTCCTGAAACGGCGGTGCAGAGTGATTATAGCCGGGGACGGTGAACGGGACAGGGACAACAATGGTAAGATGAAGTTTTCTGGACTGGCGGCGGCGCTGCGGTTCGCGCGTATCGACATGGGCATCGATGTGCAGTGGGAAGACGGATTCGATCCGGAACAGATCAATCCTGAGGAAAACGATGTCAGTGATCGTAATTTTGCTGTTGGTAAGATAATCTATCCGATAGATAAAGAAAACGGATATAACAAAGTAGATGAAGGCATTCTCCTCTATATCAAATCGTCTCTTTCGAAAGTCGAAGCGACCTATGTGAAGGAGTATAAAGATACGAATCCGGAATTCCCGCACGAATCAACAGTCGACCAGTTTTTCAGTGAACGGCAGTTCGAGGCGTACCGGCGACTCGGGTATGACATCATTAAAAGGATGTTCGGTACGGTCTTCGGTAATCCTAAGTGCAAAGATCCGGTCGCCGAAATGAAGAGAGTTATCGAAGAGATAAAGGATAAAGAGATAAAGGATAAAGTGTAGGAAACAGTAATAAGTTCTGTTTTCTATAATTAAGTTTGAAAAAAATGACATCCTGCCTTGCGGGATAATCCTCGTACAAAAGCAGTCATTCTATCCCGCTTAGCGGGATCAGAATCTATTTCACTATTCCTCTTCTGTCATTACCGAATGCAGTTATCTGGAATCTAGTAGGACAGACATTTCTGTCTGTCAACAGTATTTGATTGTCTGTTTCTTATTTAAGTATGATAATAAGCGGGATGTCCTACTGAGTATTTCCTTGTATTACGAAAGAATGTAGTTACATCAAGCAGAAATCCATGTGTCATTCCCGAATGTATTTATCGGGAATCTCGAATAAAAAACTCTTGGATTCCTACCTGCGCGGGAATGACAATAAAAATAAAGGACTCTGGAATAATCCAGAAATCTTGTATTAAATCCAGTAAGACAGACATTCCTGTCTGTCAGGTTCCATAGAACCTATAAAACTTTTATACAAATACAACATCCTACACTTTAAAGTATAGTTGTAAAAATACTCTAAAATTCCTATTGCTTCTCATGAAATAATTTTTTATGTTTTATGGAATATTTTTCTGTTTTAGCTGTAAAATAATAAAATAGCATTTCTCAAATATACTATAGTATATATTATCAAACGCATTGCAGGGGGATTCTTCGAGTTTTACTTCTGGTGTATTTCTATCAGGGCGGTTCGGGTATAGTATAATTGGCCTAATGTAAGGTAAAAAAGAACAGGTGTACTTGATTGAACTGGTTTCCGGTGCGGCTGCAGCACAGCGGATGCATAATTTCAAGGGGGAGTCATGCGTACTTTTTTTACATTGTTTTTATTATTTCTTCTGGCGGGATCACAGGCAACTGCCCAGGTGCATGTTCCAGAGGATGGTGTATTATTCAAATCGGCCGGTGAGAGTGACAGGGGGTACCAGTTCATCGAACTTGGAAAACTTACCATGACACCGAGGAATTTCGGATTGTGGTCAGGTAATTATTATCCGCTGCTGACATACACAGGTATAAGTTCTTTTGGCCTGCCCAATGAATACGGTACTATCAGAAGGCTGTTTCCCATGGTGGGCCTCAGGTCCGGACCGTGGGGTGCTGATATACCAACTGCAGATTATGGGATAGTCGACAGAAGTGAATATTATAACGTCATAGAGTCAGCAAATTACACGATCGGCGGCGGCGGACAGGGATATTCATATACCGACTGGGATGCCAAGGATAACAGTTACAGCCGTTTGATGGGTGGAGAGGAAGGATCAGCTTCAGAAAGTGGTATTCCTTATCTTGCCGTGAGTAATCGCCCTGATTCCTGGCCCGAAGGTTATTACGGTACTCCAGCAACATTTTCCGGATCCGGAAAATTTACCGAAACTCCCGGTGAGAGGCACTGGCCCGGGAGATGGAGACATAATGCTGATGAAAATTATCAGCATATTTATTATCCGGAACTCATTCAGGTAATTAATTTTTCAGAAGTATTCATGATAGAGACGGATAAATACTGCGGTGTACGCCCGGGTGACGACCTGAATAACGGTTATCCGGTCGGTTTTGACCTGGAAACCCAGTTCTATGCTTTCACAAGACCGATGTACGAGGATATTATCTTTATCGATTCCGATCTCATATTCCAGAAAAAAGAGACCTACGAACTTGAGGGTGATATTGACAGGCATTTTTATAACGGCACTATTGACGATATTTACTTCGGCCTTTATATTTACCTGAGGCTTCCGTATTACCGTGTAGGCTGGGGGGGAGAATATAGTGCAAGGCCGGGACGTATTGATAATTATCTTCTCTGGGAGGATGAAACTCAGCTCCTGACAATTTATCACAAATATGGCTATCATAAAAGACAGTGGGGGACTGCCGTTGAAGGGCCTGTCGCTGTATTCTCATTCAAATGGTATGATATGCCGGGCGGCGGGGATATGTCCTCAATCCATTATTTTGATGAACGGCATACTGGTGTTGTTGAAGGAGAGCCCTACGAGAACTGGCTGTATGCAATGATGTCGGGTAACGTGGATATACTGAAGGATTCGGATCATCTGCTGCAGTTCTTTCATACCTATCCAGAGGATGAAGATTACCCAAACTACAAATGGGATAACATCGATTCCATGGACTACTGGAATAATCATGATTATATTACTGGAGAAAGGTACGATAAATATTGGTATTCTCCAATTATTCACGCAGTAGATATAAGACCCCGTACACAGGTGAATGTTGGCTGGGGGCCTTTTTCGATGTCGCCCGGTGATACGGCGAGGATCGAGTTTGCGGTTATCGGCTCGGCGGATAATCCCGGGATTGCCGATCCGGCAAACTATAACTGGCCGGTCAATGACCCGTTCTATTTCGGAGTGGATCCCAAGATCAGGTTCGAGGATGTATATAATAATGCCGAGAATGCTGACATAATGTATGGTTTTCTGTCCAAGAAAAATGTTGAGCCGGTGCTGGAATCAACTAATTTTGATTATTCATTCAGACTGGATCCCAACTATCCTAATCCGTTCAATCCCTCGACAACCATCCGGTTCAACCTGCCTTACCCGGAGGATGTAACGGTCAAAATCTATAATGTTTTAGGCGGGGAGGTAAAAACTTTAGCAGCAGGCAGTTTTGCAAGGGGGGAGCATGAGCTCGTCTGGGACGGTACTAACAATTCAGGGATAACGGTCAGTACGGGTATTTACTTCTGTAAAATATATGCCGGCAGATTTTCAAGTATGATAAGGATGATGCTTATCAAGTAGGAACGGCATGAAAGATTTGAAAAAAACTCGGGGGGAATAGATGCGAACGATTCTCGTTCTTTTTTTAACGTTTACAGCGGTTATTTCGTGTAAAAAAGTCACACCGGTTGGACCGATACCGGAACTGAGCGAACCGGTAATTACAAAGATGACTGCCACTCCGGATACCATACTGGGTAATAAATACGGTTTTATTGATCTGAGACAAGATGGGATTACTCCGGAAGATCCGGTTATAGAGGTCGAGGTTTATGATGGCGACGGACATGAGACTGCTATAGAATTTTATTCGACCGACGGAAGACTGTATGATAAAGATAAAAACACAGTCCGGTTCCAGCCCTGGCTGACACAGGAAAAACATACCATATACTCTACTGTCAGTGATGGCTGGGGAAGTTTTGGTGCAGTGCGATATTAGACACACATTTTTGGTATAGGAATATTCGGCCGGTTTCAGAATCCTCTGAGTAAAACCAGATTTACATAATATGAAACTTATAAAATTTTATTCAGTCTTAATATAGTAGGTAAAAAATTATATTTTATGAGGTTCTAATGCGCAGTCATCTCTTATTGAGTTTCTTATTCTTACAATTAATAACGAACTGCAGCTCACCCCCGGAATCGGCAAAGAACAATTCACCTGTCATATTAGACGATATTCTGAAACTGGAGCTTGAATTCGGGGCTGAGAACGTTCAGGATGAGTTTCTGCTTGCTAAACCGACCGGTATTGCCGTCAGTTATAAGGGCGACATCTATGTTTCCGATGAGGACAGGATCAAGGTTTTTGACAAAAACGGGAAAGAAAGAAGTATCATCGGAAAACCCGGTGAAGGACCCGGTGAATTTGATTTTACCTATAGGAGCATTCCAAAGATCAGCCCGACAGGATACATTTCCATTTATGATAAGAAAGGATTTAATCTTTTTTCTCCCGGTCATGATTTCATCAAGTCTGAAAAACTGAAAAACATTCCGAAATACGACACATTCCTCGATGAACTCGGCCTGAGAAACCTTTACGAAGAAAAAGGGTGTTATTTTAACGAGTCGGTTAAGATCCTTGAAGGATTCGCTTATTATAAGGATCCTGAAGATTTTTATACCCAGTCTCATATGTTGTGGTATGAAAACGGAGAAAATATTGAGAAGGTCACAGATTACAAAAATGTTAAGCAAATAAGTGTTGGAATAGTGGGCGTAAATCTGTATTTCAACGGGACACTATTGTGGGATATAATGAGCAGGGACAGGGTTGTTTTTACGCATCCGTATTTTGACTCTGTCCGGGAAGATCAGAAATCTTCCTATTCTCTGAACATATATTCTCTCAGTGACCGGAAAAGTATCAAACTGTCAAATACATATACAAGAGTTGAAATACCAGATTCTCTGGAAAAAGCTTTTTACAATACGTTAAAAGAAGTTAAAGAAATGGGAAGTATGGGAACTGACGCCGATATTTTTGAAATTGCAGCAAATCAATTCGAGGATATTCTGGATGAAACGCAGTACTTCACCCCCCTGAAGTCGCTTCTTACGGACAGAAACCACATTTTTGCATTTACCCACACGACCAATAACAAAGGTGATATTTTAGCGGATGTTTTTGATGCTGACAAAGAGCAGTATACCTGTTCGGCGTACTTTGATTTTATTCCCGATGTCATTAAGAACGGATATGTTTACAGGATAGGGAAGAATGATGAAGGCTTCCCTGTGATCCAAAAATACAGTATCGACCAGGCTGTGTACGCCAAAAAACAAGGGGCAGGCCCCAGACTGCAAGGGGCAGGCGGGAAGTGAAAGGATTATAAATGAAAATACGGAGATCACAATGAAATATGGGATTTGCATCGTCATTCTGGTGCTTTTTCTGTTCTCAGGTATTTGCTTCGGACAGGAGGGGAAAACGTACACTGTTGAAGTAAAAGATGGTATCAGGCTGATACATAATGAAAAACCGATGTGGGGGGATGAGCAGAAAATTGAATTGAAATTAGTTCAGGTTATCGGGGAACTGGATGAAAAGGGTAAGAACTATCAATTTTACGAGCCACGTGATGTTTTGGAAGACGAAGAAAGGAACATATATATATTTGATTCCGGCAATTCCCGGGTACAGAAATTCAACTCCAGAGGGGAATTCTTGCTTAGTTTTGGCAGAAAAGGCCAGGGGCCGGGTGAATTTCCAACTTATATAAGCGGGGATATAGATGATCAGGGAAATATATATGTTGCTTCTGCTTCCGGACGTAGAATTCAAATATTCTCAAATGAAGGGAAGTTTGAAGAATATATGTCCTTTCAGAGGGGAATGACAGGATTTCGGATTTTGAGTGACAACAGTTTTGTTGTATGGACTGCAGCCGGTTTGAAAAATAGCACTCCTCCTTTGATTGCTATATACGACTTCAGCGGGAAAGAGTTGAAAACTTTCGGTAAAAGTGATGATTTTGGAAATTTTAGCGCTAATTTCGATGGCAATCGTATCGGTATTTGTGTTTCAGAGAACAATGAAATTTATGCATCATTTATGAGACAAAATAGAATTGAAAAATATACAAAAAACGGAGACCTTATATTCAGAACCGACAGAAAAGTAAATTTCGATGTGAGCCCCAAGAAAATTGGACAATTTGAAAATGATGAAGGTGAGACAGTTATTGTAGCAATCCCGCCTGTAGTATCGCTGGGAATTGATATTGATAATGATAATAGACTGTGGGTAATTACTTACAAAAAACAAAAAGAAGCAGATATGGAATTTCAGGATTATGTATATTTTGAAATATTTAGTGAGGATGGATATTTATTACAGACTGTGGCTGCACCACAGAGATTTGATTTCATGCGGATTTTCAAAAATCATATGTATCTGATCGATACTCGTGGAAATATGTGCGTTTATCAATACAAGATCGTGGAGAAATAGTAATGAAAACCTCCGGTTTTTTTGTAATAGCGCTTTTGTTTACCTGCATTATTCAGGGAATGTCCGTTGCACAGGATAAAACATACACTGTTGAGGTTATAGATGGAGTCAGGCATATCAACAACCACGCTGCACTCTGGGGGGATGAGCCGCGGATTGAACTCATATTCGAAGGATTTTTGGGAAAACTCGAGTCGGAAGATGAAAACTATATGTTCTACAATCCTGCCGATATTGCCGGAGATTCCGAAGGGAATCTGTATGTCCTTGATGCGGGCAATTTCCGTATACAGAAATTTGATCCGAACGGCAAGTATATTCACACAATCGGCCGTAATGGCCAGGGTCCGGGAGAATTTTTAAGGCCCTTATCTATCGATATTGGTGGAAGCGATAACATCTACGTGGCGAATTTTTCTAACGACCGCCTTGAGATCCTCACCAGTGAAGGCAAATATACAGGCACTATTAAGATATATGCCCCATATGTAGACTATGTCAGGGCGCTGCAGACAGGCGAAATTGTGATGAAAAATATAGCCACTGAAAACATCAACCGCTTTAGACCTGAACCAGGCAAAGAGACTTGGATGCCGCTGATTCATATTCATGACCGGGAAGGTAATATATTAAGACGTTTCGGTGAGGCCACGATATATAAACCAAAACTCGAATGGAAAACCGGATTAAACAGAATGTTTTACGACGTCGACATTAAAGACAATGTATATACCGTAATGCTATGGCAGAACCGGCTTGAGAAATTCCGCCCTGACGGCACACAGATTTTCAGGACTAACAGGCCTGTAGATCCGGATGAGGGAATCGAAGAAGTCACAATCAAAAGTGAAAAAATGCCTGCTGGCTTTAGTGTTGATCCAAAAGGCAGAATGTGGTTTCTGACAAAAAAAAGACTATTAAGCACAGAGGAAAGAGCAGATGCGAGTTCGGGCAAAAACGATAAACTTGAGACCGATGCTTATATACTGTATCTTTACGATGAAAACGGTGTTTTTTTGAATGCTTATCAGCTCAAGCAGTTCTGCGACGGAATAAGAGTCATCGGCAACAAGATCTATATTCTTGAGAAACGTTACAGCATGCGTTTTTACGTGTATAATATCGTGGAGAAATAGTAATGCATAGATCCGGCGGTGTACCATTAACATTTGTGGTATAAGGAACAAATAGTAGTATTAATGAATTAAAGGTAGTAAATCAAAAATGATCAATCAAAATAAATTAGCTTAATTGGAACGATTCAACATCGGAAAATTCAATATACTATATATAAAATCAGGGAGATCAAATTGAGTTTGCGCGTAACATCTAATCTAACACTGATATTTTTGCTGCTGGTGTGTCTGACTGCCGTAAATTGCGGTTTGGACAGGATACTTTCACCTGAATCAGAATCAGATAGTGTTGATTTTGTATATCCGAAGGCAATTTCAGCTCTGTCATCGGAAGAATTGGAAAAACTCCAGACAGAATTTGATATATTGAACAATAACAAAATACGTTCAAGATTAAATAAATTCGGACTGACCGGCAGGGATTTTGCCCTCAGAGATAATCCGGGAATAGTTATTTCAGAAGATAAGGCGATTGAAATTGCCATTAATACGCTGATAAAAAACAGTAAGTTTACAAATGTTCAAAATTCATTAGAACTGGAAAAGTGCGGATACGAGATACGTTATTCAAATGATGAGAAAACTCACTGGGGCGTATATTTCAGACGTCAGAATTATCATGGACTTGAAGTTATCGGGGCACGAATTCAAGTTTTACTTTATGGTGACGGTGTTTTTAATATTGACGGTTTCTGGTATAAAGATATCAATATTCCACGAATTGACAAAATAAGCGCCGATGAAGCCGGAGAGCTTTCTGTTGGCCGTAAGATAAGATGGCATAGTCATAGCGGTGAGGAATTATTTATTGTTGATAAATCTGATATTATGGATATAACTGAAAAAGTTATCTACCCATTTAAAAAGGAAAATTCTATCGAACTTCATGTATGCTGGAAAGTGCCGATATGGTTTGAATCGATGATCGGCTGGTCCTTATATGTCGACACAACTACCGGCGATATTATTTCAAAAACTCAGCATTTTATATCATAGCATATTTGAGGGTAAAATGAAACGAAGATACTTACTGAAATTTGTCTTGTTGATAATATTTGTTGGAATGATCGTCAATCTGCAATGCATGATCAATCCGTTGATCCCGGTCGAAACATCGGAAGAGCTGTCTCCTTCGGCTATACTGCTTGAGTATGAATATTATAGCGGCTGGGGTATGCGGGAAAAGCTTAAAATTTATAATAATAATATTGTTACTTATGAATGTCGTGAAATTAACATACAAAGTGAACTGCCGCGGTACTTGATTGATAATCTGGTAAATACGTTTCAAAATAGCGATTTCAATTGTATGTCGGGTCATTATATAGCTTACGGATGGGCGGACATACCTTCTTTCAAAATATCATATAATGGTAATACTGTGTATGTTGAAAGCGAATCAGAAGGTATGCAGTTTATTTCAGGTATTTTAGGTAAGTTGAACTCAATAATTAAGTATATGAAAGAGAATGCTGATGGCGGGAAAGAATATATTCTAAAAGTCAGTTCAATTTATTCTGACGATGTAATGATACCATAATTTCTAAAAGAAAAACAGGAGATTTTTGTGATATTTAAAAGGATTTTATCGTTGAGCATATTATTAATTTGCTTTAACTTTGTTTCAAACTTGTCTGCACAGACATTTCTGATGCAGCCCTTTCCGGGGGAAAAAGCCAAAATCGGAATTTCATTTATGCATCCCTCAATTGATAGCAATTTTAGTGATATTTTTCGTGATTATTCTCATGCGTCAGGTCTTATTGATATTTACGCAAGTATTCCGTTAAGAGAAGTGAATTTTATTGTTTCAATACCGTTGGAATATTATAGCATTCCATCGGAACCAGGTAATATTGCCGACAGAAGCGGGACGGAGATTGGTAACATATATGTAGGGATACAGTCTAATAAAGGAATGAATTCGGATGGTGGCTGGAGGCTTGGAATCGGTATGTATCTTCCTACAGCAAAAGAAACTCTTTATGTAGGAAAACTGACCGATTTGATGAATATTAATAAGGTTACTCATGAAATGGCAACAATTTCTATCGATTATGGTTACCGGAAAATTATGGATAATGGTTTTACAATCGGTTTGGAATTTAATCCAAGAGTTTATATGCCTTATTCAGAGATTAGGGATTCGCGAGGTCCGGAATTGTATTTTCATTATGGCGGAATGATAGGATATAATTTTGAAAAAGTTGTAATATTAACGGAAGTATTAAGCAGATATCTTGCGACAGAAAAAACATATAACAGGTCATTCGAAGTGGTTACTTTTGGAGCTCAGTTAAAGAATTACCGCATTCAGCCGGGGATGTTTTTTCAGATACCTTTGGACAAAGATTTTGGAGATCTTGTTAATTATGTTTTTGGTATGAAAATGGAATACTCAATTCGGTAGGTAGAGCGCTATGAAATTTTATAGGGAGTTAATATAATGAAAATTAGTTTTGTACGGAAGTTTGTTTTGTTGATAATATCTGTAGGAATGATTGTAAATTTAAATTGCACGTCCAATCCGACAAATCCGGCTGAAGCTACAGATGAAGAACCAAGTCCAAAAGTGTTTCTGGAATATGTCTTGCGAGGCGGAATTGGGGGTATCACAGAAACACTTAGGATCTATAACGATAATAGTGTCACTTTTGAAAATCAGGAATTTGACATTCAGAGCACACTTTCCCAAAACATTATAAATCATATCTTAATAACACTTCAATATTATAATTTTTTAAGCCTGGATGAGTATTATGAATCTACTGTAATAATGGATGCCTTTGTATATAAAATAACATATATATCACAGGTAAAAAGCAATACTGTAACTATGTATGGACATTCTGAATATTTTAGTTTCATTTCAAATATAGTAAATGAACTGGAAATAATAATTGAAAATTTGAAAGAAAATGTTGATTGCGGAAAAGTTTGCTTAAAAGAGAAAATTCTGATTGAAGAATGGCCATTCAGTGATATTGTAAAGCTTTCGGATTACAATTATGAAAGAGTGTATGTCTCGGAGGAAATATTCAACCACTTCAAGGATTATTATCTAAGTGATAAGAAAGTCATGTATTTTGAAGGGGATCTGCTATATGAAATAAACAGTAGTGGAGGTTATTCCAAAACCTATTCCGAGTTATCTTCAGGTTTTTATCTGAGAATCAAAAAAGGCATACGTCCGGTAAAATGGCCGGAAAGTTTGAATATTCCTCTTAATGAAATTTCCGAAGAAGGCGTATTTGTTTCGGATTCCTCATTCAATATTACTGAAGATCTATTGGATAACAAAAATTGGCCATATTATTATGTAGATGAAGACATTAAAACAGGAAATTATGTTTATGAACTTGGATTGATAAAAGGAGACGGTTTTAAATAGTGTTGTCATCTCTGACAGGACATTATCTTAAATCAAGCTTATAGATACTCCAAAAGTAATAAAATTGAATAAATTCCTTCCTTATAAATATTCATAATATAGCTTGCAAAAGAGGCAGGTAAATTTTTACATTACATGCCGGGTGGATTCTGTATTTTCAAATTTAATATAATATGTTTTCTATGATTTTATGTCCGGATAAGGAGACCGTATGGCAAGGATAAAGGTAACGGTTGAAAAAATAGACGGCTACTGCAACCTGCCGGTGCATGTCGGCGACCATTTTTTTATCGAGGATTCAAAACTGACCGTTCCGGAGGGACAGCACGTGTGTATATGGGCGCTGCAGAGCATGATGCCGGTTTTCCCGATACTGAACGAACAAAAAAATCTAAAAAAGGAACACTGGGTCAGGAAGATAGAAAGGTTCTCCTGCCCCGATCCGAAAGGGCTTGTCCAGTACCGTCTTGATGTCATCAAATAACGAAGTTATTTACAGTTATATTATATTCTGAATATTATGTATTATCAAAATATAGAATGCCATATTTTTAAAGAATAACATCCCCCTTTATCCCCCTTCAAAGGGGGAATTTAAGAGAGGTTCACCTTCAAAGGTCGCTGTAAGCGAACCAAGGGGGAATTTAAAAGAGGTTCTCCTTCAAAGGTCGCTGTAAGCGAACCAAGGGGGAATTTAAAAGAGGTTCTCCTTCAAAGGTCGCATACCCGCCAGTCGCCTTTGGCGTTCCAGGAACTACCGGCGAGGCAGGACGAACCAAGGGGGAATAAAAAGGGAAGTCACCCTCTAAAGGGGAAATAAAAAAGATATTACTATGAAATCAAAATGAAATAATATCACCCTATCCCGCATTTGCGGGATCAGGTTCTGATTCTAACCTTTAAATTCAGATTACGCTTAGCAGTACAGACGGAGGAGATGAAAACACAGATTTTGACAGACAAGAATGTCTGTCCTACTATTACTTGAGTTGTGAGTATTTAAAATTTCTCGATGACAATGGAAAATTCCCCCTTTGAAGGGGGATTAAGGGGGATGTGAAGAAGGAAAATTATACAACTAATGAATAATTGTCCTACAGATCAATGTTGAAAATCAATTCGTATAATATGAGGGAATATTGATAAAGTTTGATATAAGCAAATGTACCGGATGCAAAAGGTGTGAGACCGCCTGCGCTTTTTACCGGACAGGAAAGATAAATAACCGGATGTCGCGGATCAAGGTGCTCAACATATACGAGACCGGGATCGACGGACCGGTTTTCTGCACCAACTGCCTCGAACAGTACTGTGCACGATGCCCGAATGATGCCGTAACGGTCGGAGTGTACGGGCAGATAATCGTTTCACCGACAATGTGTGACCTCTGCGGTGCATGTGAGAAAAACTGCCCGATAGGGGCTTTTGAGCTGTTTGAGGATTTTGCATATGTCTGTGATCTATGCGGCGGAAGGCCGAAATGTGTTGAAGCCTGCACAGAAGGCGCTATAATATATGAAGAAAGTGATACCCGTATATCGTTAGAGGATATCAAGAAAATCACGAAAAAGATGAATCCCAGCGAGAAACGGGATTATTACATAAAGAAACTCGGCGCTGACCTCAGGAAGAAATGGAGGGCGGCAAATGCTTAAATACGGGTACGGAGGAAAAATATTAAGAGTCGATCTGACAAACAGAAGTTTCAGGATCGAAAGGCTCGATCCCCGGTGGATCAAGAATGTTATCGGCGGCAGAGCGGCAAATTCCAAGAGGTTGTTCCAGGAACTGAACCACAAATGTGATCCGTTAGGTCCGGATAATCTGCTGATATTTGGTGTGGGACCCCTGACCGGTTCATATCTGCCGGCTTCGGCCTATTTTACCGTAACGGCGAAATCCCCGCTGACCGGGATCCTGGGTGATTCGGCGGCGGGTGGACAGTTCGCTCCCGAAATGAAACTGACAGGTTTCGACCAGATAATTATCACCGGTAAAGCAGATAAACTGCTGTACCTTATGATCACCGAGAACGGCGCTGATTTTGTCGAATGCCCCGAACTTAAAGGAAAGATCGTTGTTGAATCTACGGCAATGATCCGAAATGCTCAGAGGGACCATTCGATCCAGGTAGCGGCCATAGGACCCGCAGGTGAAAATAAAGTGCTCTACTCAACGATCGTTTCCAGCGGGAACAGGGTCAACGGCAGGACTGGAATGGGTGCTGTGATGGGTTCCAAGAACCTGAAGGCGATATGTGTCCGGGGAGGCAAACCTCTTGAAGTCGCCGAACCTATCAAGTTTATGGAGCAAGTCAAGGATATCGAAGATGCCATAATGAGGCATAACGAGTACCTCAAGCGGTATTCATTCGGAACGACCATGCTCATGAAAGACCTCAACGGTATCGGTATACTGCCGACCAATCATTTTCAGGATGGAGTCTGCGAGTATGTCGACGAAGTATCCGGCCAGACACTTGCGAAAAAATTCAAAGTGAAGAACAAGGCATGTTTTAACTGCAACCTGCACTGTTCGAGGTATTATGTAGTGGACGGGATCGAAGCGGAAGGACCGGAATTCGAGACATTATGCGGATTCACATCGCGGATAGGCAACAGGAGCCTGCCGTTCGCTCTCGAAATGAACATGACACTTAACCAGATGGGGATGGACTCTATCACGGCTTCCGAGGTGATAAGCTGGATCATGGAATGTCAGGAAAAAGGGTTGATCAGCCCGGAAGACCTTGACGGATTCAAGATAAAATGGGGTGAAACGGATAAAATACGTGAAGCAGTGGATATGATAGCCAACAGGCGCGGTATCGGTGATAAAATGGCAAACGGGACGAGAAATATGTCGCTGGATTTCAGCAAAGAGGCCCAGGAGCTTGCCATGCACGTCAAGGGGCTGGACATTATCTGCGGTGATCCACGCGGGATAAAGGCCTACGGACTTACTTATGCGATAGCATCCCGGGGCGCCGACCACCTGAGAGCCGAGCCTTATTTTGAGCTGACCAACAGGAAAGAAGAAGCAAAGAAGCGGTTCGGGACGGAAAAAGCGGCTGACCGTCTGGCAGAAGATGGAAAAGCTGCACTGGTCTGCTGGTCGGAAAAGATAGCCCTGCTGACCGACTGCCTGACGATGTGCAAGAATGTCGGTCTTTGTATGGATGTCCTGAGCTTTGAGAAGACTTCAAAGTTATTAACCGCCGGGACGGGAGTAAAATACAGACCTGCATATCTTGAAAAGATACTGAACGATGCAGTTGACCGTGACCATAAGTTCAATAAAAAATTCGGGCTTTCCAGGAAAGATGACAGTCTCCCGGACCGGTTCACAAAAGAACCGTTGAAAAAGGGACCGACCAAAGGTTCAACCGTGAACATAAATAAGATGGTAGACGAGTATTACAAGATACATAAATGGGATCAGGAAGATAATAAACAGAGCGGAAAATAGAATTAGCAGCTGACGGAGAATTCGATTGAAGAGAGAAACGTTCGTATCGCAATTCGGTCTGATAATGACGATGATCGGTGTTGCAGTCGGTCTCG
Source organism: Candidatus Zhuqueibacterota bacterium (assembly GCA_042564455.1). Lineage (GTDB taxonomy): Bacteria > SM23-31 > SM23-31 > SM23-31 > SM23-31 > JBHPLC01. Next base: position 53,436 of record JBHPLC010000004.1, on the reverse strand, counting down.
GCGCTGTCTGGCGGTTCCCCTATATGGTAGGTAAGTTCGGCGGTGCTGCTTTTGTGCTTTTTTATATGGCGGTCGTGTTTTTTGTCGGTATCCCGGCGCTGATGGCAGAATGGACACTTGGCAGATATACAAAGAGGGGCACGCTCGGAGCATTTGAGAGAGGCAGTTTTCCCGGCGGGAAGTACATAGGATATTTTCTGTTCTTTATAGTTTTCTGCGCAACAGGGTATTATTCAAATGCCGTCGGCTGGGTCGGTTATCATGCCATCGGCGAGATAGTGAACGGTTTCGGGGGAAATCTGAATGCCGGTAATATCCTGCCGCCTGACGAAGGGTTTAACCTGCAGGCTTTTCTGCTGCAGATCCTGATGTCCTGTGTTGTTATAGGTTTATGCGGGATTGTCCTGATAAAAGGTCTGAGAAAAGGGATCGAGAAAGTCAGCAAAATAATTGTACCGACCCTCTTTGTGATCCTGATCATCCTGATAATCCGGTCGGTCACACTTGAAAACTCGATCGAAGGGATCAAGTGGTATATCGGCGGTTTCCGGTTCTCGGAGCTGACACCGTCCGTTATGGCGGCGTCCATGGGGATGGCGTTCTTTTCCATGTCGCTCGGCGGCACATTCATGGTGATCTACGGATCGTATCTTAATGAAGATGCGGATATCCCGAAGAATGCAATATATACCGGGATCGGCGCTTCAGCTGCCGGTCTTCTTGCCGGATTTGCGATCTTTCCGGCAGTGTTCTCATTCGGCCTTGAGCCAGCATCCGGTCCGGGATTGATTTTCTCAACACTCCCGAATACATTTTCGATGATCCCCGCAGGCTGGATATTTGGACTGATGTTCTTTTCCGGACTTTTCGGGGCAGCATTTTTATCCGATGTTGCAGCATTCGAAGTGCTTGTAGCAGGAATCGTTGATAATACAAAGATAAACAGGAAAAGAGCAGTGCTCTTGTGCTGTTCGATCGTACTTTTTCTTGCTCTGCCTCCGATGATAAATTATAAGATATTTGTTCCCTGGGATCTGCTGTTCGGATCGGGAATGCAGGTGGTTGGTTCGCTGTTTTCGGTCATTACTGTTGGGTGGTGTATCAAAAGGTCTGCGGTATTAAAGGAAGCGGCGGAAGGAAGCGGAAAACAATTTCCCAAATTTCTGTATTTATGGATCAGATATGTGATACCGATAGCAATAGTTTTAGTCGGTGTTAACTGGCTGGTCGAATCGGTTTTCTAAGAAAGATTTTATTAGCGTGTATTTTCTGGAGGAGTAATGTACAGCAAAAAAGCATGGCTTTGGATGTTAATGCTTGGTTCGTTATGGGGCGTTTTTGAAATAACGGGCGGCGAGCTCATGTTTGACCTTGACATACCGTTTACCTCGGTATGGCTGGGATTGTTTTCGCTGTTTATACTTGCAGTCGGACGCGGCGGGATCGATAAAATGGGGACTTCAACCATAATCGGAAGTATAGCTGTAATATTCAGGCTGGTAAACACCTCTCCCAATTACTGCCATCTCCTGGCAATATTTGCTCTGGGCCTGATGTTCGATTGTTTTGCTACCTACTTTGCAAAAACCGGGAAAAAGGTTAATATCAGATACGGATTAATCGGTTTCGTAAGCGCTTACGGAGCCAGGGCTGTTTTTGCATTATTTACCACATATGTATTTAAAAATGAACGGTGGGCGGAGCTGGGTCTGCCGCGTGTCATTGATCATGTCTTTAACGGCGGAACTTTAACAGCAGTAATAGCTGCTTTTATTGTGCCTCTCGGATATAATATGGGACGAAACGGAGGGATCAAGCTTGACAATTATCCCCGATTGGCCTATATCAGCCCGGCATTTCTCACTGCATTGATATGGGGATGGGTGATCATTATCTAAAGTGCAGTGACTGAATTTGTGTATAATTTTGTACATATCCATTGATTTATATCTTCTTATTTCATTTCCTCAACATCAAAAAAACTTATAACATATTTAAATATAACAACATGGAAAAAACTATTGAAAATTAGTTATTTTAGGAATGATTATTGCAATTTTCCGATTGGCTGCTTTGGTTAATTTAATCCGAGGTACATTTTGGGTAAATCTGCGTATGAAGAATTACAGCAGAAAGTGAAAGATCTGGAAAAAACACAAAAGAAGAATAATTCCTTAGTTGAAAAGCTGAAGGCAAAAGAACAGGAATTATGCAGGAATAAGGAACTTCTGGTCCGGACAATTGAGAATGCACAGATCGGAATTGTTACGGTTAACAGAAACGGAAGATTCAGGTCTGCCAATGAATCATTCTGCAAAATGATTGGATACTCATTAGAAGAATTTCTTAAAATGTCCGTCAACGATTTAACTCATCCGGATTATATAAGTAAAACTTCGGAGTTAAGAAAGAAATTATGGGCAGGTAAAATTGATAAGTTTGAACTGGAAAAGAAATATGTATGCAAAAACGGTGATGTTATAAATGGATTCACCAAAGTATCTATTATAAGTGATTGTGAAGATAATCCCGCTTTTGAATTAGCCGAGATTGAAGATGTAACCGACCTCAGGAAAACCGAAAAAGCCTTAAAGAATTCAGAAATAATCCTGAACATGATGATAAACAATGCCCCTGATATAATCTACAGATTAAATGAACATGGTGAAATATTATTCATCAATAATGCAATAACTGAATACGGGTATACACCGGAGGAACTATCGGGAACAAACATAATAGACATTATTCACCCGGATGACCGGGAAAAAGCCGCATATAGAATTGGTGAACGCAGGACCGGTGAGAGGAGTACGAAGAATCTTGAATTAAGATTGCTGAAAAAAGATAAAAGCAGTATCCAATTTGAAGAAAGATCCATCGGTATAGACCAGGATCCGGTAATTATTGTCAACGCTGAAGGGTACTATGAGACTCCCGTTCCGGAATCTGATTCTTTTCTTGGAACTTTAGGTATTGCAAGAGATATAACCAAACAAAAAGAAGCTGAAATAGAACTAAGGGATAGTGAAGCAAAATACCAGGCTATTTTTAATAATATTCAGGATGTATATTTCGAGGAAACGATTGAAGGAAAGGTATTAGAAATAAGCCCGTCATGTGAAAATTTATTCGGCGTCAGCAGAAATGAAATTATAAACAGTTCTCTAATTGATTTTTATGCAGATCCGAACGAAAGGAAAAAATTCATAAAAGAACTGGATAAATCCGGGAGAGTTATAAATTTCAGGATTACAGTTGAAAATAAAGACGGTGATATAAGATATTGTTCTGTGAACGCAATACTATTAAGCATTTTCAAGAAGGATAAACAGGAATCCAAAATCGTAGGTTCAATACGCGATATAACAGATCTGAAACTGGCTGATATAGAGCTTAACAAATCGATAAAAGTGTCGGAAGATATAAAAAATGCAATTCCATCAGGGCTTTATATTTATGATTATATCCCACCGGATAAATTATTTCTTGTGGACGGCAATCCTGCAGCAGCTGCTCAGACAGGAGTCTATGCCAAGGACTGGATCGGGAAGGAATTTAATGAAATCTGGCCTGAAGCGAGTAAATTCAAACTGGATTTACTGCATGTAGCAAAAACGGGCAAACTCTATGATACTGAAGAATTGAATTATAAAGACAACAAGCTTGAAGGTGCATTCCGTATCAGATCGTTCGAGATGCCGGAGAACAGAATAGGTGTGGCATTTGAGAACATCACCACCCGTAAGAGAGCAGAAGAGGAATATAAAAAATTTAGAACCATAGCTGATAATGCTAACTACGGTACCCTGATCTGTGATTTTCAAGGTAACATAATATATGCCAATAATACTTTTACCAAATGCTGCTGTATAGACGAAAACGGTTCTGATTATGGTAATATTTTCAGTTTCATAAAAAAGGATCAGGTAAATAGTCTGAAAAAATCGCTTCAGGAACTGAAGAAGACTTCAGGTTTCGAAACCAAAGAAGTATGGTTTGTAAATAACAGGGGCGAGGAATTCCCCACATTAGTAAATGCCTATACGATATCCGGAGAAGCGAACTCTCCTTTGCTCATTGCCGTGACAGTAATAGATATAACTGAACGCCAAAAATCTTTTAAAGAGAAAAAAACGTTGGAAGAACAGCTGTTTCATGCTCAAAAGATGGAATCGATCGGAAGAATGGCCGGTGGTGTTGCTCATGATTTCAATAATATTCTTGTCGGGATCATGGGATATGCCGAGCTGCTTAAAATTCAGTTTAGTGATCCGGAAACATCTGAAGGGCAGGCAGCAGAAGTTATACTTAAAGGTGCGGAAAGAGCTGCCGACCTGACTACTCAGCTCCTGAGTTTTTCAAGAAAAGGGAAATTTAATCCGGCTCCTCTGAATATTAATAATGAAATTCTTGATACGATGCAGGTTTCGGAAAAAATATTTGAAAAGAATATTGAGGTGAAGTATCTGCTGGATGAAAATATTCATAATATTGAGGCGGACAGACACCAGATCAACCAGGTGATCACCAATTTGATCATAAACTCACGGGATGCGATGCCAAAGGGCGGTGAAATTACCTTCAAAACAGAAAATATTGTATTTGATCAGGAATTTGTCATAAAAAATCCGGAATTTAAAACAGGAAAATATGTGAAGGTGTCGATATCTGATACCGAAGTCGGAATGTCCGAGGAAGTTAAAAACCATGCTTTTGAACCGTTTTTCTCAACTAAGGGAGAAAGTGAGGGAACAGGTCTGGGTCTGGCTTCTGTATACGGAATAATAAAAAATCACGGTGGCTACATTAATCTGTTCAGCTCTCCCGGAGAAGGTGTAACTTTTAATATATATTTTCCGGGATCTGAAAAAACCGCCGTCGAAGAAAAAGAAGAGATGAGTTTTTTGAACGGAGATGCAACAATTTTAGTAGTTGATGATGAAGAGAATGTAAGGCAGCTTGCTCAGAAGATCCTCAAGAAAATGGGTTATAAAGTCCTGATCGCAAAAGACGGGATCGAAGGTGTCAGCATGTATCAGCAGTATAAGAATAATATAGATCTTGTGGTTCTTGACCTGATTATGCCTAATATGGCGGGCAAAGAAACATTTGACATGCTTAAAAAAATTGATCCTGAGGTAAAAGTACTCTTATCAAGCGGATACAGTCAGGAAGGAAAAGCTGTTGACATGATCAAAAAAGGTGCGAAAGGTTTTATTCAGAAACCGTTCAGGATAAAGGAAATTTCAAAAGCAGTAAGTGAAGTGTTAAAAGGTATTGAAAATTGAAAGTGAATCCGGGATATTTATAAATTGTTCCTATAATCTTTCTTCAAGATCTCTAATAAAGGATCAAGCCGGTCATAAAGACGTTTTGGTTCTTTTTTTATTTCTGACTCGTTAATGTATGCGGTCAGCAGAGGTAAGTATACTGTTGTATCACCGTAGCACACAACTGAATCAGGGAGTTTTTCAGGATCAATTTTTCCCCACGAAACAGCTTCGGAAGGAGTGGCTCCAGACAATCCGCCGGTATCTGGTCTTGCATCAGTGAACTGGATAAAATAATCATGACCTTTTTCCGGCAAATTGAGTATTTCCTGAACATAGGGTTCTGTTTGAAGAGCAAAATTCTTTGGAGAACCTCCGCCAAGCATAACAATCCCCGAATGTCCTCCGCACTTTTTCACATTGTATACAATTGCAGATGTCTGGTTAACATCAAGGACCGTATCAAAATTAAGTTCTTTGTCTTCCAGGGTCAAAACAGACATGTTCATCCCGAGTGTGGAATCTCCCGGAGAAGAAGTGAAAAGGGGTATGGATAGTTCCGCCGCAGTCATCAATATTGAATTTTCTTTGAATTTTCCATAGTCTTTTAGTAATTTCTGTCCTAAAAGGTAGTGGAATTCCGCAGAACCGATCTTTTTTATATCTCCGAGGGCGCTGCAGAAATCTTTTGAGTAAGAATCTGCTTCGAACAAAACGTCATTTTTGAATAATATGTCGTATATTCTGACAATGTTATTCTTTTTAAGGTCTGTATCATCCAAAGTATGTGAACCCATAAACAATTTTTGTCCTAAAGCGAAATGCAGATCATGGTAGAGATTTGCACCGGTCATAACCGCCCAGTCCATTAATCCCATTTTCATCAGCGGTACAAGGCAGGACGCTCCAAGGCCTGCAGGTGTCAATGCCCCGGCAGCTGTAAAACCAATGGTTACATTTTCTTTGCTCAGCTTGTCAACAAACAGCCGGCAGGACTCTCTGAACCGGGCACTGTTATACGCCAGGAATGAATTCTCGATCAGTTCCTTTACGGAACCTGTGATCTTACCCGGGATCAGTCTTTTAAAATTTTCGAGTTTATCCGGCATTTTTCCTCAAAATAATAATAGTAATTCACGCATAGCTGAAGCGGCAATAATACTTGAAACACCGGAATTATCATAGTCCGGTGCAAGTTCAACAATATCGGCACCAATAATATTCATGCCCTTCAGGGACTGAATAATATATACGAACTGATCGTAATCCAGCCCTCCCGGTTCGGGTGTTCCGGTACCTCTGACCAGTGAAGGATCAAAACCATCCACATCAAGAGTGATATATATTTTTCTGTTCTTAAGGTTTGCTGAAGCAAAATTCCTGAAATCCTCAATACGGTTTTCAAACAGATCGCCGAAACAGTGTTTTTGAGTCCTCAGAGTTTTCCATTCATCTTCTGTACCGGATCTGATACCGATAGCCGCTGAGTTTTCCATTCCGATCAGTTCATGAACCAGGTTCATTACGCAGGCATGACTGAATCTGTTCCCAAGGTAATCGCGGCGTAGATCTGCATGTGCATCTATCTGAATGATAAAAAGATCACTTCCATAAATTCTGCTCATTATATTTATAACAGGCCAGGATATCAAATGTTCTCCACCAAGAGTAAGAACCGGGATTTTGTTTTCCAGCAGATCAATATAAGTTTTTTCAATAATTCCAATGGTGGTTTCAGTATCGCCGAACGGAAGTTCAATGTCTCCAGCATCATGAATTTTTCTACCGGAGATATCCCTGTCAAGATATGGTGAGTAGTCCTCAATGTTCAGTGATGCATCCCTAATTGCCCGGGGACCGAAACGTGCGCCCGGCCGTCCGGAGACGGTACTGTCCCACGGTAGACCCACGACAGCGCAGTCCGCTTCATTCAGGGAAAATATGTTCTGATAAAAAATACCTGTTCTTCCGTGCATGGTTTTATTTTTCTACATAATAAAAACGGCCATGGCCACAACGGTAGTCCACAGACCGCTTTTTCCTGATGCAACCTGTGTAACATTTGTCGCACGGACTATCAGTCCAGTCGCTTTATACAACTGTTCTCTTTCGCTCCATGCTTTATTGGGATCTATTTCAATTCCAAGGGTGGTCCCGAGCATGGAGGCGGCCAGATCTTCTGACATATCTCCGCAGTCTTTTTTTGTAAGACCGTATTCGTGCACTTCACTCAGGTATCCCCACTTTTCCCGATCCTTCGGTAGAGCTATACCTATCGAAGCGGCTATCTTTCTCCCGTGTTCGTTGGTTGAAATCTCGGAAAGAACGGCAAACCGGATAGCACCCGGTTTCATTTTTTCCAGTCCCGCTTCCAATGGAATGATCCTGCATGCAGGAGGAAGTATTGAAGAAACCCGTACGATATTCTGATTCGCTACTCCAGCAATTCTTAAAGCATCCTCAAAGGAACTGAGTTTATATTTATGAACCCCGACTCCTTTTGTGAAGAAGACCTCTCTTGGAACAAAGCTATCCATAATTTTTGCCTTAATTAATTAATATGAACAGTTTATGTAGGCTGCAGTGAACTGATTTGATCATTTATATATTCAATAAAAATTCACTAAATACAAGTTAGTCAATTATTTAAAAATTTACAATTAAATTGTAATAAACATAAAAAAATGTTAAATTAAATAACCATCCTGATTTTAGTATAAAAAAGAAGGAAGAAACATGAAAAAAGCAGCATACTGCGGTATAGATTGTGTAGACTGCCAGGCGCATCTGGCGACAAAAACACACGACGACAACCTCCGAAGAGAAACCGCAACAGAATGGTCACGTTTCTATGATACTGAGATCAAACCCGAACAGATATACTGCGAAGGATGTAAGGACAGCGGTGTAAAATTCTACTTTTGTGACACCAAGTGCAAGATAAAGAACTGCTGCATCGAAAAGAAGCTTGATAACTGTGCTCAGTGTGAAGACTATGCCTGCGACCTTCTGAATGAGTTTTTCGCAAAGGTCCCCGAAGCCAAACTAAACCTCGACAGTTTAAGGTAAGCTGGATCTGTCCTGAATATCTACCCTTATAATTAAATCAGTTTTCTCTCCAAAAAGGCCTTCTCAATTCTGTAAGGCTTCGTTTCAAGGCTGTATCCTATAGAAAATATTACATTTACAACTGCAGGAATTAATATTTTATAAAATAATAGTTGATAATTGAAACTTTTACTGTTATATTTGCATCAAATAATATAGCAACATATAGCATACTATTGCATAGTGAGGCATTTAATGGAAGATTTATTAACAACAAAACAGGTGATAGATTTACTGCAGATAGACCGCACTACAGTATACAGGATGCTTAATGATGGAAGACTGGCGGGAGTAAAGATCGGGAATCAGTGGCGGTTTCATAAAGACAAAGTAGTAGAGCTGATATCCGGTAAATTGGACCTCCCTCAGGAAGAAGTGAAACCGACGGAAATACTTCCTCTGCACTGCCTGCAACCTATACAGGATGTATTCGCTGATATAGCCGAAGTGGGCGCTCTTACAACCGATACTTCCGGTGAACCTATTTCAGATATCAGTAATTCCTGTGAGTTCTGCAGCATGATCTTATCATCTGAAAAAGGTAAAAAAGGATGTGTTGCCTCATGGAAGAAGCTTGCGGATACCAGCAGGGATAAACCGGAATTTTTTACATGTCATGCCGGACTGCAGTACCTGGGAGCAAAAGTAGAGGTCGAAGATGAACTGATAGCGATGATATGTTCGGGTCAGGTTTATACTGATAAACCAGATAAATATGAAGAGACGCGCCGTATCAGCAGCCTTGCCGGGAAATATGATATTGATATGGAGAAACTGACCGAAGCTTCGAAAAAGATAAAAGTAATTGAAAAACGGAATAAAAAGCAGCTTGGCGACTGGCTTTTGAAAGTTTCCACTACTTTCGAAAGAATAGGCCTTGAAAGAAAAAGATTTGTAAAAAAGCTTCAGAAAATTTCAAATTTAAGCTCATTAGAAGAGTAGAAAATTGGTTATAAATAACATGCGAGGGAATAAATGAAAAAGCTTGTAATACTTGGAGCCGGTACCGCCGGCACAATGATGCTGAATAAACTAAGCGAAGCACTTAATCCCAACGAATGGCACATTACGATCGTTGACCAGGAGGAGACTCATTATTATCAGCCTGGTTTTCTCTTCATTCCTTTCGGGATGTACACAAAGAAAGATGTAATAAAGCCGAAACGCGATTTTTTTCCTCAGGGAACAGATGTTATAGTGTCGGAGATCGACAAGATCGAACCTGATAATAATAAAGTGATCCTTAAGAATAATGTTGTTCTGCAGTATGATTTTTTGATCATTGCCACAGGTGCGAGGATCCGTCCTGATGAGACCGAAGGTATGAAAGACAAACTCTGGTATAAGGAAATATTCGATTTTTATACCATTGACGGTGCCTGTGCACTGGCAAATCACTTCAAACACTGGAAAGGTGGAAAGCTCGTTGTTAATGTAACGGAAATGCCGATCAAGTGTCCGGTCGCTCCTTTGGAATTTGTATTCCTGGCAGACTGGTACTTCACGGAAAGAGGTATCCGGGACAAGGTTGAGATCGAATTTGTAACTCCTCTTCCGGGAGCATTTACTAAACCGAGAGCATCCGGGATATTGTCTGATTTTCTTGACAAGAAGAACATCAAACTGACTACTGAATTTGGTCTGGCACGGATCGATAACGATAAAAAAACGCTTGTATCCTGGGAAGAAGATGAGATAGAGTTTGATACTCTGGTGACTATTCCGACCAATATGGGCGATGAGGCGATAGAGAGAAGCGGTATGGGAAACGAGTTTAATTTTATCCCGACGGATCCTGAGACTCTCCGGTCAAAGAAATTCGAGAACATTTTTGTTATTGGTGACGCGACAGACCTGCCGAGTTCCAAAGCCGGTTCGGTAGCACATTTCGAATCTGAGATACTTTATGAGAACCTGTTGAGCGCTATTGAAGGACGTGAGATGTTAGCTAAATTCGACGGTCATGCCAACTGTTATATCGAATCAGGATTCGGTAAAGGTATCCTGATCGATTTTAATTATGATACAGAACCGCTGCCGGGAAAATATCCGTTACCGGGTGTAGGACCATTCTCATTGCTGGAAGAAACCAAGATGAATCATTACGGCAAGGTCATGTTCAGGTGGATATACTGGAATTTTCTGCTTAAGGGTCTTGAACTGCCGGTTGAAACACATATGTCCATGGCAGGAAAGAGGGCTTAGACATGAAAGACAACGATATTCAGACTCAGATAGATTCAATAAACGGAAAGCTGGATGTAATTCTTGAGGAGATCGAACTTCAAAGGAAACACCGCCGCGAGATGGAAGACCTTAAGGACGATCTCACACGAGTCGGTAAAGATGTGTTCAAGTCTGCTGTACTCGAACTTGAAGAGGTTCACGATCATATACAGACAGGAGATATTCTTCACCTCTTCAAAAAACTTCTCAGGAATGTAAATAACATTACCAGGCTTTTTGAACAGCTCGAAAAAACTAATGATTTTATAAGGGATGTATCACCGATAACCAGGGAATTGGCTATCGATTTTATGAACAGGCTGGATGAATTCGACAGGAAAGGGTATTTCGAATTTTTCAAAGAACTTTCAAGGGTTGTGGATATTATAGTCTCTTCGTATTCGGTAGAGGATGTTAAGAAACTTGGTGAGAATGTAGTTACAATGCTGAATATACTGAAGGATGTTACCCAGCCTGAGATGCTTCAGACTGTGAATAATGCTGTATCAGTTTACAGGAACCTTGAGATCGATGTTTCGGGAAAGGTTTCGATGTACGGACTTATGAAAGAACTTAAATCACCTGAGATGAAAAAGGGGATGCTTTTTGCGATCAAATTTCTGCAGAACCTGTCGTCTCAGAAAGAAAATATACAGGTTATTGAAAATCAGAAAAATCAAGTGAATTAAAGTTTGGAGAGAAAAATGGCTACAAAAGAAATAGCAGGTAAAACTCTTGAGTTTGATGCAGATGACCACCTTACCAATCTGGAAGACTGGGATGAGGGTCTTGCTTTGGAACTCGCAAAGGATGTCGGTATAGAAGACTTGAACGACCGGCACTGGCTCGTTCTCAATTTTATGAGAAAAGTTTATACTGAAGAAGGAGATGCTCCTTCTATCAGGCGCCTTACAAAGGAAAGCGGTGTTCAGACAAAAGAGCTGTACCAGCTTTTTCCTAAGGGTCCGGCAAAAAAAGCAGCCAAGATCGCCGGACTGCCGAAACCCACGGGATGTATATAATAAAAGGAGAATAGAATGTCTGGAAATACACCTGAACCTTTAGAAAAAGTATCAATTATCATATCCAAGGGATCCCTTGACGGAATATATCCCGGATTGATCATGGCGAACGGAGCCAGCATGGAAGGGATCGAGGCAACATTGTTCTTTACATTTTTCGGACTCGATGCCGTTATAGACAAGAGGATGGATAATATAAAGATAGCAACGGTTGGAAATCCCGGAATGCATATGCCAACAATGCTCGGCGCAATCCCCGGAATGTCAGCGTTTGCGACAAAAATGATGAGCAAGGAAATGGAAAGGATCGATATACCGCCGATCAGGGAATTTGTCGAAATGATCAGTGACACTGGTGTTAAAATGTACGCATGCAAAGCAACGGTTGACATGTATAAACTGAAAAAAGAGGATTTCTGTCCTCAGGTAGATGATATTATTTCTGTCGGACAGTTCTATGAGAAGTCTGCCGGTGCACAGATAATCTTTACTTAGAAAATTTTTGGAAACATTATAAATAATGGTATTTAACAATTTAATTCATGTTTAATTAGCAGGTGATGTTATGTTTACTCTTAATGCTTCTGGTATTAGAAGAAAGCTCCTGTATGTGACAGTGGTCTTTACTGTTGTGATCATGTTGTCTGCAAGTGTTTTTGCATCAAATGGTTATTTCGCATACGGATGGGGCACAAAAAGCAAAGGTATGGCCGGTGTGGGAATGGCAATTCCTTTAAGTTCATTAGCCGCTGCATCCAATCCCGCAGGGATGGTTTTTGTTGGTAATAAAACTGACCTGAGCGTCAGTCTTTTTAATCCCAACAGGGAATATACTGTGATCGGTAATCCTCCGCTTCCTCAGAATACTCCTCCGGGAGCTTTCCCGCTGATGAACGGAACGATCGAAAGCGGAAGAACTTCGTTCTTTATTCCGGGTTTTGGAATTAACAGGAAAATTGACAGCAGCAGCTCAATCGGTTTCTCTCTGTTCGGTAACGGCGGAATGAACACCGAATATGATACCAAGACCTTTAACAATCCTATGGTCACGGTTACTCAGCCGACAGGTGTTAATCTGTCTCAGTTGTTCGCAGGTATTACTTATGCAAGAAAACTGAACGATAACCATGCTATCGGTATTACCGGTATCGCAGCTTATCAGATGTTCAAAGCTCAGGGTCTGCAGGCTTTCGCTGGTTTTTCGAGTTCTCCTCAAAACCTTACGGACAACGATTCCAATTCATTCGGCTTCGGCGCAAGGTTCGGTTACATGGGAAAACTTAGTGACAAGTTCTCCGTTGGAGCCGCATACCAGACAAAATTGACCATGGGCGAGTTTGAAGAATATGCAGGTCTTTTTGCTGAGCAGGGTGGTTTTGATATCCCTTCCAACTGGAGTGTGGGTATCGCTTTAAATGCAACAGAGCAGTTAACACTGGGTTTTGATCTTCAGACAATTTGTTACAGCAAGATAAAATCTATCGCCAACCCGATGCTTCCGAATCTGATGATGGCACAGCTGGGTGCTGATGGGGGACCAGGTTTTGGTTGGGAAGATATGACTGTATATAAGTTCGGCGGACAGTACATGGTCAACAGCGGTTTAACTCTTCGCGCAGGTTACAGTTTCGGCAAACAGCCGATCCCGGAAAGCGAAATGATGTTCAATATTCTGGCGCCGGGTGTCATCGAACAGCATATTACTTTCGGTCTCTCAAAAATGGTCGGAACAAGAGAGATCGATTTTGCTGTTATGAGAGCACTGTCGAGCAGTATTACAGGACCTAATGCTCTGTATACTCCGCAGAATATCGAACTGAAAATGAACCAGTGGGAATTTGAACTGGGAATCAGCTTCTAAGCGTATACATAGATGATGAAAGCGTCCGTTAATTAAATGCGGGCGCTTTCTCGAATTTTTGTGAAAAGTGTGGAGATTTAAAATGAGAATATTAATAGTCTTATTGATATTTATGATAAATGCAGGATCTGTATATGCGCAGAAACTGAAGCCGTATGTTCTTGCTGGAGTTGAGCAGGGAACGATCAAAGAAGCTGAAGCAAAAGTAACCGGAATGCTGGAATCGAACGGATTTGAGATACTCGGTAAGTATTCACCGATGGATGATCCTGAGCGTATTGTTATATGTGTCACTAATGACGATCTGAAGGGATCGGTAATTTCACAGGGCGGCTTAAGGGGATTTGCTGCCGTACTGCGGGTGGGGATCCACATGAATTACGGTGAGAATGAAATATCCTATCAGAATCCGAAATACTGGGGGAATGCGTATTATCAGAAGGATTATCCGCAGGTTTCGGCAAATTATGATAAGATGTCAAAGACGTTTAAATCGACATTTAGCGGACTTGCTGAGGTTAAGGATGAAGAATTTGGATCGAAGGGCGGAAAATCTGAGAAAGACCTCAGAGGTTACAGGTATAAGATGATGATGCCGAAATTCCATGATGTTGATGAGCTTGCGAAGAAAACGAATTATAACGAGATATTGACACAAATCAGGGAAACCTTTGAAAACGGGTCGGAAAATTTCAAAAAGGTATACGAGATAAGTTTCCCGGAACAGAAACTAACATTGTTCGGTGTGGCGTTGACCGGTGAGAAGGGTGAGAAACATTTCCTGCCGAAGATCGACATAAAGGAACCGAAACACCTTCCTTTTGCTCCATACGAAGTACTGGTAATGGAAGACAAAGTTGTGGCATTACGAGGAAGATACCGGATAGCGATCTCTTTCCCTGATCTGTCAATGGGTACATTCATGAAGATAAGTTCGGCACCCGGAGATATCAAAGATGCGCTGAAAAAAATAGTCGAGAACAGGAAGAAATAAAAAAGAACCGATTGGATTCAAAAGTTGGAATTATTGCTGAAATTTTGTGTTATAGAATGTAATGATGATATGTGAACAAGTTAAGACAAATATGTAAAGACTAAGACATTATGTACTGATGTGCAAATAATGGAATATTGTGAAAAATATCGATATTTGTGCTGATGTGGGGCGGCATGGGATTCATTTCCCGTGCCGTTTTTGTTTTTGCACACATTTGGTTATCAATTTTCAATTCAATTTATGTACTACAGTTTGGCCGGTTTCTGAATATCAAATATTTACATCCCCCTAAATTCCTCTTTAAAAAGGGGGATTCAAATTGCAATTCCTCTATGCTGGATACTGCGTCCTTCGAATAGGGAAACATTTCTTTATATTCCCCCTTCGAAGGGGGAATTAAAAGGGGGATGTTACGCCTTCGTGGTCTTTCCCATCACTGCTTACCTCGCCGTTCATCTCGCCGTAGGTTTGGTGGAGTAGTCTGGTGGGCTTGCGGAATCTCTAATTATTTCACCTTATGACAATTCGTGATGTACAATGCTTAGAATAGTTCTGTCATTGCGAGGAACGAAGTGACGCGGCAATCTCTCCGTAAGTCTTTGGGAAAATTCTGAATAACCACCCCTAAATTAATTTAGGGATGCCACAAAGAAAACGTTATCAGGTGTGTCAGCGCAGAGATTGCGACGTCGTCTTACCGCGATGCGGCCGGGCTCCTCGCAATGACAGATTAGAATAATATTGATTAAATAATACAGTTTCTGTCATTCCCGTCTCCCTTTTGTTTTCCCCGTACCCTCATTTGTCATTCCCATCCCGCAATTGCTGGAGGAATCTCTGAGGTGATAAATTAACCGGACTTATGCTTAACGGCACTTAATATTTTTATTGACAATATATTTTTTTATTGATATAGTGAAAAAGGTGCGCACAATTAGTTGTCTGAGCTGTATTTTAATTAACTTTTTCTGAAACGAAGTAATATGTAGTAAGACAAACATTCCTGTCTGTCGATTTTTTTTGATTGTAACTGTGACAGACAGGTCGCCTTTGTCGTACCGAGGAATGTCTGTCCTACTAAAGTATATCTCCCCTATTCCACCTTATACCGGATCCCGAACCATTTCCACTGTTCCGAGCCTGATGTAGCGAGGATCTCATCAATGTGCAGGTCTTTTTTACCTCTGAAGTAGACCGGTATATTTTCCGGGGTGAAACGGCGGACGTGTTCCGGGAATTCCCGAACCGTATCGAATATCAGGTTGCACAGAAGTTCAAGATGAGTAAAAGGAACGGTTACAAAAACATAACCTCCCGGGCGTACGATCTTCTCAACGGATCTTAACACTTCATCCACATCGGGTACGTGCTCTAAAATTTCCAGCAGCAGTGCTCCGTCAAAGCTGTTTTCCGGGAAAAATGTATCGACCTTATCAGCAGAACCGGTAAGAAATTCGAGTTTACCTTGCGAATCCTTGTCTTTGGAGTGGTACAGTGCGGCTTTAATGTTCGCTTCCGCAATATCAACTCCGGTCACATCGATCCCCTCGTCAGCAAGAGCAAAACAGAATTCACCTTTATGGCAGCCGACATCCACGACCGATTTTAACTCCGGGTAGGATTTGACCTGGTCTCTGATCCATGCATACCGTTTCCAGCCGGTCACATCGGGGATCGAACCTGTGAAACTCGCCGATTCATCGTATAATTCCTGGTATTCGTCCGTGTTGAAAAGGTGATTGATCTTTTTCTTGGCCAGGTCATATTTACGGCTGATCTCGGTTGAATCCTTCAGAGTATTCGCCGCTTTACTGAGAAGCCAGAATTCCTGTTCGTGGCAGTCCTGAAGCTGAAACCGCTGCGCATAAAATAACACCAGTTCTGCATACAGATCGAGGAACATTCTTTGAATGTTTTCAGGATCAGCGTCTATTGTATCATCATCTACAGGCAGAACAGCGGCCTGATAATCCGCAAAGTCAAGGATTTCAACAAGTTTTCTGCGGTCGGTTTCATCCTTAACGAACACCATGTCTATATTCCTTAGTCTATCACCTTTACTCAGATCGATCGAATCGGGAACAGTATCCAATATAAGGATGCGGCAGACAGCCGGAGGATTATCTGCAAAGAAAGACGGATCATTTCTTGCAAAGATCATGTCGGCCGGTTCAAAAAACAGGTCTTTATTGTCCAAGTTTTCCTGAAATTGAATTACATTACAAGTATCCTGTTCAAATAAGCCCGCAAGGATTTCCGTTCCTTTTCCCAGCAGGATCTTCATAGGTTTATCAATGATGGTTCCGGCGACAGCGAACGGGATGGGTGTCAGCGCCGCTGCGGTTATATTGATCCTTTGCTGAACGGCATTGTTTTCGGGAGATATCTGAGCAGCTTTGCTGTAAAACGGGAATGCGGAATTGTATTCGGCGAACATGACAAAACAGTCACCGCGCCGGACGCAGAACTCTGCATTCTCCGGGAATTTCTGCATTAAATATTCGTATAATTTTTCAGCTTTTGTATACTGTTTTGATGAAAAATATGTATCTGCAAGATTAACAGCAGCCTCATTATTGGCAGGATCAGCTTCTACTGCCTTCTGAAAAAATATTTCCGCATCACTGTGGCGGTCTTCCCGGGATGCCACCACACCAAGATTATTCCATGCCGGTGAACACTTCGGATCTTTTGCCACTATCTGGTGGAAAATTTCTGCAGATTCCGAAAACTTTCCGGATTCGAAAAGCTCGATCCCTTTATTATACTGCTCATTAATATACGTATTGTCTTCTTCCATGATCCCGCTCTTTTTTTGTATTGTTTATCTCAAATTAATAATAAACTAAAAGCAGCGAAGCTGCATCAGAATACCCATGACAGTTTCGTGAACAGGGTTTTCCCGCGTCCGATAATCTCAGTATGCTGTGTTGAACCCTGCTGGAAAGCCAGCTGGAACGAACCGAAGGGCGGCAGAAAACGCCAGACATAAACGAACTGCACCGTCTCCCTCGAAAGGTCGAATTCCGGATCACTGTAACCGCCGAAAACATCATACTGTGATTGATAAAACAGCTTAAAATACATATCCTTGTTGACATAATAGGTCGAATTGACCGCATGAAACAGGGTGTTTTCATCTTCCAGATCAGGTTTAAACCAGTAACGCTCGGCTTCATATGAAAGATCCCAGCCTTCACGGAGTTTGAAATTCATCTCGACACCGTATTTTTCATAATCCATTTCGTAATTTAAACCTTCTCCGTATACAACAGCAATTGTCTGTCCCTGATTATTGTCATAGGATAGTTCGGTTTCAAAATCGGTGTTCCTGAATCCTTTTTCAAACCTCCTGAACTCTTCACCGTATTCAAGGTCGAGCTGCCATCTTTTAAGGAAAAGTATCTCTATTTCATTGCGCATATTCCAGCTTCTGAGATTTCCGGTCTGACTCCAGTACCTGTTGTAGTTTATGGTCGGTACGATCTGGTCGAGCCAGGAATTTGTGAACCAGATGTTTCTCTTAATATTTGAGTCAACTTCGCGCCGGTCGTCATCCCGAATATAACCGATCCCATTCATGTTTTCCCGGACGTTTTCACCGACATGCGTATACCGTACATGAAAATGTCCGTTCTTTGAATCAAAAGAGGGACGGACAAAATAGGTCCATGAGCCTTTTTCAAAATCTCCGTAGCTTTTTATGAATTGTGTGGTCAATCCGAGAGCGTTTGTAAAGAACAGGGTGCCTGCCAGGCCTATCGAGCCTTTATTCTTGTCGCTGTAATATCTGTTAGCCCCGATAATCCCTATATTTGATGAATTGAAAGTTTCCTTGTTCACCCTGAATACGGTATAGTTGGCATCCTCTCCGGCAGAAATTCCTGGATTTGCCGTTGATGGATCGGACTGTGTTGTCAGTGCGTTAATTTTCCAGCTGTCCGCTTTACCGTTGAGTTTCAAACCCCAGGGGATCTCACCGATCCTTCTGGAGTAGAACTGCTTAATACGGGTTGAATAATTTTCTCCGCCTTCCATGAAGAACGGCCGCTTCTCCGGATATGAAAGCTCAAATCTTGACATGTTCACCTGTACAACATCGGCTTCGATCGTAGCGAAATCGGGATTAAAAGTAGCATCGATCCCGAAATTACTCGAAAAATTCAACCGGACATCCCCGCCGACATCCCCTTCGGATTTCCTGCCCCTTTCCGTCTGTGACTGAATATAAGGAATTATCGTATAATTTTTGCCGATATAGTCCTCCAGATCAAGACCGTTTATTGTCCCGATCTCAGCTATTCTGAACCATTCGGTAAGACCTTTCGACCAATGACTCATCTCGCGGTTGCGGGGAATGTAACGTATAACATTCAATCCCCATTCCGGAGAATTCTTGTCGAATTTGATTACGTCGAGCGGGATCGCAACTTCAGCAGTCCACCCGTCGCTGTTTATATTTCCTGCAGAGGACCAACGAATGTCCCATTTTGTATCCCTTGTTCTGCCGTTGTCAGCCCACCTTTCATCCTGTTGAGTACCGAGGGCATTCACCTGGAACATGTAAGCATTATTTTTGTCGTTGAACGTATCAATAATGAAGGCGATTGCATCGTCTTCATAAACTTCACCGTCTCTTTGAGTGACCTTTGTAGAGATTAGAGATATATCGGAATCTTTACAATCAAAACCGAAGTAGATCATTTCATTGTCAAAAAGGACCTTTACGTATGTTTTTAGTGAAGCCGGTGTTCCGTAATCTGGTTCAAACTGAGTAAATCCTGTTACAGCCTGAGCATTTTCCCATTCAGTTTCGTTGAGTTTTCCATCTATCACGATCTTACCTGATATATTTACGGCATTAATTTCCTGTGAGTAGACATTTACCTGGAAAAAGCAGATCAGTAGAATCGCAGAAACAAATACACGGCAAATAAAGTTCATGAATCCTCCGCAATGAAAATTTTTCTTTAAAAGGTTAAATCTAAGATAGAATAAATGAATTGTCAAGGGATTATTAGCCTTTTTTATTAATACATTTACATTTGTTAAAATGCGAGATGATATGTGTTATAAAATATTTTGAAATATAGAAATTTATTGTTAATGTAGATAATAATCGAATAACAGACAGATTTAACAGAAAAATATTTGGAGGTTTTATGAAAGAGTTTAGAATTATTTTAACCTTAATGCTGGTATTGTTTTTTGCAGTTCCTGTTAATTCCCAGACTAAGGTAAGCGACCTGGAATATCATTACCTGCAGAATTTCTGCTGGATGAGATTGGCTGAAATAGTGCCCGAGGTTACGGACAGAGTGATCCTGCCGATCGGGACGGTGGAACCGCATGGCGCTGTTGCATTGGGCACGGACAATTTTATCCCTGAGAATATTTCCGATCATATCTGGGAGGAATGCAATGCGCTGATCGCTCCGGCGGTTAATCACGGTGTAACCGGTGCAAGCATATCTCAATTCCCCGGTTCAATAAATATTCGGCCTGAAGTTTTTGAAGAGTACATTTATGATATCCTGAGAGATCTTGAGAAGACAGGATTCAAGAATATACTGATAGTAAACGGGCATGGTGGAAATACGGAACCTGTAAAAAAGGCGATGGAGCGTATTCATAGAGAAACTGCTGTGCATATAATGATTGTAGACTGGTGGAAAATGGGATGGAACCTTGCAGCGGAAGTATACGGAATGACAGAACAGCAATCGGGTCATGGAGATCTTGAAGAAGCGGCATTGGTCATTTCTAAGGATCCGGGACTGCTGGACAGAGAGATGGTGGAAAAATTAGGGAAAGAGAATGTTTCAAAGGAGCGTACCGGTGAGGCGATCACAATGCTTCCGGCCTGGTCGACTTCTATGCTCCCAGAAGCCGGGAAGGGATATTATGACTTTGATGTTGAGAAAGCAAAAGAATACACGGAGAAAAAATCAAAGCTGATAGCGGGATTTTTTGTGGAAGCTGTAATGCGCTGGGAGAAACATGAAAGCTGGAAAAAATAGAACAAAATTAGAATAATAGTAATTGCCGAGCACAAAGTACAAATTCCTGATAATTTTGGCAACAAATTTTGTCCAGGTACGTAAATAGTTGGCAAGAGCGCATATTTTTTCTATATCAATACAAGGAGGATATTATGAAAAAAATTGCATGTGTGCTTGTTTTTGCTTTGTTGATGTCTACCTCATTATTTGCGGTAAATCAAGGTGAGGATGCAAAAAAGGATATTACGAAACTTGTCAAGAATTGCTATTTCAACGGCGCTTTTAACGGTCTTGATACCAAAGCAATGAAGAAGGGTTTTCATTCTGATTTTGCAGTTTATTCAAAGGACGGGAAAAAAGTCGAGAAGTTTACCATCAGCAAATGGATCGAGACCATCGAAAAGAATAAGAACTCCAAAGGTTTTAATCCGGACAAAGTAAAAGCACTTTGCAAGATCGTGGAATTGGATGTGACAGGTGATGCCGCAACAGTAAAAGCCGAGATCTACAAAAATCAGAAAAAGGTCTATACCGACTATCTGTCACTGATTAGATCTGATGATGGCTGGAAGATCATCTCAAAGGTGTATCACAATCATATCGGCAATTGATTGTTTGATAATTTATCGCAGCAGAAATTTAAAGGTTAGTCTAAATCAGGCTAACCTTTTTTATATAGATATAGCAGGTCAGTCTTTCACAAATGAGGAATTTAAGATGTCCTGCAACGGAGGTTACTGTAATTGTCAGAAATCCCGAAAAAAAACAAACCTTAAGCGAAATCCTTGGCAAATTTCTCGATCCATTCCATTGCTGCTTCCTGCCCTGTTAAAGATCTCCCTTCGTTGATCTCTATGTCGCATCTGTATTTATCAATATAATACGCCTGCTCGATCAGGCGTGTCCTGAGTTCGTCTTCAGAGTTCCTGAAAACCACTCCGAATTCATACCGGTTACGTGTCTTTTTACAGAATTCAACAATTCCATGAACATCGAATATCTTATCTCTTAGAGGGAAATTGATCTTGACTTTCGAACCTTTTTTGATCTCGTTATCAGTAGTAACGGTAAGTCCGGTCCTTTCGTATCCGAAGGGAGGTATTTCCTCGCTCTGAGTGATATCGCTAACTTGAAAATCTAAAGGGATCTCTGAAAGGTGTTTAATAAATTTGACCATTTCTACCTTTCAGGAAATTATGTATAATAGATATAATAGATTTTGTATTCAAATAATCAAGAACTATTTTTTACCAGCAGTTCCTTTTTACAAGGCAGACTGTTGATATCCGAACTGTTCCAGCCTTTCATTCCACCTAAAAGATTATTTACATCCTTGAAACCGTTAGCTATCAGAATGTTACTTGCTGTGATACTTCTGTTGCCCGACCTGCAGTAAACTATGACTTCACTGTTCTTATATTGTGCAATTTCATTGATCTTTCTCTGAAGTTCATGCAAAGGGATAAGGATTGCATTCTTAAGATGACCGTAAGTACCGTTAAATTCCTGTTCGCTCCTGACATCAAGTAATAGTATGTTTTCATTTTTATCAATAGTTTTGCATACTTCCTGAGCAGTAATATTAGTAAAGGAAATCTGTGGTTTTTCTGGTTTTGCACAGGATATCAATATAGTGATCAACAATAATAATGAAAAAAATCTGTATCTCATTTCAACCTCATTTTATTATAATAGTTACTTTTGAATATTTTGATCATTTACTTAGATTAATCATGTTACAAAAAGATTCAACTTTATCGAAAGAAAATACAGACTAAGAGATTTATATTCTCCGATAGTAATAATTTTAAACATATGTATAAAATTACACAAAATACACTTCCGGATTGTCTGGGCATAAGTCATGTATAATCAACGGCTTACACCTGATTCAGCCTGAATAGAATGTAAAGGTATGATTTTTGCATTAAATTATCTGAATAAATATAATTAATCACATAAATCTAAATTTTCTGAAGAAATAAAGCACTGGACATGAAAATTTAAATAATAAATAACAAATAAACTGTGACAATATGAATAATAACAAACAGTTTGAAAATGATCCGAGATTTGTACAATTTGCAGTTGACCATGCAGTTGATGCCGCTTTCTGGATGGGGCCTGACGGAAAGTTCGTCTATGTAAATAACAAAGCCTGTCTATCTCTTGGCTATCTGCGCGAAGAATTACTGCAGTTGTATGTCTATGATGTGGATCCGGATTTTCCTAAAAATGCATGGAAAAAACACTGGGACGATGTCAAAGAACGCGGTTCATTCACGATTGAGTCGCAACACAAGACCAAAAACGGCCACATTTTTCCGGTAGAAGTAACAGTAAACTACCTCGAATTTGACGGGAAAGAGTATAACTGCGCTTTTGCCCGTGATGTAACCCAGAAAAAATTAGCCGCGGAGGCGCTCAGATCCAGTGAAGATCGATTCAGACGGATTTTTGAGAACATGCAGGACGCCTATTTGCTTACTGGTCTGGACGGTGAAATTTTACTGGTAAATAAATTTGCCGCAAAGCTATTGAAATACAAGAATAAACAGGAATTAATGAAATGTAATATATCAAGAGATATTTATGTTGATCCTAATGAGAGGAAAGAGTTAATAAAAATTCTGAGATCGAAAGGAAAGGTTGAAGGATATCATTTAAACTATAAGAGAAAAGACGGAGTCGAGATCCTTGTTGAATGCAATATTCAATTTGTTTATTCTGACGAAAAAAAACCCGTGGCAGTCGAAGGCATAGTCAGGGATATAACAGAGAAGAAAAGGATCGAGGATGAATTAAAAAGAAGCGAATCGTTATTCAGGGCGATATTTGAGCAGGCAGCAATAGGTGTTGCTCAAATTGATTCAAAGACAGGTAAGTTTATTAAAATCAACCAAAAATATTGTGATATACTTGGTTATACATCAGACGAGATGTATGGATTGGATTTTCAGTCAATTACTCATCCTGAGGATTTGAAAACAGATCTGTCAAATATGAAACGTCTGCTAAAGGGGGAGATACGTAACTTCTCGATGGAAAAACGATACAGGTGTAAGGACGGATCAATAGTCTGGGTCAGTCTTTCTGTTTCACCAATGTGGCAAATCGATGAGAAACCATCAACTCATATAGCAGTAGTCGAGGATATTACGGAAAGGAAGCAATTAGAGGAAAAACTGCTGTTCACGCAATTTGCCGTGGATCATGCGGCAGACTCTTCAATGTGGATAGACTCTGACGGCGGATTTGTATATGTTAATGATAAAGCCTGTTCCTTTCTGGAATACAGCAGGGAAGAAATGCTTGACAGAACGGTTTTGGAGGTAGATCCAACTTTTTCCAGGAAAAGATGGTTGGAGTTCTGGAAGACTTTAAAAGAGAAAAAGGCTTTTACTTTTGAATCCTTGGTAAGAACTAAGAGCGGAAAAATATATCCTATTGAAATATCATCTAATTATCTTGAATATGACGGCAAGGAGTATAACTGCTCATTCGTAAGGGATATTACCGAAAGAAAGAAAGCACACGAAGCTCTGGAAAAAAGTGAAGAGAAATTCCGGAAGATTGTTGAATCTTCACCTATGGGGATGCATTTCTACAAACTTGACTCGGATGAAAGACTGATCTTCCAGGGCGCAAATCCGACAGCCGATAGTATCCTGGGTGTTAATAATGATCAATTTGTTGGATTATCCATAGAAGAAGCTTTCCCTCCGCTCAAAAATACGGAGGTTCCGGTTAAATACAAAGAAGTAGCAGAAACAGGAAACATGTGGAAGACAGAGATGATAAATTATGATGATGAAATAATAAAAGGTGCTTTTGAAGTATATGCTTTTCAGACCGTACCTGGTTCTATGGCAGTAATGTTCCTTGAAATTACAGAAAGGAAAAAAACCGAAGAGGCTCTTGAAAAGAGTAAAATGGAATATGAAGACCTTTACAATAATGCACCTGATATGTTTGTATCAGTTGATCCGAAAACAGCAAGGATCATTCAATGTAATGACACTCTGGCAAAGGCTACCGTGTATACCAGGGATGAGATCATGGGGATGAAGATTTTTGAATTGTATCATCCTGATTGTATGGATGATGTCAAAAAAGCATTTCAGACATTTGTTGATACCGGAGAAGTAAATAATGCGATGCTGGTCTTAAAACGTAAAGATGGCAGTAAGATCGATGTAATGCTGAATGTATCGGCTATCAGGGATGAGAAGGGAAATATCCTGCACAGCAGGTCATCCTGGCGCGATATTACGGATTATATGATTGCGGAAAGAAAACTCGAGTGGAGTGAGAGCAACCTTAGAAATGCCCAGCGGATAGCTCATCTCGGGAGTTGGGAGATGGATGTTACCACCGGCAGATCATTCTGGACAGACGAATTTTTCCGTATATGCGGTTACAAACCCGGCGACATTGAACCTACAGCTGAGAATGGATTCAAGATCATACATCCTGACGACCGCGATCGGGCAGCAAAGGCAGTACAGGATGCTATTGATAAAGGCGAAAAATACAGTATAGAAAAGAGAATTGTAAGACCTGACGGGGAAATAAGATACGTATTATCTCAGGGTGAGATAATATATAATTCTGAAAAAAAACCTGATAAACTTATAGGGTCTTTCCTCGATATTACAGAAAGAAAGATCGCTGAACAGAATTTGCGGGATGCTAATAAGAAACTTGCTGACAGAACCGATGAGCTATCAATTGCAAATGAGGAGCTTTCCCAATATGCTTATGTAGTTTCGCATGATGTCAGAGCACCCTTAAGAGCTATCCATAATTACTCTGATTTCCTGATGCGGGATCTGGAAGACAGCCTGAAAGGGAAACAGAAACGATACCTGAACGGTTTGAAAACGGCAACGGAAGAAGCTGAAGAACTTGTTAATGATCTTTTGGAACTGTCGAGAGTCGGCAGAGGCAGTGTGTTAAAAGAAGATATTAATGTCGGTAAGCTTATAAAAGAGTTGTTGGCAAACTTTGATCTTCAGGAGGATGTTGAGATATTGATGCCAAAGAGGTGGCCGAACCTTAAGATTGAACCGGTTTTTATAAAACAACTATTTCAGAATCTGATCGATAACGGAATAAAATTTAATGATTCGAAAAGTAAAAAGATCGAATTGGGCTGGAGTTCAGCAAATAAGAAAAGTTATGAGTTTTTTGTAAAAGATAATGGAATTGGAATAAAGTCTGACTATAATGATAAGATATTCCAGGTATTTGAAAGACTGCATACAAGAAAAGAATATGAGGGAACGGGAATAGGTCTGGCAATAGTCAATAAGATAGTGAAGCAGATGAAAGGAACTTTAAAAGTAAAATCAGAATTAGGAAAGGGGAGTACATTTTATTTTGTACTGCCGAAAACATAAGGAAGAAATATGCGTGAAAAACCATTCATCGTACTTATGGCAGAAGATAATGAGCATGATATTATTGCCGTGGAGGAAGCCTGGGAACATTTTAACATTGTGAATCCATTATTTATTGTTAATAATGGCAGTGAGTGTCTCGACTATTTATATAGAAGGGGGGAATTCAGCGATCCGGAAAAATCACCCCGGCCGAATCTTGTCTTATTGGATATTAAAATGCCTAAGGTCGATGGCCTGACCGTTCTGAAGACTATAAGGAATGACCAGAAACTTAAACGGATCCCTGTTGTAATTCTTACCACGTCAAGACAGGAAGAAGATAAGATAAGAAGTTATGATCTTGGTGTGAATGCGTATATTTGTAAACCGGTACAGTTTGAGAATTTATCAAACGCAATAAAGACGATCAACCTTTTTTGGGAAATGGTGGAATTCCCGGGAGAATAGAATGAATAAGGAGAAAAAAACTTTTCAGGTCCTTTTAGTGGAGGATACAGAACACGACAGGTTGTTGTTTGAACGTTCACTTGATGAAGCAGGGATCGATTATAATATTACCTGGTGTGAAAAAGCAGAAGATGCGGAAAAAATATTAAAAAAGCAGGCCGATAATTTTGACATAGCCGTACTGGATTATAAACTGCCGGGAAAAACCGGCCTTGAGCTATGTAAAATCATAAAAGATAAGAATATTGATCTTCCCCTGATCATTTCTACGGGAGGCGGATCCGAGAAAATAGCTGTTGAAGCTCTGAAAATTGGCGTTGATGATTATATCGTCAAAGATGCCGAACAGTCTTACCTTGAGCTGATGCCTCTGATCATCACCGAAGTGTGTAACCGTCATGACGAGCGTATTGCAAGAAAAAAAGCCGAAGAAGAAAAGGAAAAGCTGATCGTTGAGCTGAAAAACACCCTTGAGGAATTAAAAACGATCAAAGGGCTGCTGCCGATCTGTGCGAACTGTAAAAAGATCCGTAATGACGGCGGATACTGGGAGCAGATAGAAGTCTATATACAGGATCATTCCGACGCTGAATTCTCACACGGCATATGTCCGGACTGCAAGAATGAACTTTACGGAAATTTTCTGAAAAAGAACAATCCCGACCAGGAAAAACTGATTTAGTATTGTTTAATTAAGCATAATATTTTCCACTAATTTTTCGATTTTTTCACTATTAATAACTTATTAAATTAAAAAAGGTGAAATAATTACTATTTCACCTTTTTTTTATAGACTATAAAATTGGAATCAAAAACTTCTGTCCAGCCTGAATATGAAAGTCCTTCCGGGCTGCCAGGTCCTGTACCACTGCTGATATTTTTTGTCGAAGATGTTCTTGCCGTATAAAGATATGCGCAATAATTTGTTTAAGTCCAAAGCCAGCCTGCAGTCCGCAACAGAATATGCCTCATAGGGCCTATCCTGATAGTCGAAATAATATCCGTCACCAGTAAAATCATAGATAAACTCCGCTTCAAGTTTATTCTCTCCGAGAAAGTGGTACATGTTTATCCCGAAGTTGAACCTGTTCTCAGAGGTCTGAAAAGTGAAATCTTCCGGATCAAGAAACGTATAAGCGCCGGACAGTGTCAGCCTGCTGACGGGCTGGGTCTTAAAACCGATTTCCCAGCCGCTTGGCGAGTAGTCTCCAAGATTAATTCTCCTCCTGAATGAAAGCGTATCTGTTTCTCCCCCTGCGTTTGGAATAAATACCCAGCTTCCTTCACCGGTCGAACCCTGCTTGTCGTTGACCATGAGATTTTCGACATTCATCTTAAAATATGTGATTTCAAGAAATCCGAGATTGCCGAGTCTTTCGAACAGACCGAGACTGAAACTTTCGGACTTTTCAGGTTCGATGTCCTCATTTCCGTAACCGCCTAATGATCTTGAGAACGATGCTTCCAGTGACGGCGCTCTGAATCCGGTGCTGTAGTTTGTTTTCAGGTTCGTAGTGAAACCGTTCAAATTTGCTAATTCGTAAGTGATACCAGCTTTGGGATTAAAGATCGATCCAAAAACCGAATGATTGTCGAATCTTCCGCCTAAGACCAGGTTTATTTTATCCCTGAAAATCTGGCTGTATTGTGCGAATACAGCAGTATTAATAAGGTCATGGTTTTGCGAGTTCGATCCGTATTCTCCGGTGTATGTATCGGCAAGTTCTTCGTATACGGCGCCTGATTTTCTGTCTTTGATATAAACAGTCCCGGCACCGAGATACTGCATACCGGTAACCGCTTCTTCATAGTTTACATCTGCATAGTCAAAATAACTGTCAATCCCGAAAATCAGTGAGGAGTTGACAGCCGGGAAAAGGATATTGTAATCTGCCGTCAGTCCGATCCTGCGGGCTTTGCTTCCGGTAAGCGAACCTGATTCAATAATTTTATCGCTGTTATCCGCATAATTGACGTATAATCTGCCTGAAAACACGCCCCTGTCGCCCTGATATCTTGTCAGTATGTCGCCGCTGATGTATTTATTGCTGTCCTCGAACGGCGTGTCATCAGCTTTGTTTGTCCATTCATCTTTATGAATAGTAAAATTTGCCCGGGTTGTAAGTTTTTCACTGAATGAGCGGTCGATAAAATAGTTGATATCAAAATTGTTCCACTTGTTGTTTTCGCCTGTCGGAAAAGAATGATCAGTGTTCCTCAATCCGAAAGATAAGAACTGACTTGTCTTATCAGTACCATATGATCCGCTTAGCTGGTAGTTGGATGCCGCAATATCCGCTCTGCCGTAACCGTCCGCGTCCTCATCGGTGATGTTTTCAGAGTTGTTGATCTCAAAACCGGATGATACCCGGCCGCGGAATCCTGCAGGAGGATTTTTTGTGAGGATATTTACTATACCACCTGTTGCCTGTGATCCGTAAACGGCTGAACCCGGGCCTCTGATCACTTCTATCCTGTCGATTATCTCCAGGGGCAGGGTGTGCCAGTTCACTCCGCCTTCCCAGGCTTCATGTACAGGCCGTCCGTCTAACATAACAAGTGTTTTTCCGCCGGTCAAAGAGCGCATCGAAATTGTAGGAACCATACCGACAGTACCCTTTTTCGTAAGCCTTACTCCCGGTACATATTCCAGAAAATCACCTGCATTATAGAAGTTACCCTTTTCGATCTCATTACCGGTGATCAAAGATATAGATTCCGGGACTTTTTCCTGTTTCCGGGAATATTTTGTCGCTGTAACCACAACATCCGAGAGTGCATATTTCCGTTTTTCAGTAAACTCGACGACCAGATTTTTGTCCTCATTTTCCAAAATAGTTGTTCTAAACACAAGCGGTTCGAAATTGACGTGATCAAAGATTATTTCAAATTCTCCGGCCGGGATGTTGGAAATGATAAATTTCCCTCCGGGGCCGCTGACGGTGCTTAAGGGTGTTCCTTTTACCGTGATAAGAACACCGTTCACTCCTTCTCCGTCCATATCGTTGATCCTTCCGGAAAAGGAATTGGATGCAAAAAGTCCCGGACTCAGCACTGCAATGATAAGTCCGGTCATAATAATGCTGAACAGTTTTCTCATGTCAGCTCCATAGTAATAATAAGTCTGATGTAATAAGTGTGGTTTTTTTCCGGAACAATAGTAAAGAGTAATAGAATAACAAATTAAACAAAAAAATCAACAGAAATCGGGTTTCATTAAGAATATCTAAAATCAATAGTATCCGGTCAAAACAAATATTATCCATGTAAAAACGTTTTGCTAAACAAAATGACACAAATTTCCAGTTATTGGATGGGATTAAAATTATTTACTGATTATATAAGTTGTTTTAATAATTATTGTGAAAAAAATCCCCCTTTAATTCCCCCTTTAAAAAGGGGGACTGAGGAATTTATATTCCCCCTTTACAAAGGGGGAATAAGTGGGATTTGATCATGTATAAATCTGCAAATCATGTAAGTTCTAAAGTAATCCAAAATTATACCGAACAATTATAATTTAAAATAATACATTGAATACTATAAATGTGTTTGTTACATTCTGAAAGACATTCAGGGAAGGATATTTATGGGTATACCGGAATACAGATACAGCGGCGCACGGAGTCTGGTGATGCTTCACGAGAAAACCATGCGGGAGTTCATCGAAACATGGAAAAAGGCAAAAGCAAAAAATATTAACCTGCCGGATACGGATGATCCGACTTATGATTCCTGTGAATCCCTGCTGTTTCATGTTCTCAACTGGTCACGAAGATACATGGTCTGGATCTGTGAAAAACTCGACCTGCCCGATCCGGGGATTGCAGAAATAACCGATATGGATCAAATTGAGAAAGAACTTCCAGTCCATCTTGAAGACCTTCTCGACAAATGGAAAACACCTCTTGAAGATATTGAAATGGAGAGATTTCACCGGCCTGATTTCACCACTCCGTGGAAAGCACAATTATGCATTGAGTCCATGATGGAACATGCCGTTATGCATCCCATCAGACACAAATTTCAGATCGATAATATTATGGAGGGAAAGTAGGAAATCCGGAACAAATATTTCTTTTATACGTTCAAAAATTAACAATAGTAAATTTGGGGGAGAAATGAACAAATTCTTCAGGTTTTTCGCAGTTGCCGGCTTTTTTATTTTTTTCGCTTTTTCGGTAGACACTCCCATAGATCAGAGTGAGTTAAAAGGTGTACTCAAAAAAGATAAAGACTCCTTTTATCTGTCTATCAAGGGTGAACCGGATAAGATCGCACTTAAGGGTAAAATACTGAACGATGTGAAGGAGGGCGCTAAGATAACCGTGAAGGGCGATATAAAATCCGAGTACATCAAATCTTCGGATTCATATAAATTGTACATGGATGTCAAAAGTATTAAACTGGTTTCTGAACCGGAGAAGGAAATATCACTCCCTATAGAAGACCTGAAAAGAATCCCTATCGTTCCTTTCGATCGGGAGAACTCGTTTAAAACACCTTTAAAACCGGAAATTCCTTCAGATATGCCAATAATAGTGCCGCATAATCTGGAAAATTTACCAATTCTTATTATTCCTCCGGATTCTTCAAAAGACTATAAAATACGTATAATAGATCCTTATCCGGAAATCAAAAAACCAGAGTATAAACCTCCGTTAGACAATTAGAAACTTCCCCTGCAGGACAAGGAGAAGAAATAAGATCGCTCATATTATTCCACTTCCGGGGATTAAAAATAACAGAACACTACAAATGCACATTTATATACAAGATAGTGTATTATTAATTATACCATAACAATATATTGTAGATTTTACTTGACAAAAGAGTTATAATTTATATATTTAGGTCTGGTGTTACTCTTTGAAAATTAGTTTGTTCCGGTGCCAAAAGGCTTAATAGGGAATTCTGTGTAATTCGGAAACACTCCCGGTGCTGTAACGGAGGACGAAAGGCGCATAATGTCACTTTCCCGGAGACGGGATGGGAAGGCGCGCTGATTAGGTCGATCCCGGAGTCAGAAGACCTGCCAGGGACATCTGCAACGTTTTTATGAATTGACGAGGATCAATTCATTTGCTGCATTCAGGGGCTATAGAAAATCAGGGTGAAATCCCGCTCTTTCTGCTAAGAGCGGGATTTTCCTATTTTGGACGTATGTATGGATTAATCCATAAGGTATTTATGTAAATATAATTAGAAAGAACAGTTCGTTCCGAAAATTATAATTGTGTTATTTTAAGATATTTAATATATTTGTATTCAAAATCTTCCAATGGAACATTAGAGAAAAATGACAGAAAAATCTTCAATTGAGAATTTCTTCGAACAGAAGAAGATTGCTGTAGTGGGCGTTTCCCGCAGCAGTAAGAAATTCGGTAATACAATATTTGACGGACTGAAGTCAAAAGGATTTACAGTATATGCCGTAAACCGCAAAACAGGTGAAACAGATGAGGGAATATACCCTGATCTTAAATCTCTGCCGGAAAAAGCGGACAGTATAATTGTTGTAGTAAAACCTGAAGAGGCGGTCAATGTAGTAAAAGATGCGGTCGAACAGGGTATTAGACATATCTGGTTTCAGCAGGGCGCCGGTTCACCTGAGGCAGTAGAATACTGCAGGGATAACGGTGTGAATGTTATAGATAACGAATGTATATTCATGTTCGCCGAACCTGTCACATCCATTCACAGATTTCACAGAGGCCTATGGAAACTTTTCGGCAGATACCCGAAGTGACACGTTGTGGCTTTAAATTCCTGATCGATACAAATTGTCTGATTTTTAATAAGCATTTAATTATTGCCTTGACATTATTGAATTATTTGGTATATTCAGTTGTCCAATATTAAACCAGGAAAAAATAGTAATGACATATAGTTTTACCGTAAATAACCGACGAAGATCTTTAATATTAACCGGCAGATATGCCGGAGGCGGTGTGTTTTCGGTAAAACAAGATGATACATAATTTGTAATTTACATTGACTTTATTTTAAAACCCTTCTTGACTGCCGAGAAGGGTTTTTTGTTTTTACGGGCTTTCGGAAATCACTTTAATCAATATTTACGAAAATGAAAGGAGAATCAAAATGGAAGAAGTAGTACTTGCGTACAGCGGAGGACTGGACACATCTGTAATTCTGAAGTGGCTGGTTCTGAAAGATTACGAGGTGATCTGTTATGTCGGTGATGTAGGACTGGACGGGATTAAAGAAGAGATCGAGAAAAAAGCAATGGACACC
This sequence comes from Candidatus Zhuqueibacterota bacterium, assembly GCA_042564455.1. Taxonomy (GTDB): domain Bacteria; phylum SM23-31; class SM23-31; order SM23-31; family SM23-31; genus JBHPLC01. The sequence goes on along the minus strand of JBHPLC010000004.1, from coordinate 20,840 downwards.
GGAGCTTCAAAGGTCTATATCAAGGATCTCAGAAGGGAATTCGTGACAGACTTTATTTTCCCCGCACTGCAGGGTAATGCTATATATGAGAACAGGTATCTGCTGGGTACTGCACTGGCAAGACCCCTTCTCGCAAAAGCCCAGATAGAGGTGGCGGAAAAGGAAAATGCAAAATATGTTTCCCACGGGGCTACGGGTAAAGGTAACGACCAGGTCAGGTTTGAACTGGCTTATTATGCTTTAAATTCCCAAATAAAGGTTATTGCACCTTGGAGGGATAAGGAGTTTCTGAAGGAATTTAAAGGGAGGAGCGATCTGATAAAATTTGCGGAGAAACATGGAATATCCGTAAAAGCTTCTGCGGATAAACCATACAGCGAGGATGAAAATTTAATGCATATAAGTCATGAGGCCGGTGTTCTTGAAGATCCGCTCTACAGGGCCGGGGAGGAAATCTATTCAATGACTAATTCCCCGAATGAAACACCGGATAAGGAAACAGTGATCGAGATCTATTTTCTGGACGGGCTGCCGGTAAAAGTCGAGAATAAATCAACCGGTGTTGTTTATAGGGATCCGCTTGATCTGTTCCTGTACCTGAATGAATTGGGAAAAGAGAACGGGATAGGCAGGGTGGATATGGTGGAGAACCGGTTCATCGGTATCAAATCCAGAGGTATATATGAAACCCCGGGCGGAACAATATTGTGGAAAGCTCTGAGAGACCTTGAAGGGCTCGCTATGGACAAAGAGGTAATGCACCTAAAACAAATGCTTGAGCCGAAGTTCTCCGAACTTATCTACAACGGTTTCTGGTTTTCGCCTGAAATGGATTTTCTCTTAAGTGCGATCAAAAAAAGCCAGGAGGCGATCGACGGCAAAGTGATCCTGTCTTTGTATAAGGGAAATGTAATGGTCATCGGAAGAGAATCTCCGACATCGCTCTACAACAGGGACCTGTCCAGTATGGATATTGAAGGCGGTTTTGATGCTGCTGATTCAACAGGATTTATCAACATAAACGCTATAAGGCTTAAAGCACATAATGTAGTTATGAGGAAAAAACAGCCTTATAACTGGCGGAAGCACATATAAAAGGAGGAATTATGAAACTCTGGGATAAGGGTAAAAGCGTTAATAAAGATGTTCTCGAATATACGGTCGGTGATGATTATATACTTGACAATGTTCTGGTTAAGTATGACTGTATTGCATCAATAGCCCATGCAAAAATGCTTGGTAAAATTGGTCTGGTCAATAAAAATGAAGTCAGGGAGCTGGTGAATGGACTTAAAGAAATAATTAAGCTTCATCGTGAAGGCAAATTTGAGATCAGCCCGGAAAATGAAGACTGTCATACTGCGATAGAGAATTATCTGATAAAAAAACTGGGTGAAACCGGGAAAAAGATACACACTGCCCGATCGAGAAATGACCAGGTGCTTACGGCGTTAAGATTGTATTACAAAGAAGAACTGAACCGGTGCAGCAGGAAAAAGGAAGATCTTATTGTTACTCTTAAGGATTTCAAAAAGAAATACGGAAGGATAGTACTGCCGGGATACACTCATTCGAGGAAGGCAATGCCTTCATCGATCGGTCTCTGGGCCGGTTCATTCATAGATGCTTTAAAAGATGATCTGAAGCTTGTCGGGGCGGCATATGACCTGATTGATCAGTCCCCGCTTGGGACAGGCGCAGGTTATGGTCTTCCGGTTAAAATTGACAGGAAATATACTGCTGATCTGCTTGGATTCAGCAGGATACAGGCCAATCCGGTCTATGTACAGAACAGCAGGGGTAAGTTTGAATCAACTATACTGCATGCTTTAAGCCAGATAATGTTCGATCTCAATAAAATATCTTCTGACCTGATAGTCTTTACTCTGCCGGAGCTGGGATATTTTTCTCTCCCGGAAGAGTTCTGTACCGGAAGCTCTATAATGCCCCACAAAAAGAATCCTGATGTCCTCGAAATACTGCGGGCGAACTATCACAAGGTAGTTTCTTTTGAACTGCTGGTCAAGCAGGTATCAGCAAATCTGCTGTCAGGTTACAACAGAGATCAGCAGTTGACCAAGGGGCCGGTAATAAAGGGGCTGGAACTGACTCATAAGAGCATATTGGTGGCAGATAAGCTTTTCAGAAAGCTGAAAGTAAACCGCCAGAACTGCAAAAACGCAATGACAAATGAACTTTATTCAGCAGAGGAGGCTTATGAATTGGTGAAAAAGGGTATTCCTTTCAGATCAGCGTACAGGGAAATATCAAAAAAATATTGATTATGTTGAATTAATATTTAACTTCAAGATAACTGAATTCTTCATTATTCAACAGTTTGTAAAAGAAAATTAGTTATTAATTGATATTTTTTCAAATGCTATTCCATTAATAATTATGAAAAAACTGATCGTCGTAGTTGAGGATGAACCGGACATTCTGGATCTTGTTACCTTGAATCTTGAAAAAGCTTTCTTCGAGGTGGCGAAGTTCCCTGAAGCCGAACCGTTATGGGATTTTCTAAAGGATAGTATTCCAGATCTGATAATTCTGGATCTTATGCTCCCTGATGCTGATGGCCTGGAGCTTTGCAGATCAATTAAAGGAATAAGAGAGTATTCCGGTATCCCCATAATTATATTGACAGCAAAGGATGATGAATCAGATAAAGTTTTAGGCCTGGAGATAGGTGCGGATGATTATGTTACCAAACCGTTCTCGCCGAAGGAACTTGTTGCCCGTGTTAAAGCAGTGCTCAGAAGAAGTGACAGGATAGGTACGGAAGAAGAGATAATAAAGATCGGAGACAGTATAAGAATTGATTCAGAGAAATATAAGGTTTACGTTAACGATAATGAGATAAATCTTACTACTACGGAATTCAGGATATTGAAGATCCTTTCACAGAAAATCGACAAGGTTTATTCACGGAGTGAGATACTTGACGACCTCTGGGGATCGGATAAATATGTAGTTGACCGTACGATCGATGTACATATAAAACATCTGCGTGAAAAACTGGGAGCAGCAGGAAATATCATAAAGAATGTAAGAGGTATAGGTTATAAAGTAGAATTATGAAAAACTCAATTTTTACAAAGATCTTTACCGGCTATATTTTACTAACTGTAGTCATTGCTGTACTGATAATATTCTTTGTCTTTAACAAATTGAACGACTTCTATATCGATCAGCAGAGAAATGATATTCAAAGATTAAGTTATGCCCTTGAGCCTTCACTGTCCGACTTGATAAATAATAATATGACAGACAGAATTGATGAGTTTTTAGATGAACAGAGCCCTGTAATTAATACCCGGCTGACACTGATCGATGAAAAAGGTATTGTTCTCGGAGATTCTGAGAAAGATCCTGATACTATGGAAAATCACCGTTACAGGCCGGAAATATCGGATGCTATAGAAAATGGTAGCGGTTGGTCTATCAGGTACAGTGAGACGCTGGAACATGACATGATGTATGTTGCCGTCAGATTTATTGTGGACACCGGTGACTCCTATGTTTTAAGATCAAGCCTTTATATCAATGATATTACTGCTTTATTGAATACGATAAAGACTGATATTATTGAATCGGTATTACTTGTATTATTTACGATGCTCCTTATTTCTGTTTTTATTTCAAGGGGAATTTCAAAACCTGTAAAACTGCTTGCACAGTCATTTCAGAAAGTAGCCCGTGGTGAATTCAAGGCAAGAATGAATATTGAACGCAATGATGAAATCGGACAGTTATCCGGAAGTTTTAATACGATGGCAGCACAGCTGGAAATACTTTTTGAGAAATTCAGAGAGAAGAATGAAGAACTGGATTCACTGATCGGTTCAATGCAGGAAGGGCTTTTACTGTTAAATAAGGATGGTAAGATACTGTTAAACAACAACAGCTTCAATTCAATCGTAGACCAGCAGGATATTGTTGATAAATCTTACTGGGAAGTGATCCGTGAAACCGGTTTTAATGAGTTTATTAGTAAAGCAATTAATGAAAAACGGGATATAACGGAAGAACTTGAATTAGAAGACAAGAATTATATTTGCAGTGTCACGTTTATTAAATCAAAAGAGGAAATTCTGGTAATATTTTATGACATATCGGAACTTAAAAGATTTGATATGCTGAAAAAAGATCTTGTGGTTAATGTTTCTCACGAACTTCATACACCTTTAACGGCTATAAAAGGATATCTTGAAACTCTTCAGGAAGACTCTAAAGGGGAACAGAAGAAATTTATAGAGATCATTTCAAGGAACACTGAAAGACTTATTCGCATTGTAAAAGAACTCCTTACACTTTCGGAGGTAGAAGATACTAATATCGAGCAGACCTTTGAAGAAACCGATATCGGACAGGTAATACAGAAAACGGATCTGCTTTTTGAACAAAAGATAAAAAACAAGGGACTTAAACTGTCAGTGAATATTGAGGAAGGCCTGAGAAAACTGTTTGCCGATCCGTTCAAGCTTGAACAGCTGTTTATCAATCTGGTGGAAAATGCAATTAATTATACCGAAAGCGGAGATATTGAGGTCTCGGCTGTTAACTCTGATGGAGGAGTTAAAATATCGGTAAAAGATACCGGTATCGGTATAGATAAAGAACATCTTTCCAGGATTTTTGAAAGATTTTATGTAGTCAATAAGGCACGTTCCAGGAATATGGGAGGGACAGGTCTGGGTCTTTCAATTGTAAAACATATAGTAATTCTGCATAAAGGATCAATCGATGTAAAGAGCCGGCCTGGAGAAGGTACGGAGTTTATCATATCCTTCCCCATCAAGTAGTTTGCTTCTCCATATACATATCTGAATATCAAAATACAAAAAAATTAACAGAAAATTAACAATTCCTTAATTCTTAGCAAACAATTCATTATTAAATTGTATCCGGTTCTATTAATAATTGAGTTGACAGGGATTTTTAATCACTGAAAAGTGCAAAATTTATAAATTTTTTAGGAGGAATTAATGTTTCCAGCAAATTTTAAAAAAACAGGGAATATCAGGATTCTCACAGGAATTCTGACATTTGCAGTTGTTTTTCTGGTGGGGATAAATTCAAATTTTGCTGTTGCAGCAGAAGGAATGGAAGTGCCGATATCGGGTGTCTGGTACATGTCCTACCTTGCCGGTAAGGATGGCGGAGCAGATGTTAACAAATTCTACGTTCACAGGGGGTACTTAAACTTCAAACCTAAGTTCAGTTCATCGCTTTCAGCAAGGATCACACCTGATATTACACATGACAGTACAGGTGATGTAAAAGTCAGGTTGAAATACATGTATATGAATTTCAACCTCCCTTCAAATGACTATTTCACAAAGTCGTATGTTGAATTCGGGCTGGTTCACCGCCCCTGGCTTGATTTCGAAGAGCATATTGATAATTACAGGATGCAGGGGACAATGTATCTCGAACGAAGTCATTTGTTTAACTCAGCTGATTTCGGAGTGACTTTTGTGACACTGCTTGGTGGAGAAGTAGATGAAGATTACCAGAAGAATATCAGCAGTAAATATCCCGGAAGATACGGGAGTGTAGCATTAGGTCTTTATAACGGAGGTGGATACCACGCGCATGAGAAAAACATCAATAAGGTGTTTGAAGGAAGGTTTACCTTAAGGCCAATGCCTGATCATCTGCCGGGGCTTCAGCTGTCTTATTTCGGTATCTTTGGAAAGGGAAATATTGCCGCAGAACCTGACTGGAAGGTGAATACTTTCTTCCTTTCCTATGAAGATGAAAGATTCGTTGCGACAGGAACATATTATAATGGTAAAGGTGATTCCAAAGGCAAAATGCTTGATGGTCTCGGGAATCCTTATGATCAGTCGGGCTTTTCTCTTTTTGGTGAGGTTAATATACCGGAATCCAAATTCAGCCTGATCGGAAGATATGATTCATTCGATCCAAATACGAGTGTAAATGATAACCTGGTTAACAGAAGGATATTAGGTGTGGTTTATAAATTCGCAGGGAAACACAAAGCCCTCCTCGATTTTGATTTTGCCGAAGATCAGAACGGTGATGTCGAGCTTAATAAATTGACAAAATTCACTATCGAAGTACATTTCTAAATATATTCAGGAGGTAAACAGAATGACAATATATTCAATGAAGATAATAATTATTTCAGCTTTAATCGTTTTAATATCCGGGATAATTTCTCCGATCTTTTCTCAGGATAATGAGATACTGGGTGCCGGAGCAACATTTCCGTATCCGCTTTATTCCAAGATGTTTAATGTGTATAACAAATCCTATAATGTAAGAGTTAATTATCAGTCGATCGGATCAGGCGGCGGTATCAGACAGCTGATCAACAAGACAGTTGACTTTGGTGCAACAGATGCTTTTATGAAAGATGAGGATATCAAAAATGCACCTGCGGAAATTGTTCATATCCCGATTTGCCTGGGTGCGGTTGTTGTGACTTACAATTTGCCGGGTAATCCGGAGATAAGGTTAAGCCCTGAAGCTCTTTCCGGTATCTTTTTGGGAACGATCAAAAAGTGGAATGCTGCAGAGATTAAAAATCTGAATCCGGAAATTTCCCTGCCAGATCAGAATATCATCGTGGTGCACAGATCAGACGGTAGCGGGACAACAAATATTTTTACGGATTATCTGGGCAAGATCAGTCCCGAATGGGATAAAGAAGTCGGACGCGGAAAATCTGTTAACTGGCCTGAGGGGCTTGGCGCTAAAGGGAATGAAGGTGTTGCCGGATTGGTAAAACAGATCCCCGGAAGTATCGGTTATGTTGAGCTTGCTTATACTATACACAACAACATGACGGGAGCACTTATTAAGAACAGTAAAGGGAATTTTATAAAACCCTCAATTGAATCGATCAGTGCTTCTGCAAATGCTGATATCCCCGCTGATACGAGAGTATCTTTGACGAATACAATGTCGGATAATGGGTACCCAATAAGCGGTTTTACCTGGATAATCTTGTACAAAGAGCAGAAATATGATAACAGATCACGTGAAGATGCTTTGAGCCTGCTTAACCTGCTGCACTGGATGACACATGAGGGGCAGAAATATGCTCCGACACTGGACTATGCACCGATCTCTGAAAAGGTTGTCGGATCTGTTGAAGATATTCTCAGTTCGGTAACTTACGGTGGAGAGAAGCTGCTGAAAAAGTGATTCTATGAAATTTATTCTTAGAAAAGATATGAAATATCCTGAAAAAAGAAAACCTGACAGATCGGAGATCCCTGACCGGATCTTCAGGTTTGTTTTAAAAGTTACTGCAGTAATCATAATTTTATTACTGGCCGCACTTTTTGTAACTCTTCTGATAGCTTCGAAAGAATCCATCAGGGAATTTGGCCTTGGTTTCTTTATAGACAGGGTATGGGATCCTGTTACAGGACAATATGGTGCTCTGCCTTTTGTGGTAGGCACACTTGTAACTTCACTGCTGGCATTGATAATATCTCTGCCTTTTTCTCTTTCAATCGCTGTTTTTTTGGGGGAATATAAAAAATCCGGTAAATTTGCCGGATTTATGAAGAGTGTTATTGAGCTTCTTGCCGGGATACCGTCAATTATTTTCGGTTTCTGGGGGCTGTTTTATCTTGTTCCGATGATCAGAAACCTTGAGATGAAGCTTGGTGTGCTGCCGTACGGGGTGGGTATATTCTCGGCATCTATAGTTCTTGCTATTATGATAATACCTTATTCGGCGATGATAAGCAGGGAAGTAATAAGCATGGTGCCTTCGGAGGTCAAGGAAGGAGCCTATGCACTCGGAGCTACAAGATATGAAGTGATCAGAAGGGTAACGGTTCCGTATGTCTGGTCTGGGATCATGGCGGGGATATTCTTATCTCTTGGGCGTGCTCTTGGTGAAACGATGGCCGTGACAATGCTGATCGGTAATTCAAATAATATACCGGACAGTATTTTCAGCCCGGCGAACACCATGGCAAGTGTGATAGCCAATGAATTTGCAGAAGCATCCGATGACCTGCATTTGTCGGCTCTAATTTATGTCGGGCTTATTCTGTTCCTGATGACTGCAGTCATCAATTTTATAGGAAAACAGATCGTGAAAAGGTTCAGGTTTAATAGTTAGTGATATAATTACGGTAAAACATGAATGATAAAGGTTTAAAATACAGGTTTTTTAAGAACAGGTTGTTTTCAGTAATTATATTTCTGTTTTCAATATCAGCATTAATCCCGCTGTTTTTGATTTTTTATTACATATTCAAACAGGGAATATCTGCGATCAACTGGGAATTCCTGGTTGAAATGCCCAAACCGCCGGGGGAGGCGGGAGGCGGGATAGCTAATGCGATAGTCGGGACATTTTTACTGCTGTCTATTGCAGGTGTTCTGGCCTTTCCCTTAGGTGTTGCCGCCGGAGTATATTTATATGAATTTAAGAAAAACAAACTGGCAGACTGGGTAAGGCTGGGAGTCGAAATAATTCAGGGTGTACCTTCAGTGGTTATTGGAATAATTGCTTATGTCTGGATCGTATTACCATTTGGATTCTCGGCAGTTTCAGGAGGGATAGCGCTGGCTATAATGATGATCCCAATGATAATAAGGTCAACTGAAGAAACACTGCTGCTGACTCCGGATTCATTAAAAGAGGCATCATTATCACTTGGTGTTCCATATTATAAAACAATAATTAAGGTTACGATCCCGGCCGGATTAAGCGGGATAGTGACCGGATCACTGCTCGGGATTTCACGGATCGCCGGTGAAACGGCTCCTCTTTTGTTCACTGCATTCGGCAGTGATTTCATGAATCTGAATATATTGAAACCTGTAAGGGCTCTTCCGCATTCTATATATATATATTCGATCAGTCCTTATCCGGAATGGCATCAGCTGGCATGGGCTGCGTCTCTTGTATTAATAGTTATGGTTTTATCACTGAATTTAATTGCTAAATATCTGGCGGGTAAGTGGAAAATACAATATTAAAAATTGAGAACTTTTCAGCATGGTACGGTGAAAAGAAGGTACTCAACGAGATCAATCTTGAAATGACCGAAAATGCGGTTACGACTATTATGGGTCCATCCGGCTGCGGAAAGACAACTCTTATCAGGTGTATCAACAGGATGCACGAGATCACTCCTGATACAAGGGTTGAAGGCAGGATGCTTTTGAGCAATAAGGATGTTTATGAAATATCACCTGTGCTCATTAGAAGACAGATAGGTATGGTATTTCAGAGACCGAATCCTTTCCCGACTATGAGTATTTACAATAATGTTCTTGCCGGATATAATCTGAACGGTTTAAAACTGTCCAAATCAGAAAAAGACCGGATAGTCGAAAAAGCACTGCGTGATTCTGCATTATGGGATGAGGTGAAAGACTCGCTGCACAAAAAAGGTACATTTTTATCCGGTGGGCAGCAGCAGAGGCTCTGTATTGCCCGTTCCCTTGCAATGAAACCGGCAATAATACTGCTTGATGAACCTACATCCGCATTGGATCCGAAAGCCACGCAGAAGATCGAAGAATTGATCGTAGAACTTAAAAAGACCGAAACGATAATAATGGTCACACATAATATTGCCCAGGCGGCGAGGATATCCGATTATACGGCATTTCTGTATCTGGGGGACATGGTGGAATTCGGTGAGACTAACAAGCTTTTTACTACACCTCAGGATAAAAGGACTGAGGAATATTTAACAGGAAAATTTGGATAGGGGTAATATATGCTGAATACAGAAATAAACAATCTAAAAAAAGATCTTGTAATGTTTGCCACTTTCGTGGAAGATATGATCTCGAAAAGCATTAAGGGATTGCTTAATAATCAGCCCGATATTTTGCATGAGGTAATAAATGAAGATGAGCCAAAGGCAAATGAATATGAGCTTGAAGTCGAAGAGAAATGTACAGCGCTTATTGCTCAGTTTCAGCCATTAGCAAAGGATTTGAGAACAGTTCTGATGATCTATAAGATGAATAATGATCTTGAAAGGCTTGGTGACCAGGCGGTCAATATCAGCGAGAGCGGCCTGTTCCTGATCAATAAACCTCCGATCTCGATAGCTAATGATGATATACTGAAGATCAAGAGCGAAGCGTTAAGAATGTTACACGACAGTATAACATCTTTCATTGAGGAGGATACAGAGTTATCAAAGACCGTCTGCGACAGGGATTCAATTGTTGATGATCTCAGAGATTCGATCCTGTTAAAACTAACCGAATATATGAAAACAGACAGATCTTCAATAGAAAGGTGTGTCAGCCTGATAAGAATTGCACGCAACCTCGAAAGAGTCGCAGATCTCTCCACAAACATTTGCGAAGATGTAATGTACATCGTTTCAGGAACCGTTATCAAACATCGGAAGGATAAAGAAGAAGACTGAAAAACCGATGTTTTCCTCAAAGATTTTGAATGTAAGACTTACTACTTAGAGAAGAATACATGCAAATTTAACAATGAGTTTTTTCTTAATAATCCACTAATTAGTGGTCTAATCCCCGACTGCCTCCTGCATGATCTTCCGGTAATTGTCCAGGGCGGTTTTGCCTTTATCTGTTATATTCAGCCATGTATGCGGCTTATTGCCCTTGAATTCCTTGTTGATCTTTACATATTCCGCTTCTTTTAATATTAACTATTTAACATTGTCAAAAAACAGGAAATCTCCCGGATAGAGAAAATAATAATTAATATCCTCTTTTATTTTGAGAGAATCAGCGAAATAGTTATATATCGTAGCTTTATCTTCTCCAATTATTCTCATACTATTGTCACTAATAATCAACGCAGTATTCTCATCTATACCTATACCAAATAAATGAGGCAATTCTCGCATATAACCGGCAAATGTTTCATATTTATCATCTCTGTTCATATGCTGATCAATTACAGCATTTTTTAAAAATCCAAATCCATTGAAATCCCATTCAGATTCACTGATGTTACTTTCAAGCCTGTCGGAAATTAAGAATTCACCTAAAACTGAGGCTCCGGCAGAATTCCCGCCGATCACACCTCCTCTTTTCAACAGTTCCGTAAGTTCTTTGTGGACTTTTGTATGTAGATATGTTCTTGTTATCCGCCACTCCCAGCCGCCGGTAAACCAAACACCGGAAGCACCTATTAGTACTTCGACAAACTCATTCGAATTTGCCATACTTTTATCAGTGGTATGAAGTATATATAAATCTAATGCTCCAATCTTTTTGAATTCATTTTCAGCGTAAAGACTGTTCTTCTGAAATTGTATGGGATCGGCGCTTGGGATTATAATAATTTTAGCTTCATTTCCTCCAGCTAATTTTACGAACTCTTTATATATTTCAGTATTAATGCGGCCACCGCCTGCAAGAACCAATGAACCATTTGATGGAAAAACAGGATATGCGTTTTTAAATTCCTTTTTATTTCCGGAACATCGTATCATTAATATAAAAGCCACAATTACAAAAGTGAAGACTATAATGTTAATCCTTTTCATGACTTTATCTTTCGAAAAATGATTGTCATAGACAGTAATTCGGGATATTGAGCTTATATATAACAAGACCGGAATAATTTATATTTCGGTCTTGTCCAACATGATAGATATTTTTGATTCAACAGGGAAAAAGATTAGTTTTCCGGTTCTCCGTCGCACCAGGCTTCACTGTCGTTATCTTCACCTGTACAATCACATATAACGTGACAGATCTCTCCTTCTCCAGGTCCATCTCCAGCAGCCGGAGAACAATTAAATGCTCTACAACTACCCCCCGCCGGACAGCCGCATTGTATCACACCACCACCCTGTTCAGGTGGGCAGGGTTTTTCAATGATGCAGGAATGTGCTATTGCAATGCCGGATATTATAGAGAGCATTGCAGCTGTCATCATAATCAATGCAGTTTTTCTTAACATACAAACATCCTTTCTTAATTTGGTTAATGGAAACGTGTTATTTATTAGTACAATAATACACAAAAGATTAGTTTTGCTGTTCTCCGTCGCACCAGGCTTCACTGTCGTCATCTTCACCGGTGCAATCACAGACAACGTGACAAATCTCTCCTTCTCCAGGTCCATCTCCAGCAGCCGGAGAACAATTATGTGAGGTACAGTTACCTGCTCCACGACAAGAACAATTGATTGCTCCCCCTCCCTGATCAGGAGGACAAGACTCAGTAATTGGACAGCCTGCGGCAAATGCAATGCTTACAACTGAGAAAAGCATTGCAGCTGTCATCATTATCAATGCTGTTTTTCTTAACATACAAATATCCTTTCCTTGTTTTTAAAGTTCTATTTTTTGTACATGTATAGCTCAAAATTTATTGTATCGATGGTGTAAAGATAATTCGGAGAGAAGGTTATATATTTGAAATCATAATCGATTAATTCATCTATTTTTGGTTTTAGTATAATTTTCTCAACAGGCAGACTTGTATTTTTTTCAAACACATATATGGGATACCCATTTTCTTTGAAACGAATGTAGATATAATTATCATCAACGGTTAGGCTTTCATTAAGCCATTTCGTATAATATCTTCCCGGATTTTCCAGTGTTTGTTTCTTGTTAAATTCTGTTCTTGTGATCACTCCGGGAATATAGCTCACGTCACTTTCATAAATCAGATTAAAATTTCTGTCATATTGTCTGATCATTGGGTGGTTCTTAAAAGTGCAGAAGACATTATCATCAGGATCAATGTCATAACGAAGTTCGTTTTCCGGTGTCTTGAATCTATTGTTTTTTGTGGCAACCAATTCTCCAAAATCTGAAATCTTATTTCCATTTAGATCCAATACCTCAAACACATGATCTTTAGGATTATTATGAATAATTTTGCCTTCAGAATTAATACACATAAAATCAACATATGAAATATTATTCCAATAAAAACTCGACTGATTTTTATAGTCATAATCAAAAACCTGCATTCGCCTGTTTTGAATATCTGAAACAAATATCCTGTTTTCGGTAAAAAGCAATCCGTTAGGTTCGTTAAACTCTTGAGGTCCCTGTCCAAATCTTCCAAACTCACCAACATAGTTCAATTCTGTATCAACGATTACGATCCTGTGATTTCCCGTATCACAGATATAAATTAAATTGTTGTAAGGATTATATTTTAATATACCGGGATTAAAAAGCCTGATCTTATCCTGATTCTCGTAAGAAACATATTTCAAAGGTCTTTTTTCATCTACCGGTAACTTTGAAATATTATCTTTGTTGAAAACAAATTTTTCTTCACTCTGATCTGAACAGCCGGCAAATAATACAACCATAAAAATCAGCGCATAGATAAACATATGAAATCTATCTCGCATCAAAACCGTCCTTTCTGTTATATCTGTCTAACAATGCCTCAAGTTTACCATAACCAAGAATTGCCCTGTAAAAATATTCGATGCGGCCACTTTCACTTGTCAAAAGAGTAAAGTTATCATCAGCCGATAGATCAAGAAAATCCTCCAACTTTGTATGATCATATAAATACATACCCCGGTCTGAACTTTTTAATATTTTATTATCAGATGTTATTAAAAGAAGATCGACATTGTATTTACCCGCAGTATACTTCTCAAACAATTTATTTATTGATAAAGAATCAACCAGAGTCAAATTGTTTACAGCCAGTAGAAAAAAATTACAGGAGTCCGGTATGGATGTTTTATTGGAATTATTCTGTAAAACAAACTTGGGTATTTGCTGCCCGTAGAGTTTTAAAGAGTCAATTCTCTTAACAGTATTTTTATCACTTTTCACTTTTAATTCTATACTTTTAATTGCCTTGAAGATTGAAAGAATAATAATCAGTGATGACAAAGCAATAATTAAAGTATATTTAATAGATGCCGCTGTTTTTTTCATAAGATATATATCCCCACGCTTAAATAGAAAAGATCCTGTATAAGTGATTGAGTATGAGTCATTAGCAATACACCACCCATACAACCACATGAATTTGGATCATTTGTTATAACTTTATAGGATAGATAAATTATAAAGACAAGAAGTGAACAGACTGCAGTCACCTTAACCGGGCGCAAGTCATAAATGATGAGTATCATACCAAATATGATTTCAATAGTGCTAAATACATATACCGCAAATGTAACGAGTGTTTCATGCTGAATGATTTGCCAGAGGTTCGATATTAACAAATCCGGCGAAAACAGTTTTGCTATTCCGGAAAAAGCGAAAATAAAACCTAACAAAATCCGTAATGTTAGTTTAATATTTTCTTCCTTTAATTTTATTCCCATAATAATTCATCCTTTGAAAAAATAGGTTGTATCTTTTTAAACTCTAAAGATATTATAAGATCTGTTTGCAATTTCGGTATCTGAAATTTCTAAACTACAGCCTCTGAAAGAGAATATGAGACAGACAAAAACACAACAAGAGTGTTAGTCGTCGAAGCAGGATCAAAAAACTTACTATTCCCGGATGTAAAGAATATAACTACAAGCAATTAGACTGTTACAAGAGATAGAATTTCTGTTATTTATGCCAACACCAATAGGTTATTACGGAAATATTAAGGAAAGTAAAATAGGTTGGGAACCGCATGGTTATTTTAAAATCAATATCAATATAAATATATAATTTAACAATGTCAAGAAAAATATATAATAATAATATTATTATTGCAATTGTGTGTCTTTTTTGCTTTAATAATATGGTTTGCAGTGCGTCAAATATAAATAGACTGTTATAAATGGCACTTGATTTAAAAAGTAACTGAAGATAAGCTGAATTATTCCGGCTAAATAATCTAAATAACTGATTTCTAATCCTTTACCGCTTCCTGCATGATCTTCCGGTAATTATCCAGGGCGGTTTTTCCTTTTTCGGTGATATTCAGCCATGTATGCGGCTTATTGCCCTTGAATTCCTTGTTGATCTTTACATATTCCGCTTCACTGAGCTTTGTCAGGTGGGAAGTAAGGTTTCCCTTTGTCAATCCCGTAGCGTTCAGGAGAAAAAGGTAATCCATGCTTTCCACAACGTAGAGGTTCGCCAGGATAATAAATCTGGCAGGTTCGTGAATTATCTTATCTATACTTGATATAAAGTTATTTTCATCCATAATATTATATGTTTACCTGGTTTAAATTTTGAACCGGGTGCTTTTTCAGGAAATTTATAAAAACAGTCAGCCCGATAAGAATTATTACAGAACCGAGAATACAGATCCCGATATATCCGCCGGCATAATTATACATAACTTCAACAAGTGCAGCTAAAAATGCCGTGAAGTAAAGTCTTGTGTTATTGAAATAATAAGCCGCAATCGACAGCGGAATAAAAATGACAACACCCATTGTAAGAGAACTCATTAACGGGCTGTTGGGAAGAGTGTCGTTTATAAACAGATTGCCAGAAAGGGAAGTAATAATGATAAATAAAGCCAGGATTATTATCACTTTTTTCCTTGCCATTTTCCGTTTCTGCCCGAACTTCACCTCACCTATCCGTGGGGCTATTATGAACTTTTTGGCAAGCATGAAGAACACAGGGCCTGACAGCATAAACACCATCGAAACGATAGAATTAGCATCCTGTGAGGGGAACCATCCTTCAGTCAGACCGCTAACACCCAATACCAGGAACATATACCCGATAAAGATATCGAATAGTCCGTCCTGAGAGACGGAAAGGAAGGCCTTTTTCTCAATTTTTTTCAAGTCTAAATTTTTCATAAGAAAACTCCTGATTATTACCACAAACTGGTTTGTAACACAAACTATTATACACAAATATAATGAAAATGTTTCAAAAAACAAGGATTTTTTTGGGGAAATGTAAAAATATTTATGAAAAAATTAGATCATTGATGGTTTTATTGTTCGAAAATATTGTATTATTGTTATTGATGGTGTGAATCATCCTGTTAGTATCAGGCCTCCCTCTGTCATTCTGAACTTGTTTCAGAATCTAGATCAAGAAGAAACAAAAATGTTACCATAGACGTACCCTGAAATGCCAGTCCTGTTGATGACAGACACGAATGTCTATCCTACTATAACCAAGTCAATTACGCATTTCCTTCTGTCATTCCCGCGAAGGCGGGAATCTCTACATTGACTTATAGATTTCCAGTTAAAGTATAATAAGTGACAATTATAAAACTTGCTGTAAAAATACTTTAAAAATTCCTGTTGCATATTGCAAAAATATATTTTATAATATTGTCTGGTAATTTCTTCGATCAATTCCGCAGTATTATAATACTTTCTTCAGATGATTGTTACATTGTATCGCCTTTGAATTTTTATGCAAATAAGTTTGGAGTTTCAGTTTTACTTGATTATGAGCAGTCTTTCAATTTAAATAGCCAAATGTTCATATTGAAAAAATTGTAAAGAGGATATCATGCGTCTAAAGCTTATTACGATTATATTATCTATCTGTTTATTAAGTGTTATTCTATATTTTATTAGATTTGGTTTGCAGGATAATAATAGGAAAATAGCAGCTGAATCACAGGTGATAAAATTTAATGAAGTAAATAATACGGAATCACAATGGGGTGATGATCCCAAGATAGGATTGAGTTTATTTAAAACGATCGGCGGGGAAGATGAGATGAACCTGGATTATAATTTCTATAGGGTGCAGGATCTGACTGCAGATAATTCCGGACATTTTTATGTACTCAGCCGGGGAGATAAATGTATACGGAAATATAACAAAGACGGTGAATTTATCAGACAATTTGGACGACCCGGAGAAGGCCCAGGCGAATTCCAGGAACCGGTTTATCTTGATCTGGATAATGAAGGGAATATGTATATAGAAGATTTAAGACTCGAAAAAATGATAATTATGGACCAGTCAGGTAATGAAATCAGGAGGTTTTCTTTAGAGAATCTGCCGTATAATGATCCTGGAATGCCCATACCGCAGAATTCGTCATATGCGGGTGCATATCAGGAGGTAATGAGGCTGAGTTCAGGCAGATTTGTAAAACTGTCCACTTATCCGTTCCCTCCGCCGATGAATACCAGGCCGCCTGAACTTGAGAAACTTTGCAGAATTTATGAAGAAGATGGTAAGCTGTATAAAGAATTCGGGGAAGCAAGACAGTATAACGACTGGCTGATGAATTACTGGTTAAGTTACAAATGCAGTATCGCAAGAGATGAAGAAGATAATATTTATATTACATTCTGGAATCAGAATAGAATAGAAAAATATGATCCTGAGGGGAATTTGATATTAAGGATATCCAGGCCTTTACCCTTTGAGGAAACTACAGAAAAAGATGTGGTTATCCGCTTGACATTATATGCAGGAGAGCAGGTAGAAACAGAAGCATTGCGGTATAATACTGTTTCAAGAGGAATCGATGTTGATGATAAGGGGAGGATGTGGGTTGTTACATCCCGGGATGTTTCCAGAAGAGGAGAGGATTTTCTACATAAATTCGATATCTTTGGTAAGAACGGTGTATTTCTTGGTTCAATTGATCTGGATACATTTATTGGACGTTATCAGCAGTACTTCGCCATACAGGGAAACAGGCTGTTTGTCCTAAACAAAACGGAATTATCTGTTGAGATTTATGATATTATCAATAAATAGAAAAATGCCGGTTAAACCGGCATTTTTTATTATAAGGGGGTATAAAGTCTATTTATTCATATTTTAGGGCATTAACCGGATTGGAATTTACAGTTTTCAGCATCTGGGATATTATTGCCAGTAATGCGGTTATAACTGATAGTAATGCAGCGACCGCATAGTCGGCCGGACCGACACCGGCAAGGAATCCATATTGCAGGCTTGCTACTTCACGCCAGACAATGTATACAACAGGAAGAGCGATCAGATTGGATAAGAATACCAGTATCATGAATTCTTTTGAAAGTATCCATAAAATACTTGAAACGGATGCGCCCAGTACTTTTCTGATACCTATTTCCTTTGTTCTTCTCTCTACAATGAATGAGGAAAGACCCAGTAATCCCAGCGCTGAGAAGAAAATAGCAATAAGGCCGATCACCAGAAACATTTGAATGATGGTATTGACGGGACTAAGATAAAAGTTGTAATAATCACCCAGAGTAGAGCATTTCAGGGGTGTATCCGGTGCAAAATTATTCCATTCGGATTTCAGATATTCATGTATATCATTGAAGCTTTCTTCGGAATCGTATCCGAACAGAAGATGATTCAAATTTTCTTTTTCAAGATGAAAAACAGAAGGTGGTATTGAACCGTCAAGATCAACGAAAAGGAAATCTTTCACCACACCGATTATTGTTCCCTGATCATCCCCGACAGTTAACATTTTCCCGACAGGATCTTTCATTTGAAAATTCTCAACTGCCGATTTATTTATGATAAAACTGTTTTCATCGGAGAATTCTGAACTCAGGCTTCTGCCTTCTAAAATTTCTATTTTCATGGTTTCAATAAAGTCATAATCCACACCATAAGAATGTACTGTTATTGCATCTTCTTCTGATAAACCGATTGGATATGCATCTTCGGAATTGTACCATTCAATAGGCATACCTTCCGAACCGGTCAGGCTTGTAATATCTGATCTCTGGGACAGGTCATTTTTAATAATATTATAGATATTATTCTGGTCAGGCGGAAGATCAACAACAGCGATATTTTCCGTTATAAAACCGAGTTCAGTATTGAAAATATGGTTCATTTGTTTTTTGAGGATACCGGCAAAAGCTATGAACATAATAGAAAGCGTGAATTGAATTATGATAAGGGATTTTCTGCCTTTACTGCCTCTTTTGCCTGAAAGGAAATTTCCCCTGATGATCTTATCCGGCTGGAAAGCAGATAAAAAGAAAGCGGGGTAAAGTCCTGAAACCAGACCGGTTATGATGGATGCAAGCAGCATGTATTTCAGCAGAAACGGATAGTTCCAGATCGTGTTTGAAACACCGTATAGATCTCCAAGGTTACTGTCTATGAGGGGTTGAACCATTTCGAAAATTATTATTGCGAGAGGTAATGCAATTAATGAGAAAAGTAAAGATTCACCCATGAACTGCTTGATCAGCTGAAACCTTCTGGCACCGATGACCTTTCTCAGTCCTATCTCTTTTGTCCGGTTGAGATACCGCGCAGTTGTCATGTTCATAAAATTAATACTGACAACGATCAATAAAAGCAATCCCAGGTAGAATGAAGCATAAATTGCAGGAGCAGGCGCCTGACTGAATATCGTCGAAATATGCTCCGATCTCATCCTGAAATCAAGCAGCGGAAATACATAGATTTGCTCCGGCGGCTCTTCCAGCGGAGAGAAAAATTTATCTTTGAATGTTATCAGCTTATTATCTAAAACTACTTTCTCAGTCCCATCTTCAACAAGAATAAAAGTCAGTGTTGTGTTCTGGTCCCATTTGTCAAGATCAGCTGAGAGCTGTTTTGCAGCTTCCATAGAAATCAGAAAATCAAACCTGAGAGAAGAGGTCCTTTTAGTGTTTTCCGCAACACCTGTGACCGTTACCTCGGTGTTTTTATTTAGCGTGAGTGTCTTACCGATCGGATCTTCATTACCGAAATATTTTACGGCAAGTTTTTCAGTCAGAACAATGGAATTAGGTGAGGAAAGAGCGGATAATGGATTCCCGGTTTTCATATTGAAAGTGAAGAAGGAGAAGAAATTCGGATCAACAAACAGTGCCCGCTCCTCATAAAAGCTTTCATTCTCTTTTTTAATAGTGATCACTCCGGGACTTAATATTCTTATCCCGTCAGATATTTCCGGAAGTTCATTCTGCAATTCTGTCAGCATCGGGGCCGGTGTGAACGCTGTATGTCTTTCTTCATTATTCCCGTCTTTTGTGATCTGTACGACACCATAGATCCGGTCGGCATTCTTATGAAATTGCTCGGCATTGAATTTTGTGCCGACCAGCAGACCAAAGACAGCAAATCCGGCCATTCCGACAGCAAGTCCCAGGATATTAATGAACGAGTGAATTTTCTGCCTTTTCATATTTCTTAATGCAACAAGGATATAGTTTTTGAACATTACGATACTCCAGAATATAGTGTCATAGATAAAGCGTGGAAATGATCTGATAATCTGGATCCAGAACCACGAATGGGCATAGAGTCTTCCTTTATTCTCATAATAAAAATTGAAAGCTTCAAAAAAATCACCCATCGCTGAGTACCGGATATTCGTATCCGTGATACTTTCCAGTATCCACTCAGCTAAAAAGAAGGGTTTTTTTACATTGTTATTCATATTTACTCTTGTTTTAGTGCCGGGATATCAATCCAGATGGCTTCGTTAACCTTTTTAATCTCCAGAAGGGATTCTTTCCCTTCTTTTGATATTTGATAGTATACTTTGCTTCGGCCGCCCCGTTCCGGGGTCGGATCACCTTTCCAGCAGCTTACAAGACCTTTTTTAAGGAGCCTGTTCAGCGGGGCGTATATTGCACCAAATGACCAGTTTTTTCCGGTAGCCTCCTCGACCTGAGACTTTATCGACATACCGTAGGCGTTTTTCTGAAGTCTCCAGATCGACAGTAATAAAATCTCTTCTGCTCGCGATAAATAATTCATTTTCTCACCTGTTCCATGATTGCTTTATTATTAGTATTCGTAAATAGAGAAAATAAGTTTCACATTTTCTCTATTTGTGAATAGAAATACTTTGATCTGATAAATTCAGTTAATTATAAAACTGAAATATTATGTGATTTGCTTTAAATCTCCGAATTTAAAGAAAATTCTTGCAAGAGACTTCTTGTTTTATTATCATTATGCTGATTATTGCTTAAGGGCAGCGCCAAATACAGGGGCTCATGATTTTTTTAGATTTTCCTTCCTAATACAGCGAAG
>JBHPLC010000039.1:0-19167 GCA_042564455.1 Candidatus Zhuqueibacterota bacterium | reverse complement strand
AAAGTTTCTTATAATTTTAATAAATTTCTACTGTTTTACAGGAAATATTATATATTTAATAAATAATCAGTGAAATATAACAATTTTACTTGCTTTTGGCACTAAGTTTTTATTTATTTGCCAAGTTATTTTGTTATAATATGAATATTTCTATTCTAACCTTTAAGGATGGTTTATGAAAGAATTTGACAGGCTTGTTGAAGTGATGCGAAAAGTCCAGAAAGAGTGCCCGTGGGATAAGAAACAAACCCATGGTTCGATCAGGCAGTATCTGATCGAAGAAACTTTTGAAGTAATAGATGCCATAGATGAAAATGATGACGATTCTCTGTTGGAAGAACTGGGAGATGTGCAATGCCAGGTTCTTTTTCACTCGATATTAGCCGAACAAAGAAATAAGTTCAACCTGGAAGATGTCCTTAAAAATAATACGGATAAGATGGTAAGGAGGCACCCGCATATTTTTGGTGATGTCAATGTAAAAGATTCTGATGAAGTTCTGACTAACTGGGAAAATATAAAAATGTCCGAGGGGAAAAAGAAATCTGTTTTAGACGGAGTACCCAAAACAATGCCGGCATTAATAAAAGCTTACAGAACTCAGAGTAAAGCCGCCCGTGTGGGTTTTGACTGGGAAGATCCCAAGGATGTGCTTAATAAGATCTCCGAAGAATTCGAGGAATTAAAACAGTCTGTAAAGTCCGGTGATAAAGAAGAGATCGAGAACGAATTAGGTGATCTGCTATTCTCGATTGTAAATTATGCAAGAAAACTGGAAGTCAATCCCGAAGACTCATTAAGAAGAACAATAAGAAAATTCAGGAAAAGATTTCAATTCATTGAAAAAACTCTTAAAGAAAGAGGAACAGATATAAATGATTCAAATTTAGCGGAAATGGATAACCTCTGGAATAAGTCCAAGGAAAGGTTCAAATAGACCATCCCTTAACTGTTATTACCACCAAAATAGATGAACCTGTCCATAAGATTTACATAATTGCTCCACTTCCTGTCAGGTGTTTTCTGCTCTTTAATTATTCTGCTGAATGCATTGGATTTGGCATCAAGCTCATCAGCATAATGAAGGATAATACTTTCAATAGTCATCGGCACAACCGGGGATGCTTTTTCGAGCTCACCCTGATGTGCAAGGATCATATGAAGAAGGTTTTTCTCCAGTTCTGCCGGGAAATCAGGAGTTTTATCAATGGACTGTTTCACTTTTTCATAACCAATAACAATATGACCTATCAGTCTCCCTTCATCCGAATAATCCACATAGGGAACAATATCATATGACTCTGCTTTACCAATATCGTGCAGCAGTGCACCTGCCAGGATCAGATCTTTATTTACATCAGGATAAAGTTCAGCTGCAAGATCACATATGGATACAACATTTAGAGTATGTTCCAGAAGGCCGCCGACATACGCATGATGCCATAATTTCCCCCCTGGAGCTTTTGAGAAAATATCGTTAAATTCGCTGTCTAAAAGAATGGTTCTGCACAGTTCCTTTAAATAAGGTTCATTTATCCTGTTTATCTCTTTTTCTAATTTTTTATTCAGATTTTTGATTTTTCCCTGATATACCGGGAGAAGGTCTTCCGGATGAACATCATCCGACAAAACTGATTTGCGTATCTTATTGATTCTTATCTGCAATTGTTCTTTATATTGTTCAACTGTTCCCTGAATTTTCACTATATCACCTGTATTATACTGACCGGAGAATTCATCAATATTATCCCATATATTAGCCCAGATCCGCCCTTCCGGATAACCAAGTTCCAGTACCAGATAGGGATTGTTATCGGATCTCTTTAATTTGGAATCTATCCTTTTTATAATAAAGAATTCAGTAATACTGTCACCTACTTTTTGTTTCAGACTTAGCCCTGCCATTATACCCTCTATATTAATTTTACATACATATTCAGCGAATATAATAAAATAAATGTAAATATAAAAGACATAAAGTAATTATTTTCCGTTATATGCAATAAAAAAACCGGGACACCTGTCCCGGTTTTTTCGGCTGCGAAACCAATTTAAAACATTAAGTTTAAAGTAGCAAAAAATCTGTGATCCATATGCTTTTCTTTAATATTTTCCAGGCTGAAATCGCTGTTTGAGGTAGTTTCCCAGGTTCCCCTTCTGTATGCAACATCTATATAGGAAGATTCTCCTGATTTAATCCCTAATCCTACAGATAAGAATTTTCTGTTCATTTCGGGTTCAGCGTCTTTTAATGGACTTTGAATCATAGTAAAACCTGCTCTTACTCTGGTCTGATCATTAAGATGAATCTCAATACCAACTCTCGGATTAAATACCGAGCGGAGTGTTCTCTTGATATTCCTGTTAGCATCGATTTTTGAATATCCGTCAACCGGAAAATCATCTCTGTATTTGAATTGTGTCCAGTCAATAAATTCCACATCTCCCGAGATCACCCCTCCTTTGAAATTATAGGAAACTCCTGCTCCAAATTTAAACGGGCTCATTACCTTATATTCAAATTCACCTGCATCATCTTCAACATATACCTGATCGCCATTATCAAATTCCATTACCTCAGTGAATGCCCAGTCTTCTCTTAGAGAAATGTATCTCGGTGTCTGCATAGTTAATCCGATACTCAGCTCAGGAGTATATTTTATCAGTCCTCCTACTTTTAAATCATATCCGCTGATATCCGTTTCAATAATATTGTCAATAATAACTGAATTAAAATCATTTGGATTAACAAAATACAAATCGTCAAGATCAAATTCGCCGAAAGACTGGCTGTAATTATTTGAACCGGTCCAGTAATTAAGAGATGCACCTACAAAAACATTTTCTGCTGCTTCCCATGCACCGGAAAAGGTGAATTGCGACAGATTTCCGTCTATTTCCACAGATTCATCCTGTGTTAAAGAATTTGGAATAACCGGATCAGAATATACTCTGCCTACATATGTCTCTCCCGGATTAAATCCGCCATAACCAAATAATGAGTTATAATTATGCACCCTGTTATATCCGCCGGCAAACACCAGACTGCCCTGTATTACTTCCATAGAGTATAGGTAACCTAATGAACCAAATGCGGTTTTCGACATATTGTAATCGCCTGGATTTCCCAGAAACCTGGTTTCCATTCCCCTATTGTTATGGGTAAGTGAAGTACTCAAATATTTTGAATCGATCAGAGCCAGTCCTGCTGGATTCCAATAAACAGCAGAATAGTCATCCGCAACACTAATGAATGCTCCTCCCATTCCAATAGCCTTTGCTCCAAATCCGGTTTCTTCAGTTAAAAATGACATGGACCGGAATGCAAAAAACGGATCTGACTGAGCTTTTACAATATTAGTAGAACCCAATGATAAAATAACAGAAAAGACCAATACACCTGCAATTAGTTTTTTCAACTTTACCTCCTGTCATTTAAATAGTGCAATTTGACTGATACCAACAGTTATAGCCGAACCATTTAGTGCACGAACTTGCAGGTTAAGCAGGTAATTGTCCGGCAGGTGAAAATCGAGGCCAAAAATTACGCAGTTGAATATTCCTGTATAATATTCGTTTCTGCTGAATATTTCAAATTGCCGGATCGCTCTCCCCTGATAAGCTACGTATATATCATACGGGTATAGTTTAACAATTGTTCCCGTCGTAGACCAAAACTCTCTCCAGTCATAATGATAATAATAGTCAGTCTGATTATCGTCTAAAGTTGAATAGGTGTGACCTATCGGATTAAAATGCATACCGCCGAATTCTGAAAATAAACTTATTTTCTTGATCTTAGGAATGTCAAAAACAAACTTACCTGAACCGCCCAATGTAAGTGAATTTTTTGAAGTCAACCTTGATAAATATTTCGACCTGGGATAATATATCCTCATATTTGCCGTTCCGGCGATCAGGGAGACCTTAAATGTTTTGTTGACAGAAAAATTGAATTTGAACAGCCCTCTTGTACTAACATAATTGTTGCCTTCTATATCAAATTCCGATTGATCACCGGAAAATCCGATACTCCAGCTTCGCTCAGGCAGGAAGGCAGGATTACCGATTGGCTGGGAGTAAGCTGCCGCTGCTGATAACAGAAATGCCAGTAGTATTGCAGCCGGAATAAAGTTCTTATATTTATTATTCATTTTTTCACCATTATTGAATTACAGGAAGATAAATTTCAATAAAACTGCTTACTCCTCCTACTTTAGCGTTGATCCTTATACCTTTACCGACATCTGTTAAAGCGTATGTCAACTTTGTACTTGCTACACCAAACTCGTCAGTTTCTCCGACAGATATAATTGATACAGCCGGATCGTCACCAAGACTGTGTGCCTGTGTACTAAATGTTGTCTGAGTACCTGTTTCAACAGGATTACCGTTCAGATCGGTGACTATCGCTATTACATTTATCTGACCGATATTTCCTTCCAGCAGTACTCCAATTGTATCCGAAGAAACAGTAATAAAATCCGGCAAACCTGCCTGAAATGTAATCAGATCTCTTGAAATACTAATATTCCCACTTGATACATTAATAGTTGCCACACCTGATGTGGTTTCGCTTTCAAGCTGAAATAAAACTTCTCCGTTCAGGTCGGTGTATAATGTGTCTTCAGTAAGGCTATTGGATGCCATAACACCCAGGTTAGTAGATACTATAACTTCTGTTCCCGCATTAACAGGACGGTTTAACTCATCCAGAACTCTGGCAGTGATATTAACTGTATTTCTCCCGGAAACACCCTGGACATTAATATGGGTGGTATCAGCGCTAAGAAATATATTGGCAGGATCATTAGGAATATCTTTGGAGACATAAATTAATAATGTATCATTAACATTTGATCCAAAAGAAGCCGTAATAACAGCCATACCTGTATCCTGCTCAGCATCAAAAGTAATATTAATTTCTCCCTGGCTATTGGAATTAGCTTCATTTTCGATCAATCCGATATTTGAACCAAACGTAACAGCTCTTCCGGTCAATGCGACATTGCTTGTAGTCTCTTTCAGAACCGATCTGACATTTACTGATTCACCTGTTTTTATTGTGTCAATATCAGAGCTGACCGATAAAGTTATACCGCGATAATATAACGGATTGTTAGCGTCAGGAATATTTCCTGATTGAAAAACAGATACTTTGCCGCCGGCAGCAAACTCTATTTCAGGATAAATATCAACTTTTGAGGATATACTTTTTATAGTAAAAGATGCTACACCCCAATTTGGATTTTGTGTCCCGTCAGATTGCAGTTTTTCCTCGGTCAAGCCTGTCCCGCTGTTACCGGGTGTAGCTTTAAAATCAACAATAACACCTGCAACAGGATTTTCAGTCTGATCAACGACAAGTATTTTCAGGCCGGTTGTCTCTTCTCCATCAGCTAAAATGCTGCTCTGATCTATACTCTTAAATTTCAAACTGTCAACAAAACCGGCAACTCCTGCCGTAGGCAGCTGAGTAATATTCAAAGTATCAGACACATCACCGCTTGTGACAATTATCTGAACCGGATCACCAGCAGCATCTGTCGGATATACGAGATTAGTGGTCGTTATACCACTCTCCGTCTCGACAGGACTGCTAATAACTCCAATAGGAGGATTGGTAGAATAATAGACAAGGGTACCATCAATTACAGGATTTCCATTAATATCCGATACAATAGATCCGATTGACAGTGAATATGTTCCATCATTATTATCATTGGGTGGAGGAGCTGAACTTGATTTTATAGAATTAGGTTCCCCGGCAATTGTTATGAATGTGGTATCAGATTTTCCGAATCCCTGAACGGTAGCTTTGATCTTAATATCTTTTATTGCGCTGCTGCCGATTGATCCTGATCTGAAAATTGTTGTTGCTTCACCGGTAGAGTTTGTCGAAGAAAAAGAAGGATTTAGCGATTCTCCACCCCCAACACCCTGTAATATATTAAAACTTACCGTTACATCCGGGACAGGATTACCATTGTCATCTATTACAACAGCAGTAATATTTGATTCCCCGCCATTAACCTCTACAACGACCGGATCTGCAAAAAGCTGAATCTCATCAGGAGGAGATGACTGGATCAATACCTGCGCTTCAGCCGGAATCGGTTTAATGAATCCGCTTGTCACTTGTGCGGTAACAGTTGCAGTACCTCCGATTGACGATTGTAAATAGGTCTCTGCAGTACCATCGATACCGGTGATTGATTCCTCCGGACTTACATTACCCAGAGTTGTAAAAAATACAACTCTTTCACCGGATTTAAAATCACCTGCAAGATCTTTTAATGTGAAAGTTAGTTTTATCGGAGTATTTGCAGTAGTAACATTTGTATCGGGAATTAACGTAGTGACAAGACCTGTAAAGGTAACTTCCCCTGTTGAAATTGTACCTGCTGCCTCCGCAGTAATAACAGTGACACTCTCTGTATCACTTCTTAGCGAATCTAAGAAAATACCATTTACGTCTGTTAAACCTGAAACAGTAGATGAGTCATTCAGAAAGCTTCCGTTACCAGTTGATATTGTTACAGGGATAGATCCGATCGGAATACCTGCAGCATCCTTAAGTGAAACAATGATCGCTGCTTTAGAATTATTATCCGCAACTACTACCTCAGGAGAAGAAGTTACTTCCAGCTGAGTACCGGAGAAGCTGACCTGTGTACTGTCGGTAACACCCTTATAACCGGCTTTGACAACTGATATCCCGCTGATCCTGTCACTAAAAAGAAGTGCGGTAGCAATTCCATTGTTATTGGTTACTGCTGTTGCATCAATTCTGCCAAGACTGGAAGAAAAAAGAACTTCTGCTCCGATAACGGGATTATTTGATGAATTTTTTACGATAACATTTATGTTAGAACTGCTCTGTGCATCTGCATTTATTTCTGTGGGATTAGCATTTATTGCAAGTGAGACCAATTCTTCTGTACCGCTTGTAAAACTGACAAATGTTTCGGCTGTAATCCCTCCCCCATAAGCAGCAGTAATAGTTGACACACCGGTAGCTTCAACACTCTGCAGCTGAACCGTAGCTTTCCCGCTGTTATCTGTAATTGCCGAAGACGCACTTAATGAACCGAAATTCGTTGAAAATGAAATATTCTTACTGGATAGAGCACTGTCAGTATTTGCAGTTGTTAATGTCGCTGTAATATTTGACTCGGTATTTCCTGTTGCAAAAATGGAATCCCGGGAAGCCTCTAATGTCAGTTTTATACCGATCAGATCAATTACTGCCGTTGTATCATAATCTATAAACGCTTTATTAAGAGCAATATTCGAATCGTAATTGAAAACATCTTGCGGGTATGACTCTGACATCTTTGCTGTCACCTGATCTGAAGTTAAAGCAAAAATTGATGCAGTAGAGTCCTGTGTCAATAAAGGCGCAGTAAACTGAGCCTGTGCTCTTCCGAAAATATCGGTGGTGACAGTCCCTGTAATAGTGCCGAGATCCGAATAAAGTGATAATGTCTTATCCGGGAGCGGCTCGCCCGATCCATCTCTGTGAATAACAATTAATTCAGTATTGGACACTCCATCTGCTAAAAGAACTGTCTGTTGCGGTACAATTTCAGTAACTGTTTTTAGTACAACATTAATATAATACTCACTCTTAAGCGAAGTTGTCGGATCTGCACCGACAGAAACAGTTACAGTATCTGTCCCAATTTCAGATCCACTTGTATATACAGCTTCCGCCAATCCTGAAACATCTGTAGTATCATAAGGTGTTATTGTCCCTTTTGTCGCTTCAAAATAGACTATTGTTCCGGCAAATGCATTACCATCCGTATCAAGCAGAGTTACAGTAATGTTTGCAATATCTCCGCCGTTTCCAACACTTAAAATGTCACTTGAAATATTATCTATCCTGACCTGGGTTGTGACACCATCCTGAGTCGGATCAATAAGCCCGCTTTTTTCACATGAGACTGATATTAGAAATACACAATAAATTATCAGTATAGTGAATAATATTTTTGAGTTAATTTTTTTATCCATTTTCCAAGGCCCCTTCTCATTTTAAACTCGCCCCTAAGAGAAAGTGCAAAAATTAAAAATTTTCAGTCTCTATATAATATATCTCTTGCTGTACCTTTCCACTCTTCAAAAGGTCTTTTTTCTATCGCATGTGACACAGCAGTGTTTTTGTCAATTCTGTTTTCATTTAACAATCCCATCAAAGCCTGATCCATTGTCTGCATTCCCATCTCCTGGCTTGTTTGTATAACAGTATTCATCTGATGGACTTTTCTCTCCCTTACCAAATTCCTGATGGCGTTTGAAGCAACAAGCACCTCCATAACAGCCTGTCTTCCTTTTCCGGATTTGGCAATGACCAGTTTTTGTGCGATTACACCCTGAAGTGTACTGGAGAACATAGCCCGTATCTGATTCTGCTGATCTGCAGGAAAAACATCTATCACTCTGTCAACTGTCTCCGGTGCACTGCTAGTATGAAGAGTCCCCAGAACAAGATGGCCTGTTTCTGCAGCTGTTACCGCAAGTGAGATCGTTTCCAGGTCCCTCATTTCGCCTAATAGTATTATATCAGGATCCTCTCTTAATGCATTTCTGAGAGCGGAAGCAAAACTCGGGGAATGAGTACCGATCTCTCTCTGATTAATAAGACAGTTGATACCCGTGTGTACATATTCAATGGGATCTTCAATTGTCAGGATATGGCTTTTCCTCTCCTTGTTGATCATATTCAGCATTGCCGCAAGTGTAGTTGATTTTCCTGAACCTGTCGGTCCTGTAACCAGAACAAGTCCATTAGATTTTCTCGCCAGAGTATATACGCCCTCCGCTGCTCCGATCTCTTCGAGCGTTCTTATTTTATTCGGTATAACACGGAAGGCGGCGGAAATTCCATTCATAGTCCTGAAAATATTTGATCTGAATCGGGCTACCTCCGGTATTTCATAGGCAAAGTCCACTTCATTCTTTTCTTCAAATACTTTCTTGTACTCGGGCTGAATAATATCATATACCATTTTTGAGGCGGCATCTTCGTTTAGTATGGGCATATCAACTTTTTTGAGATCACCGTAGATCCTTACAACAGGAGGATATCCTGTGGCAATATGCAGATCAGATGCATCCATATCCATTGCATATTTAAGCAATTTATTCAATTTCATTTCTTTCCCCATCAATTATGATATATAGTATTTAATGATCACTTAATTTAATCCTTTTTTATCATCCTCTATTGTAGTATCAATTTTAGGAGAGATGAATATTATCAGTTCGCTTCTTTTGACATCAGTATGTGTATGAGTAAATAATTTTCCCAGTAATGGAATAGAGCTCAGGAATTTCACTCTTGATACTGTTTCAATCTCATCCTTTTTAATCAGACCACCGATAACCACAACATCACCGTCCTTTACACGTACAGTAGTATTTGCAGTTCTGGACGATGTAATAGGCATATCACTGCTTTTTGTTGTATAACCGACTATTTCCTGCACCAGGGGTTTTACCCACATCGTAATATATCTGTCTTCGTTAACCTGTGGAATTACGGTAAGGGCTACAGAAATATTCTGATTTTGAATAGTAGTGATCGCTCCCATTCCACCTGCAGCACCTCCTGCTCCGCCTGCAGCGCCACCACCTCCACCGGCAGCTCCTCCAGCGCCTCCCATTCCCACCTGAGTTACCTCAACAGGGATCGATGTTCCCACAGCAATTGTTGCCTGGGAATTATGCATTGCCTGAATACTCGGCTGATTCAGCAGTTTGGAGTCTTCCCTTTCCGAAAGAGCATCTAAAATTATTTTGAATTGAGATGGATTCAACGTACCTGCTTTGAAGTCTCCGAATTTCAGATCTAATCCCTGCTGAAGACCACCTGCAGCACCCCCGGCACCACCTGCGGCACCTCCGGCAGCACCTCCGGCAGCACCTGCCGTTCCGCCTATGCCCTGTGCCTGAAGAATAGTCTGCCAGTTAAGTCCCCACTTTTCATTTTCCGATAGTCTGGTTTCAACAACCTTAACAGTAATATGAACCATCGGCACAGGTACATCGAGTTTTTCTATAACCTCTTTAATTCTTTCAATAACTTCCGGAGTATCCATAACAATGATCTTATCTGAACGGGCAGCCCCTGCTGTCTCATCAACTAAATCATCAAGCCCCTGTAAAGGATTACCTCCACCGGCACCTCCAGCTCCACCACCGACACCACCGGCGGCGCCGCCGCCGCCGCCAGTCGGGATAGTCAATCCGGCTGTACCGAGCGGACTTCTTTTTACAACCTGAATAACTCCGCCTGTCTGTGTTCTCAGTGGCTGCAGATTCTCTACAACATCATTTGCATCAAGATATTCAAGTTTGAATATCTCCATCCGCATCCTTTCATCCAGTGTCTCATTTTTACCCAGGATTAAATAGATGTTCTGCATCATTTTGAATTTGTAATCATTCGCAAACAGAATCGCCTCAAAAAGGTTTTCAGATTCGTATGATTCTGCCATAAACACCGAAACCGGATCATCCAACTGAACAGTTTTTGCCGGTAATATATTCATTCTGTAATCTTCCCGAAAAGTGTCAAGAATAATACCGAGAGGGACCTCCATAACATTGATCGGATCATCATGTGTCTCTATTGTTTTTATCTCCGGTATCTGTTCCTGTATCTTTTCAATTACAACGGGTTCAACCGGTTTTTCAACTGTGTAATCCGATAAATATACAATTATATCATTGCCCTGCTGTTCTGCTCTTACTGTTGCGTCAGATGTCAGATCAAGTACAACCCTGACTGTTGAAGGATATTCCTTGAACTGACTTGACCGTATTGTTGAAACCGGGCCTTTATTAGCAGTTATTAGTCCACTTTCAACAGCATGCACCGCACCATCAATATTCAGCACAAACTTGCTTTTGATATTTACTCCATCTCCCGGCAGAAGCGGGAGTTTATTGAATATTGCCGGTTTATCCGACTGAATTTTTACGGTCGTTACATTATTTGACTCCTCGACCGATATCCCTGTAACCTTATTCAGCTGAGCAAATGCATAATTACTAAAACTCAATAAGATCATAAGAGATAAACATGTACATATTTTTATTGTCTTCACTAAACGCCTCCTAATCGTAAAGAATATTTTCTTCCATTTATATCTTTTAAAACGACTCTATCATTATATATCTGATCTACAGTAAGTTGACCGACTCTTTCTCCGATACCGTAACGGCTATCACTATTCCCGTCAAAGATAAACACTTTATTACCCATCCTGCCTTTATATATCAATCCTGATAAAGGTCCGACCTGCTGCGAATCCAGCAGCATGGCTTTGGGTTCTACATTCCTGTGAAAGGGATTGTATCTGATCGAGTCAAACTGCGGTATAACCACCATGTCACCGGCAATCTGCGCTGCTGCTTGACCTGTCTGCGTACCTGAAGTCACATTCGGATTCACCGGCTGATTTCCTGTTGTCTGATTAAAAGTCTGACCACCACCGCTCGGATCCGTATTTGCAGGCTCAGTAGTCTCGTCCCCTCCAAGTAGATCATAAAGAAACCACGCAACTACGAGCACCAGGACAATCAGTAATATTTTTTGGTTTTTTGGCATATTTTCTTCAGTTATTACCTGTCATATCAAAAAAAACAATTACTTTTAAACTGACGATTAAAGTCGGGAACAGATCATCATCCGTACTGGCATCAAATTCAACCGCCCTAATCAAAAATGGAAAATCCTTCAATCCTTCCATAAAAGCAACCAGATTTTCAAACGTTCCTTCAAGTTTAAGCAAAAAATCAACTTTTCTTATTCCGGTATCTATTTCCAGCTGATCCAACGGATTTTGCTGAAAAAGCAAGTTCGTATTCGGACGGATTGGATCAGTAAGTTTAAGTCCGAAATAATTTATCTTTTCATTGATGACATCATTCACGTATGACATTCTTGTATAGGAAACACTTAAGGCAACATTTTCCCTGGCTTCTTCCTGCAGTTTCTGAATTTCATTTTTAAGACTTTCAATATCAGCAAGAGTATAATTTTTCTGATCGATACTTCCTTGCATAGTCTTTATTTCTTCTTCAAGCCGGGAAATTTCATCAAGTTTAGGCTGGTAGTAGAAAAAATACCAGGCTACAACGATCAGTAAGATCGCAGCTCCAACAGCAATAAGTTTTTCTCTGTAACCGAATTTCATTTGTTCACCGATACACTTTGTGGGATTAGACATCTAATTTCAAAAGACATACCCCTGTTGTCTCCGCCTGGGCCCTCTACATAAGCCACATCTCCGGAAGTGAACGGAACTACACTTTGAAACATCCCGGATTGTACATACTGCAGCTGATAGTCTGTCAGCATTGTTTCCGCCGACACTCTGTCAACATTTATCCTGCCAGCAATATCAAGTATATTGTCCCGTTCCAGATCAATCTTTATATAATCTATAATGATATAATCTTTATGTACCCCGCTTAAAAAGAGAATATAGTCATATAACTGCACGGTTCCGGCAAATTTTTCATAATTCTGTTGTTCCATGAGAATCTTGTTTTCTTCTACCGCCTTTTGCGCCAGAAGTGTGTTGTACGCAGTATTATATGTGGTACTCCCTACACTATCCTGCTTATCCTCTTCATAGGTGGTTTGTAATTCATTTATTGAGGAATTAGCAAAAAATGACATCAGCAGAATTATAAAAAATGCCACACCTGCTGCCAGGCCAACGTATATTTTCTGTACGTCGAATAACAGTTTTTCCTTCATTTCCTGAGGCAGCAGGTTTATCTTGTTCTTACTTCCCAGTATACTTCCAATCGCAACGGTCAGTGAAGGAGCTACAGAAGATACACTTTTCTCTTCTTCTAATTCCGGATCAACAATAATTCCTCTCAGCGGATTCAGTATCTCGACCTGTTTATCTAATCCGTCAGAAATAAATTCTACAATGTTTTTCAGGAGTGAAGTACCACCGGTGATAAAAACCTTGTCAGGTTCTTCAAACGGGAATTTTGTTCTATAATAGTCAAAAGATCTCTGTATCTGTACTAAAAGTCTTTCAAGAGTAGGTCTCATCACCGATGATACCTGCGATAAGGATATACCGTGCTCAGTAGTTTTAATGATATCATCAGAAGGAATACCGTATACGAATTTTAATCTCTCAGCTTCTTCCCTATCGATCTTGACCACACCGTCTGAACCGGAAAGGGATCCCATCATACCTTTAGTAATATCATCACCACCGGTTGATATTTCTCTGGCAAACTGCAGATTTCCGCCTTCAACAAATATTATGTGAGACATCCTGGCTCCGATATCGATCACAACACCATTTGTTTGACCGGTAATCTCGGAGTAATGCTGGAAATTATTATAGATCGCAAGCGGGACAGGTGAAATATTAACAGGGTGTATATCTAATTTTTCAAAATATTCGATCTTTTCACTGATCAGTTTTCTATCAACGGCAGCAACTATAACTTCTGTTTTTTCCATCCCCTGATCTTCGACTGTTCCAATGATCCTGTAACCAATGGCAGCATTTTCAGGAGGGAACGGCAGGTCTTTTTTTGCATTCCAATATATCGCCTCTTTAAGTTCATTACCTGTCATCTTCGGCAAACTGATCTTTTTTATACTGACTTCAGGACCGTATACAGTTATTGAAAAATCGACCTTGCTTTTCAGGTCTGATGAAATAAGCTCGTTTACAGCCCTGTTTAAATTCTCTATCTTTTTCTTCGGATCACCGGTATAATGTTCCTCAATTTTTCTACTTCCCATATCCTTTAATACAAAACCGGTCTTCCCTTTCTGAAAAAGTACAAACTTTATAGAGTCAGATCCGACATCAATACCAATCATGCCCTTCTGGGAACCTGTCAGTTTCTGAATTTTATTTATTGAATCGTCAAATATCTCTTTTAGTACACTTAATATATCCTTCTTTTTGCTTCCATCCTTATTGTCTTCGTAAATCTCATGAGATGATTCAAGCGCGGACTGCTCCTCATCGGTAAGGCCAAGCCTTTCCTCAGTTTGAGAAACTGCCTCGGCATTTTCAGAATCGCCTCTTAATATCTCCAGGAGACGATTAGTGGCTAATTCCTTTTTGTCTTCTTTTTTATCAGACATTCCAGTTGACCTCTTTACGGACCATGTCTAATACAAATTTTTCATCAACAACTTTTTTGTTGTCCCTGAGCATTGCGATCAATGCATCATGACAAAAACGTGATATTTTTCTCGGGAATCCCTGTGTATGAGAATAAATAAGTTTTGCCGCCCTGTCAGTAAATAATATCCTGTTGGAATTTAATCCGGCAGCCTTCAGCCTGAAATTAATCATACCCGTCGTATCTTTTTCATTGAGCGGATTCAGGTTATATCCCATCGAAACCCTATCCAAAAAATTTGGCTGTCTTTTCATTTTATGCAGAAACTCATGCTGGGCAAAAATCACGAGCTGCAGTAATTTGTATTCATTGGTTTCGTAATTCAAAAGGGTTCTTAATACCTCAATATATGTTGGAGATAACTTCTGTCCTTCATCGATCAGCAATACAACCGCCTTCTTTTCCTTAACACCTTTTTGAAGCAAATAGTTTTCAAGATCGTTCTTAAATTCAAATGTAGATCTGGAAGCAGTATCTATACCGAAAGAATTACATAGATTTTTTATGAATTCGTACTCTGACCTGAATGTCGGATCAAGAATGATCCGGATTATAAAATTATTCTTCTCCTTGGCAAATCTTTTTATCAGCATTCTGCTGACCGTAGTCTTACCGGTTCCTACTTCACCAAGGATCACGCTCAATCCTCTCCTGAGCCTTATAGATATTTCAAGCCGGTTCAGACACTCCTTATGCTCATATGACTCATAAAAGAAAACCGGATCAGGTGATGTCGAGAACGGTTCTTTCTTTAAATCCAGGAGTTTATAATACTCCATCTTTTCTTCTCCTAAGAATTTCTTTGATGGGTACTTTATCCAATCTTAATTTTTCGATTTTATTAAGCTCTTTAACTGTAGACTCGTCAAAGTATCTGTAATTATTCCTCTCGCTTCTCCCGATTTCCTCAATCAAACCAATCCTTAAATAATAATTCAGGGTATCTAACGAAAACTTTGTGTGACGAGCCAGATCACCTATCATATATATCTTAGTCATACAAATCCCTTACTCCGCTGTTAGAACATTCACTCAATGGTTATGGAGTTATATTCACGCGCTATAATAACAAATCATTCCCTATTTGTCAAGGAATATTTTCAATTTTTTCGATTTTTTTGTGATTTTTTTCCGATTTGAGCACAAAAAAAAGGGCTTAATAAATCATTAAACCCTTCTTATTTTCAGAAACTGGTACTCTTTTTTGCTAAAACATCAATAAATTTTAATTCACATCTTTCACAGAATTGTCGGACATTATGAACTGGATCTGAAGATTCTTGTTATTTATGTTTCTGTTGAAACTTAGCAGTGTCGCAATATTTGATGCGTCCCCGACAATGGAGAAATTCTGAAAATCGATTGTAGCACCTGATCTTTCATTACCCTGCCAGAGTGTTGTGTTCCCGAACTTAATCCTCTCAAGTCTTTCATACATTCTTGAGTTACTCCAGCTGACCTTAACCTTGTCAATAACAATTACCTGAGAATCATCATTACCGAGTTTAATAGAGTTGTGATTACTTCCGCTTAAGGTCATACTCCCGGAAACAGTCAGACTTTCTCCCATATCATCCGTCTCTCCTCCGCCTCCCGGATCCTCTCCCGGATCACCACCGCCAGCTTCAGGATCAGGATATCCCGGAAAAAGAGTATCAAATTTAAATGTCTCTTTTTTAGTTTTTCCGGGTTCAATTATAGCGTATCTTTTCACCGACATTTCAAGAAGATCGTGATAACATGTAATTATATATGGTTTGACTGGAACCTCATCCGCTCTAAAATATCCGTTCCTGTCTGGATGTATGAACACCTTGACCTTCAGAAAATCCTGAATATGCTCCCACGTGTTTGGGGGAAAAAACATACTCCAGAAATTGTTGAAATGGGGATCGAAATTTCTTCTGCGTCCCCAGTCATCAAATTCTTTTTCATGATCATCTGAATTCTCATCTTCATCGTATTCATCCGGAGGAATATTTTCATCCTGGTCAGTATTATTTCTTTTAATAACTTTTCGGGATCCGTCTGTCATAACTAATTCAATTTCGATTCTTCTCATTCTGAGGTTGCTGTTAAAGTCAAACTTCAGATTCACATTTGAAGAACCGACGGGAAGTAATGTATCGTCAATATCGATCGTATTCCCGGAACCTACGGAACCGCTCCATCTTTCTACATTATTGATGAATATTTTGGTTATGTTTTCAGACGGCCTGCTGCGGGTCCATTTTATATTTATCTTATCTATACCTATATCAGATCCCCAGATATTTGAGATATTAACTCCGTCAAAGTAATTGCTCATAATAATCAGATTACCTGTTCTTAAACAATTCGCAGACATAAAATCATTTCGTGCCCATCTCCAATCGGCTCTCCAGTGGTCCCTTGGCTGGTCTTTGGGATCTGTAAAAACATGAAGAACATTCCATACGGAGTGAAAATGATGCCATACCCTCTCCGTATGGAAAATACGCATATCTCTTTCAATATCAGGTACTATTGTAGGCCAGTTATCCTCATCATAGATCGGTTCCATAAAAACAAGTATATGCCTTCTGTGTCCTTTTTTGGGCGGATTCCCGTATTTGTCCACAATGAAACCTTCGATCTTACCAAACAGCATTTCTTCGGCAGAATCAAGCGGTTCCGGAATATTAACAGGGACACCTCCGGTAGATTCATCACTTATACCGATCTGTCCGGTAGTGTTATCATAGATCAAGGGATTACCCCACGCATCATAAAAAGGATTTGAATTATCCTCAAGAAAATCAGCGGACATGTAGGGTCCGTCCCAATTGGGATCACCGTTATCATACAGAAGCTCATCAAGAGAAGTAGGTAATCTTCCCAAGTCTCCGATAAAACCGAAATCGGTCTGATTTTTCAACCTGACATCTCCATGGAGAGCATTGTATATATCCATGATCTGATTTACGGTTTCAAGTTCCTTCGCTTTTGCCGCACCCTGTTCAGTAACCTTGATTGCGACAGTTGAGGCAATAGCAATAGCGACTATCACTATAATAAGCTGAATGAAAGTAAAACCGTCTGAACTAAATAAATATTTTCTCATTTGTCCTCCTTCCATCTTTTATGGAAGTGATAAAAAGATAACTTCTATCAATCTGTTTGAACCCGGATCGACTGATACGGGTCTTGTTGGAGTCTCACCTGGCAGGAGATCATGTGAAACGGATATTATATGATTTCCTATCGGTATATTATTTAAAAATTCGCAAATCCCGCCGGCCTGAACAACTCCGGCATATGAATCGCCATTTTGAGTTGAAAGTGTTACATGTATATTTGTTTCGTCTCCCGGTGTAGGGACATTCCCATCCCTGTCGCGGATAAAAACTCTAACTGTATTGTTAAAAATATTAGTTTCACCATCTGCAATAATTATTGACGTTGCAGCTCCATCCGATCTGATATATGTTTCTAAATCAAGGTCTCCATTAAGATCCAACTGCTGAACAACATACGGCTGATTGTATGCGTCATATTTATAATCTTCCTCGTTATCAATAAAATCAACGCTAACATAAGGACCATTCCAATTAAGACGGCCTGCTATTCCAGGATCCACTCTCAAAGCATCAAAATCAGGAGGCCAGCCCCCCATATCACCTACATACCCAAAATCTACCCTGTAACCGTCCTGAATAACCTCCTCATCCCCCACTAACGCTTTTTTAAGAATATCCATTTCCCTAAGCGTTTCTTCAAATTTTCTGGTCGCTTCCTGCGCTGTAAAGCTTCTCATGGCTACTGTAGCAAGTACGCCAAGTATAACTATTACAACAACCAACTCGAGTAGAGTGAAACCTTTACCAGACTTTAAATTGATGCATTTAGTGTTTTTTATCAGAGTTTTCATAATGGTATCTAATGTATGTATTTTAATTTAATGTCATCTGCCGGATCGGTTTCATCAGGACCTTTTGAAACAATATACCCGCCTATCAATTCATATTCTCTGTCCCATGAATCTTTACTGAATCCAAGCTCTCCATCGTCTTCAATATAAGGCCCATTCCAGCCCATACGTGTAAATCTATTGTACAGTAAATCAGGGTCAGCAGGAGCATTAACCAGATCAGCCCAGGCAGCCGGATCCATCGCCATATCCCCCCTGTATCCCTTGTTGATAACGATGGCACCAACTCTCACTTCAGCATCACCTATTAAAGCTATCTTGAGTTTCATCATTTCATCTTTAGTTGTATTGATTTTTGCGTTTCTAATGGTATTTCCGATCTTTGGAACTGCTACAGCTGAAATAATCCCAAGAACCACAATGACGAGGATTAACTCAATTAATGTAAATCCTTTTGAATTTTTAGTTAATTTTCTCATAGCAAATCCCGATAAATATTCATAATTCACTTGTTATTTAAACCCGATTTTTATAATGTATGTTCCTATTCTTTTTTAAAGTGTAATCTATATCACATTTTGCAATTTAATCAATTCATTCAAAATAATGCGCTCCCTTTCGATATCGATGTAGAATCTGCAGGAGTTTTTGCCAGCTCTTCAAGAATCTTTTCCATTTCTTCTCTGAATTTCTCATCCTGAGCCTGCTCTTTTATACTATTTATGAATTCAATCGCGACACTCCTTCTTCCTGAATTCAGAAGTATGCCGACTGCTATGTTTCTCACCGGTCTGGGACATTCCGGATACTTCGCTGCTAACATAAAATTATTTACAGCATTTGTCGAATCGTTCAGATAAAAGAAGTAATTATAACCAAGTAAGTAATTTATCTGCCATGCATCAGGAAAATAGAGCTGACCATTTTTTAAGATATCTATACTCTCATTTGGTCTGCCTGCTTTCATTGATATTAACAGCCCGCCAATAATATAAGGTGTAAAAAAATAAGGATCAAGTTCAACAACAGTCCTGATAAGTTCCGGAAGATATTTATACCTTTCTTTGGTTTCATCCTTCCAGATTTGA
>JBHPLC010000038.1:0-19403 GCA_042564455.1 Candidatus Zhuqueibacterota bacterium | reverse complement strand
TGGTAGCCGGATCACAACTCATAATTTGGACTATCTTTTTTATCAGAAAAACGTTGATACGCTTATTACTATTGCTGATTATAATACTTTAACTCATGTCCGTGTTAAAGACAGTCGTACGTTAGTTGGCTATCCTTTATTGGGCAGTCTTTATTGGGGTGAACTGTCAGATAGACGCCTATTCTACATTCATACTGAACATGACAGAACAACAGAGGAAAATAATTCCTCCTATACATTTACTATTATGTCATTGGACAACTTAAATAAAGAGACAATAACACAAAAATATATTCCAGTAGAATATCCTGAGTCTTTAAGAAATAATGAAGATTATTTTTCAAGTTTTGGATCAGAAGAGGTAGGTAAGAAATATAGAGAGTTATGGGGAAATATTGAATTCTATCCTCCTATATTTTCAATTGTTTCTGACGGAAACTATATATTCGTATATACATTTAAAGAAAATGAACAAAAGCAGAGACTAGTAAACATTATTGATACGGTTTCAAAGAAACAGGTTGGTTCGGCATACTTTCCCTTTTTTATGTTATTAAGTAACGGTTATGCATACACATTCAGAAAAAACTCAGAAGGATTCTTCGTAATCCGTAAATACCGCATAAATCCAGAAGTATATGGAAAGTGAGGAATATAATATATGAGTTTCAGAATAACTGTATTTATTATGGTATAATGGAGAGCAGAATGAAACGATTGATAGTTTTGACGATAATAATATTTTTATTTACATCAGGCAGCACTTTTGGGCAGGAAAAGCAAAGGAGATTTACAGTTTTTGCAAGTGTTCCACTTATCTATGACGATGACTTTGGATTTGAAAAGACAAACCCAGGACTGGGCATCGTAATTGATTATGATAAACCGTTTAGTTCACGAGGGATAAGCTGGATTACTACTGTTGATTTTAGTGCGGTAGGATACAAGAATAAAAGTTTTGCTGCTGTTCGTTATCCGGAAGATCCATTGTTATATCCGAAATATACTAAAAGCTTTTATAATCTTTCTTTAATGACCGGTTTTAAGAATCAATTTAAAATCACCTCTTTTCTGAACGGTTATGGCCTGATTCAGACAGGATTCAGAATTGCTAAACCACCGGATTATTCAGAAGAACATAATTCCGAACCAATACGGGAATGGTCTTTCGATCCATTTGGTTCCGTGGGAATTGGAGTTGGCGGGGGCCTGGTTTTTAATGAAAAGTATAATACCGGAGTTCGGTTTTATGTGTTCCAGGACAATCACTCTTCAGCTAAAAATAAGGGTGGCAATTATACAAGACATTTCTATACTCACTCACTTCTTATATTATTGACTTTCGGATTTCAATTGTAGATAATTCTTTATTCGATCGGAGATTTGGAAAAATACTTTAATGATCCGATAATGTACTCCAAACAACAAGAAGAAAGCGGGAAATAAGAATCTAAAAAAATGTCAGAATAATAATCCTTACATCATATAGAGGAAAAACTAGGTGAAACGTTTGATAAATCTGACCTTAATTATGCTTCTGGTTTCAATAAGTAATACCTTTGGGCAGGAAAAACAGAGAGGATTTACTGTTTTCGGCAGTGTTCCTTTTATTTCAAATGATTTTAAGAAATTTGATTTCCAGGATCCGTGGATTGGAATCGGTGTGGATTATGATAAACCAATTAATGAATATGGAGTAATTCTAACAACGAGTGCAGCTTTATTAGCAAGGAATATTGATCCAGAAGAAGTCCTATATTCCTGGTTTGATGACCAGCCTCACTTTGAAAGAACTTATCACTCTAATTTTTATAATCTATATTTATTATCCGGTCTTAAAGAACAGGGGAAGATATCCACCATGTTCAAGGGATATTCGAGTATACAGGCCGGAATTAGAATCTTCTTCCCACCGGGTTTCACTGATACCCTACCTGACAGCTATTTTGCATCAGTCAGAAAAGGATCTTTCAATTCTGCTGTTGCTTTCGGTTTCGGATTGGGAGGAGGACTGGTTTTTCAGAACAAGTATAATTTAGGATTCCGTTTATATCTTTTTCCGACAGTTAAGGCGAAGGGAAGGTTAAAATATGACAATTTAGCTGATAATAGGATTCATTATTCTCCTGAACCCCTGACATTATCTTTTAGATTCGGAATTCAATTGTAGCTGATACTTTCTCAGTTAATATATATATAAAAAAACACCTAATTAATTCGATAGTCTACGGAAAGTGAGGAAATTAGGTGTGAATATATTCACTTTTTATGGTATAACTAATGTAATATCTATCTTAAAAGTTCGTAAAGCGTAACACACGCCCCCGCTGGATATTACTTGAGTGCTTCTGTTATCTCTTCCAGGATCACATCATTCGGGAGCAATCCTTTATCTAAAGACAGCCATTTGATCTTCCCGTCTGTTCCGATCAGGAAATATGTCCGGTTGGCGAACGGCCCCCTGTCGCTTTTCACTCCGTATGAATTTATTACTTTGCTTTCGGGATCGCTGAGCAGTGTGTATGATAAATTCAGTTCTTCGGCAAATCTATTATTATCCTCGAAAGTATCGGCGCTCAGGCCGATAATCTGTATTCCGGTATCCAGAAACTTCCGGATCTCACTCTCAAAACCTGAGAGTTCGCGGGTTCAACCACCGGTAAAAGCTTTGGGATAGAAAGCAAGTAGGACCGGTTTTTCCTTCAGCAGGTCTGTCAGAATTACATCTTTTTGATCCGGTGTACCCGGTAATGTAAATAGTGGCGCCGGATCACCGACAGAAAGGGAAGTTCCTTCCGTTACCGCAGACTCCTGTTCTGCAGGCTGTTCCTCATTGCCCGATGATGAGCAGGCAAATAGCAAAAACAGCGGCAGTATTATTGAAGTAATATAAATCTTTCTCATTTGAATTATTCCTGAAATGTTAAGTATATAAAGTTGCAAGACAGTTCACTATAAATAAACGGAATTTCCCGATTAAATAGTTCCATGGATAATTAAGACCAGATTTACGTTGCATGGGTAGAAATTATTCTTTATTATTCTGTGTCCCGCTGAATTAATCCATTATTACGAAAATCAATAATTTTATAATATTTCATCATTTTCCGGAGGATACGATATGCAGTTATCAGGTACTTTGAGAAAAAGAGTGTTTGTACTGTTCTTTATAACGCTGTTCATTATAACACCAGTACTTGTTTTTGCGCAGAGGAATCAGGCGCCGCCGCGTGCTGAAGGTGAAGGGCCTTTTGAGCGGCTTATTCTTTACGGCGCTACAGTTATTGACGGAACAGGAGCTGTTCCCCAGGGAGCACGCCGGATAGTTATCGAGGGCAACAGGATAGTCAGTATAGGCGGTGCAGGGACTCCGGGACTGCCGATCGCTGATCCGCCTGCACCAGGGGCAGGTGAAAAGATATATGACCTGCGCGGTATGTACATTATGCCCGGGCTTATCGACATGCATGTTCATATCAACGAAGTGCCCGAGTATGTTTTTAAACTGTGGATGGGAAACGGTGTAACGTCAGTGAGAGTAGTCGGCGGGGGGGCTAATTTCAAGGAAAAGAGCGCCAATAATGAGATAACCTGCCCCCGGATATTTGTTTATGCCAGCGCCGGAGGCAGCACACCCGAGGATGCGCGAAGAATAGTGCGCGATGCAAAGGCATCCGGAGCGGATGGCCTGAAGTTCTTCGGATTGACTCCCGATGTTTATGAAGCGCTGATGGATGAGGCAAGGATACAGGGACTGCGTACTGCATGTCATCTGAGCCAGAGCCAGGTTGCTCGGACAAATATCCTTGATCTTGCGCGTATGGGACTTACCACCATGGAACACTGGTACGGGCTTCCCGAGTCT
Organism: Candidatus Zhuqueibacterota bacterium; assembly: GCA_042564455.1. Lineage (GTDB taxonomy): Bacteria > SM23-31 > SM23-31 > SM23-31 > SM23-31 > JBHPLC01. Next base: position 15,538 of record JBHPLC010000038.1, on the reverse strand, counting down.
TTTCTGGCGGATTATACGATACAGGACTGGCCGGTCGATGTTGTTTATAACAATGAACAGCACCGTTTCGGACAGGCAGGAAGGCTCTGGTCACAGGCTGCACCTCCATACAGCGAAAAATGGAATGCGGTCATGGATGAGCTTATCGAACTTGATTTTACACTTGTACCGACCCTGACTATCTACGAAGCAAGCAGGGACCTGATGCGGGCGCGCCGTGCGGAATGGCATGAGGAATACACAATTCCGACACTATGGCGGAAGTATCAGCCGAGCCGCCGTGCACACGGTTCATACTGGTATTACTGGACGACCAGGGACGAGATCGAATGGAAAAAGAACTATCAGCTCTGGCTGACATTCGTCAACGAATACAAGAACAGGGGCGGCAGGGTCTGCACAGGATCTGATTCAGGTTTTATTTTCAACCTGTTCGGTTTCGGGTACATCAGGGAATTCGAGCTCCTGCAGGAAGCCGGATTCCATCCGCTGGAAGTTGTACGGGCAGCAACATTGAAAGGCGCCGAGGCATTAGGCGCGACAGCCGATCTCGGGACTATCGAACCGGGAAAATTAGCCGATCTTATTGTGGTTGAGGAAAATCCTCTTGAGAATTTCAAGGTGCTGTACGGTACAGGCGCGATAAAGCTGAATGAGAACAATGAAGTAGTGCGAGCCGGCGGTGTAAAATACACGATAAAGGATGGGATCGTATACGATGCTAAACAGCTTCTCGCCGATGTGCGCAAGATAGTAGCCGATGCAAAAGCCAGAGAAGGTTTCGAGATCACTCAGCCGGGCGTCATCAAAAAATAAGCAGCGTTGCTGCGTTTTAATTAATACGTTGTCGCGTTTCAAATTCAGTTTCATTGCGTTTCAAGAAAATACAATTGCAGCTAATATAATAGAATTCGGGGCAGGCGGTTTATCCGGACTGCCCCGTTTTATTAGGATTATAGCTTTTCAAACCATAACACAGAAAAATTCCGGAATAAAAGTTACGTGTTGTTTGTTTTATAATTTAGTATATTCTTAGAATATTTTCGGATTTATCATAAACCGGAGGCTCAGTCATCTTACGCATATCTATATTATTTTCATTAATACTGCTGTTCTTATATGCAGCTCCCCAAAAAAGTCCGGAAGGTCCGATTATAGCTTTTACAGTAACCGGACAGGCAGAAGAAGTTATAAACGATGGATTCGGGGATTATCATCTGGTGCCGGCCGGGAAATTTGAGATGGGGGATAATTTCGGCGAGGGTAATTCGGACGAGGTTCCGGTTCACACTGTTTATCTCGACGATTATTACATCGGAAAATATGAAGTAACTAACGCCCAGTACGCTGAATTCCTGAATGCGAGGGGCAACCAGCCCGAGGGTGAAACAGGGTGGTTTCATATCGACAGCGAGTATGCGATGATTGATGTTGTAAACGGGAGATATGTCGTTGATGAGGGTTATGATTACCATCCGGTAGTGGAAGTGTCGTGGTACGGCGCCAAGGCTTACTGCGACTGGATGAACGAACAGCTTGGCCTGCCTTCGTGTTATGACGAATATGATGTGGATCTCAGCCGTCCGGGGTATCGTCTGCCTACCGAAGCTGAATGGGAAAAGGCCGCACGGGGCGATTCTCTGAAAAACGTAAAGATAGGTCATCAGCGCAGATACCCGTGGGGAGACGAGATGCACCCGAGTTACGCTAATTACGGCCAGAGCTTTCCGGCACATAAAAAAACTACACTTGCAAAGACCACACCCGTTGGATATTATGACGGTAAGGTCAAAGGCAGATTAAAGATGAGTAACGGTAAATCACCATACGGCGCTCACGATATGGCCGGTAATGTAATCGAGTGGTGCTCGGACTGGTACGATCCGGAATACTACGCAAACTCACTCACAAAAAATCCGACTGGAAAACCGGAAGGGACCACCCGTGTCTTACGGGGCGGGAGCTGGTACAATTACTACCCTCTCACCCAGCGAAGCGCCATCCGCATTATCATGCACCCCTACAGCACATACAGCAATATTGGATTTAGATGTGTAAGGACGAAATGAGGGATCTTCGATTCCGGGAAGGATCTTGCACCCCTAAACGAGTTTAGGGGAATCACAAGGCAAATTTTGTCATGATTTGAATTAGATCAATTTGTTTTGACAAATTGTTTGTGTTATACTCTTACAATAGGACGGACATTCTTGTCTGTCTTAAAAAGAGCAACCAAATTAATAATTTGACTGACAGGTCGCCATAGGCGTACCGGGAAATGTCTGTCCTACTACATTAACATGCAATCAACTTCCCCTATTACATGGATTTGCGGGTGGAGATACTTTTTTGGCCGTCGGTTCAAAGCTCTATTTTTCAACAATCCTGTATTTATAAACCTGCATTTCTTCAAATGATTCCGTCAAAAACATATTGTCGCCATATATACGCATTCTCATAAATTTGACAGGTGCAGGCACAACACCAAGAAAAACACCCTCGCTGTCAAAGACATGAAATTCGTATGGTATCTCTTCTGTCTCCTGACCAAGGATAGTTGTTTCAATATTAAAAGTCTGTACCCAAATCCTGTTTTCCGAATCAATCCCGATCTGAAAACTGATCGGCGCTTTAATCGGTATTTCTATGACACGTCCGTTAGGCAGTTCTCGTTTATTAATTTTTAATTCATCACTTATTGGAAAGAATATCGGTCTTTCGGCTCTGAATACTAATTCACCATCCCGGCTGTATCGATCAATTGCATTGGCAAATCTGAATGAAGCAAAAATCTCATCATTATTTGTTAAAGTAAAAGTCAAATCCTGAAACATTTCCGTTGCCTTTTCATTACTGAATTCATAAGCATCGCCAAATCTGCTTTTTGCATTACCGTCAATATCAAATATCCCGAAAGTATTGTTTGAAATTTCTAAACCGGGTATTTCAGGCATGTTTTCAGCATTTGGGATTATAGGAGTCTGTCCGAGAATATCGCCATTGGACAATACTCTGTAACCGGTTACCAGACTTGTAAAAGGATAACTGCCGGCATCTTTTCCATCAAGAGAATAATGTTGAAATCTTTGTTTTGCAGCATCTAAAACGACCAGATTACCATCCGGAGAAATATCAAATAAAGTAGCCACAGTGAGCTCGCCGGGCCCCTCACCTTTTCTACCGAATTTTGTGATATATTCGCCGTTCTTTGAAAATTTCTTAATCTCACATGTCGTCATCTCAAGAACATATATATTTTGATCCCGATCGCATACTACGTCTAACGGCATATAAAAATATTTATCTTCAATCTCAGATTCATTATCACCGAGTTCCAGGATAAATTTAAGTTCAACTTCAGGCTTTTCGCCCCATTGCGGCGCAGTATTTTTTATATAACGCACACCCTCGATCGTTTCAACAGTATAATTCGATTCCCCTTTTCCGCAAAATGCGAATAAGAGCGCGAAACAGATAAATATCAAAAACCGTTTCATGTTCTCTCCTAAATTTTCCACCCCTAAACCCCAAATTAAAAGGGGCAGGCAAGATTAGGGGTGCCACAAAGGATTAAATTAACATCACATGGATTCGCGGGCGGTGATGCTTTTCTGTCCGTCGAGTTTCCACCAGTCTTTTGCCTCGACCTGTCCGCCGTAACCGCTCGCCTGGTCCAGTGTCACCATTAATCCGTCCAGCGCTTCACTCCTGCCTTTTATTACCTGCCGCATCAGTTTATGCAGCCACGAATTGTTCGGTTTGTTGAACGGGCAGACACGTTTGCAGTTCGAACAGCTGAAACCGTTAAAGTCGTTGCATGTTTCCGGATAGATATACCATTTTTTTGAACCGGGATTGTTCGAAAAGGATGTGCCCTTCCATGTCTGTTTGGTTGTGGGAATGGATTTGCTCGGGCAGTCATCCGCACATAGCATGCAGGCTTCGCAGAATTCCTTTACACCGAAACTGATCGGTGAATCTGGTACCAGCGGCATATTGGTAATTATCTTGGCGAGCCGTACCCGGGGCCCGTATTTCGGGGTGATGAGCAGGCCGTTCCTGCCGAGTTCGCCGAAACCGGCATCTATTGCCATGGGGATACTCAAACCAAGTTCATTTCCCGCGGCAACGGCAAAGTAACCGAGCTCGGTGATAAAATCGACCAGTGTAGAAGAGGTTATGGCCATGCGGGAATATCCATCACCGACAGCAGCCGATGCGAGACGTCCCCATGAGTTTTGTATTGCAGTATAATCCTCCTCAAAAGCCAGCGCTATCACCTTGTTCATGGATTTAGGCAGGTAATAGGCTTCCCTTGTCCTGCGGGGGTACTCCCCTTCAAACAGAACAGGCTGGTTCTGAGATATTTCGGAATATATCCATAATGGATTGAGGTCGGCTATACCGGCTAAGGATGCACCGAAAAACAATCCTGCGTGTTTTACCGCAAGGGACGCATCTTCCCATGTCATATCCAGATCAGCAGGATCCCACGGACCGAGGCGCTGGTTCATGCTTTTACGGCTTTCCGGGGAATAATCCTTCCAGTCGTATACTCCGGGGTAGCGGGCAAAGCGCCATGCGGCATCCATCAGGGCGTAATCGAGCCGTGTCTGGTTGGGATTAAGACCTTTGGCATTGACCAGATTCTCATAACCGACATTGGGGAGGTCTCTTGTTGCTTCCCGCCGTATAGGATCCCAGCCTCTGCCGAAAACGGTCTTCCAGTATTTCATTGGCTCCAGAACTTCCGGATCAACCTCATAAGGCACTTTATCATTTGTGAGTTTTTTCACCTGGAATCCGCCGTATTCCCTCTCTGATTCCACAAAGATACCATCTGCTGTTTTTGAGATTATCTTCGGAGCTGCCAGACCAGCGCCCAAAACTGCCCCACCTGCACCCATGTTTTTTAGAAAATTCCGGCGGTTTATTTCTTTCCTGCTCATAATTTTGACCTTTAAATTAGTTTAACAGATCCTATTCAGCATGCCTGACGAATACAAAACGCTTCAGCAGTACGCCCCAAACTATTGCAACAAATCCCATTAAAGTGCCCATCACAACAGCGCCCTTAACACTTCCTTCGAAAAGGAATTCAACGATTACAGCAAGAACAAAAGTGGTGTAAGCAAATCCAAGGAAAGTCAGAGCCCACTGCCACCACGAAACCTTAATTTCGTTATTTTTGACGTACGAATTCGTCAAAAATAACGATGCGGTCACTGCCGCCCCGATAAAAAAGTAAGCCATATCTATGTCTCCTCAATCTATTGATCATCCTTTTATTTTGAGTAAAGGAAAATTCTTCTGATTCATTTTCCGGCTTCACAAAAATCAAAGTGGAGATTTCTCCACTTTGATGATCCTGTTCCGCAAAGCGGGACGGGAAAGTTTCCGGTCGAAATGACAAAATGTGCTTAAAATGAATCAAATAACCGGTATTCCAATAACACAAAAGTTAAAATCTATCTTTAAGAATTCAGTTTTGTTTATATTTCACTTCCCCACCGACGATCGTGTACAGCGCTTTTGTGGTCAGGATCTTTTCAGGTTCAGCAGTTAGTATATCCGTATCGAGCACTGTCAGGTCGGCAAGTTTATCAACTTCGATCGAGCCGAGGACATCTTCCTGAAAAGCCCCGTATGCCGCCCATATCGTAAATCCCTTTATCGCTTCTTCGATAGTCATTCTCTGATCCGGGAACCAGCCGCCTTCAGGACTGCCGGATACATCCTGCCGCGTGATCGCCGCATATATACCGAGCATCGGATTATTTGATTCAACCGGAAAGTCAGAACCGCACGGAATAACCATACCGGCATCCATAAAAGACCGCCATGCATAAGCGCCTTTTGCGCGCTCATTACCTACCCTGTCGGGAACCATACGCATGTCGGATGTGCAGTGTGTCGGCTGCATCGCCGGGATGATCCCGAGTTCGGCGAATTTTGCAATATCCTCATCCCTTACGATCTGCGAATGCTCTATTCTGAACCGGTGATCGTCTCTGGGTAATTCAATAAATGCTTTTTCATAAGCATCGAGGCACAGCCTGTTCCCCCGTATTCCGATGCAGTGAGTGTTAACTCCCATGTCCGCCATCAGTGCCGCTTTGGAGATTGTGTAAATATATTCCGGTGTGACTCTCAGCAGACCAATATTGTCGGGATCGTCTGAATAGGGCTCGAAGAACGCTGCACCACGCGAACCGAGAGCACCGTCAAAAAAGAGTTTGATGCTCTTGACCGACAGGATATAACCGCCGTACTCCTCTATCCTGTTCTCCTTGAAATACTCAGCGATCTGAGCAGCATCACCATCAAGCAGAGAAGCTTCCTGTTCACCAAGCATAGCGTAAGCACGCATGTGGAGTTTATCTTCGTCGATGAGGTTCTTGTAAATTCCGATCTCCCATGGGCTGACTCCGGCTTCATGCCATCCGGTAAGTCCGACCGAAAGACAGCTTTCGACCGCCTTGAGCAGCTTTTCCCTGTATTGTTCTTCGGTTTCTTCGGGGAATTTATCTTTTACGAGGTTCATTGCTTTGTTTATCAGAACTCCGGAGGCCTCGCCGTTACTTTTACGATGGATCACACCTCCGAAGGGATCGGGAGTGTCTTTTGTGATCCCTGCTATTTCGAGCGCTTTTTTGTTGACAAAAGCTGAATTACCGTCAACTCTGCGCAGGTAAACAGGATTATCCGGGGATACTTTGCTTAAGGCATCATGTTCAGGAAATTGTTTCACATCCCAGTTGTTCTGGTCCCACCGTCCACCGATAATCCATTCACCGGGTTCAGCAGTCTTGACTCTTTCAGCTACTTTATCGACGATCTGCTGAAAACTCGTTGTTCCGTAGATATCCAGGTTCATCAGTTCTTCTCCGAGGTTATGCATGTGCGCATGTCCGTCGATCAGTCCAGGGAGAACCAGTTCTCCATCTAGCTCGATAACTTCTGTTTTGTCTCCAATATATACAGCAGCATCATTGTTACTTCCGACAAAAACGATCTTATTATCCTTTACCGCAACAGCTTCCTGAATGGAGAAATTTTCATCAACTGTAGCGACCTTTCCGTTCAACAGAACCATATCCGCAGTCATCATTCCACCGCAGGAAAGTGTCAGAATTGCAATCAATAAAAGAACAACTGAGAATATCCCAAAACAACGCATGCTGCCTCCAAAATCACTATTTCAACAATTAAATTGACTACTGTCCGGCTAAATTTTGGACTGCTTTAAAATTTACTTTATTTGTAGTTTTATCATGATTAAATCCCCTCAGTCCCCCTTTGAAAAGGGGGACTGAGGGGGGGTTTTTTACAATAATCATTATAACAACATTAGTAAATTATATAAATAATATGTAATTTTAACAATCCAATAACTGGAAATTTATGCTATTTTGTTTTTTGAAGCGTTTTTTCGCAGTTAGTTTTAGTTTTTACCGGACACCACATTATAACAGTATATAATTAATTCTTAGAAATACTATTATTTTTTCAGATTATTATACTTATATCGGATAGCTCAATTCCTGTTATAATATATTAGAGAGTACAGGTATAGATTTGTTGAGACATGTACCCTGAAAGACAAATCATTCTTTGTCAAGGACGGTGAAACTTCTCTGCACCCTTTCGCCATCTTCATCCACTAATGTGATCATATGTTTACCGGGTCCGGGAGCGAGAGCCATTTGATGAATATCCCTTGTAGCTCCAAGATATTTTTCGTCGAGATGCCAGAAAACTGTTGTGCCGTTTCTTCTGTGTGCCGCTTTAAAGACGACACGTCCTTTTTCACCATCAAGTTCTACCGGCACATAAATAGAACTATTGTTGTCAGGATAGATAAAAGACATGGAAGGAGTTCCGTTCGAAGACACGCTTTCTTTAAACGGAGGCAGAGGGCGGTAATCAAAATTGCTGCTTTTGTAATACCACTCCATCGCAGGCGGGAGGACAAACCATTTTTCAGACCTGATCTCCGAAACACGTTCGCTTTTACTGTCAACCTGCCACTGCATAGCAGCATCACAATGAACGATCCGGCAATACGGGCACACCTGCGAACTCAGTCCGGCGACTGTAATAAGTTCCTTTTTTGTTTTTGCACAGTTCGGTCCGGCACGGTGTCCGCTTTCAGCACACACTTCAATTTCATAGAGTTCCAGTTCAGGTCTGTCAAACCAGCTTCTGTTTTCGAAAAGGCCGAATAATTCAAACAGGATCGGCGCCGCTGTTGTAATTCCGGTAAGTTCAGGCCGTCCTTCACCATCCGCATTGCCAACCCATACACCTACAGCATATTCCGGATTAACTCCAACAGCCCAGCCGTCACGGAAACCGTAACTTGTTCCGGTCTTCCAGGCGATTTTTCGGGAAGAAGAATAACTGCGCCATGCGTATTCCTCTCCGGGCCGGTTAACTTCCAGCATTGCCTTCAGTGTCAGCCAGCATACTCCCGAATCATAAGGCGAATCAGAATAATGAATTATATGAGATTGATCGAATTCAGTTTGAATATTAAGATTCTGATCTTCATTATTTATCAGATAGTTTGACGGGAAAAACACAGGCAGGTTTTTGCCGTAAGCCGTAAAAAACTGGTTAACACAGCGTGCCAAACCTGCATAAATACCCGTTATATCCCAGAGAGTACCTTCGGCTCCACCCAGGATCAGCGACAATCCGTAATTATCCGCAGAACGGTTAAGAGTACTGAAACCTGTTTTTTTCAATAATGCATAAAACCGGTCAATACTATATGACTGAAGCATTCGTACTGCCGGGACATTGAGAGACCGGGCCAGCGCCATTGAAGCAGGAACGGCGCCTGCAAAAGTTTTGTTGAAATTCTGCGGTGCAAAACCATAAAAACTGGTCGGAATATCAGGAACAAGCTGGGATGGGAGCAGTTCACCCGACTGCAGCATTCCGGCGTATAAAAGCGGTTTTAATATGCTTCCTGTACTGCGGGGCGCTGTAATAATGTCGACATGAGAACCGTGGATAACATCTTTAGTATTTCCTGAATTTCCTACATACGCCAAAACTTCCCCGCTGTCTACATCCAAAATTATTGCCGCAGCATTATGGATACCGTTTCTTGCCAGTTTCCTGCTATGCCGCTGCACAATTTCAGCGGCACGGTTCTGAATATCTTTTCTCAATGTGGTATTAATTCGGGAACTATTACTTAGAATATTTTTGGATTTATCCGCATCGGGAGGGCTCAGCGCTTCGGTCATTCTTATTCTTGAATGGAGGTGATATGCGGTCATGGGTATCGGATACGGTTCTGGGGGAAGAGATTCCAATTTTGACAGTTCACAAGTAAGAGAATCGAAAATCCCTTTTTCAAACAAACGATCGAGCAGTTTGTTTCGTTTCTCTTTCAGTATATCCCTGTTTCTTCCCGGATGAATGAGTGCCGGACTGTTCGGCAGCACTGCAAGCGCTGCCGTTTCGGCCCAGGAAAGTTTCGACGGTTCCCTGCCAAAGTAGCGCCAAGAAGCGGCTTCTATTCCTACAACATTCCCCCCAAAGGGAGCATGCGAAGCATATAATGATAAAATTTTCTGTTTGTCCAGTGTCAATTCCATGCGAAAAGCAAGAACCATTTCAGTTATCTTTTCAACTATTGTACGGGGCTTGCCATTGCGTGAGAGCCGCACGACCTGCATAGTGAGAGTACTGCCTCCGCTCACTATTTCACCAGCTCTTATATTCTGCCATAATGCCCTGGAAAATGCAAGAGGATCAACACCGGGATGATAAAAGAACCTTTTATCTTCAAAACATGTAACAGCTTCAATATATTTGTCCGGAATATTCTCTACAGGAGGGAAACGCCACTGTTCATCCCCGGCGATAGAAGCGCCGAGAAGTTCACCGGTGCGGTCCAGTGTTACAATTGAATATGGATCTTGAAACTCAGGAACAGGAAGCATTAAAAAGAATCCGAATGCGACCAGAAAGGCTGCGGAAAAATATCGAAGCCACTTTCCTGCACAAAGATATTTATAACAGGTTTTAAAGATTTTTAACAAACTTTTCATATAATTTTTGAATATTAAGACCAACAAATACTAATTATTTTCTTTGCTCAGCATACCCGGTTTCACAATTTGTATCCACTGTCCCGGCAGCCTGGCGTATATTGAAGCATCATACATCGCTTCAGCAGAAATCATGGGCAGGTAGAATTCACCGATATAACTCGCATTAATAAGAACTCTGTATGTTTTTGACTGCGCCTGATTTATATCGAAAAATGTGTAAATCCTGTCATCGCGAATATCACGGTAGTTGAAATCTGCCTGTCCGGTGATTGAAGTCGGATCCATCCGTTCATTATGAATTTCCCATCCTGACGGGAACATTTGCGAAAGAGCAACTTCCTGGTATGCGCCGGTGACACCGGTATTCCTTACGGTTACTTCTACTATAAAATCGGTGCCCTGTTCAAGATCAGAAGGATCGATCTCATCATCATCCAATGATAAATATTTTACATCGATCGACATTTTATTCTGACCGGCGATTTCGCTTCCTACCGGCGGTACACCTTCCATTACAATCCGAGGATATATAATCAAATTTCCGGCGTTTTCAAGTGTTATTGTACCCTCCATGGTATTTGCCACATCCAAAGGAAGCTGTATAATCGGTGAAGTAGTAGAAATATCCATGGAAGCTGAACCTCTCCATGAGTATGTGAACCGCAGATCTAAACTTCCTTCTTCCAATCCTGTAAAATTCGCAAGGGCTATCAGTGAATAAGCGATTGTCTGTGTACTCATCCAGGTATTACTGCCTAACTCTGAAGAGATCTCTTCTACCAATGGGAGAGCTCTTCTTCTCTGGTCTAACAGACAAAGAGTCTCCACTATCATTGCTTTATCCCTGATGTCCGACCCATATGTAAAAGACAGTTCTTTATAAGGTTCAATAGTAATCTGGCCTGTGGTCAGCTCTTCTGCAGCTTCCGGCTGTCCGGCAAGCTGGTAAGCGGCTGCAAGGCGCCAGCGTGCTTCCAGAGAAAGACTTGATCTCTCTTTCAGCCGGTTCATTGCTCCCAGTTCGGGTGCACCTGCAAGTGCGAGAGTATAAAGCCGATAAGCCTGAATTAGCGGTGCCCGGTAATATTCCGTATTGGTCCACGAAAGCGCCTGTGCTTTTTGAAACTTCAGCCACTGCTGCAGCATGATCTGCGGGATATTATACCCGGCTCTTTGTGCTTCTATCAGGAAATGACCTGCATAATTTGTTCCCCACGAATCTGCACTTTCGGCTGCGGGCCAGTAACCGAATGCCCCATCCACAGTCTGAAATAACCTGAGCCGCTGAATCGCCGCAATAATATTCTGTTCGATCATGACCTGTCTTTCCGAAGAAAGTTCAAGAAATTTATTCAAATATAGCTGCGGAAAAACTGAGGAAGTTGTCTGTTCAACACAGCCGTATGGATATCTGATCAGAAAATTTATACGCTGTTCGAGGTTAATCGGCGGTATCCGGGATACTTCCAGAACAGCCTTATTTGTCCCTTCAACACCCGGAAAATCCATAGTTGCATTCCAGGTCTCATTCTGTTCAAGAAATGTTTCTTCTACAGTAACGATGCTGAATGTAGGCATCCTGATATCAAGCTCAATATTTTGTTGGGCATTTTCACTTCCGCTTGATGCCTGAATAGTGACAGATCCTACACCGGGTATTTCTGCTGCTTTCATACTGAATTCAACAAGTTTATCGCCCGTTTCCGTGAAAGAAACCTGTTTTTCTGAAGCTCCGTCAACAGTAAGCGATCCCTCCGCCTGAATATTAATAGTGACATCCCGGACGTTATCTTCCATGGCGAATACCGAAACAGGCAGATCCACCCTTTCTCCGGGGCCAAGCACACGGGGAAGAGTGCCAAGTATCATAAGCGGTTTACGTACAAAGGCGGTTTCTTCAGAAGAACCGAATGCGCCGTCCTGCCCGGCTACAACCATTACTCTTACCGAGCCGACATACTGCGGAATATCCAGATCATGATTGTTTGTTTCACCTTCTTTGAGTTCAAAAGGCCCCCGAAACAATACCATTGGAGGAAACCGGTTTGCCCGCTTATTTCCGGATATATCAAGCCCTTCATCACCTCCTATTGCCAGAAATTTTTCAAGAGTTCCTCCGAAAGCTCCGACAACGTTGTCGTAAAAATCCCAGGTTTTGATACCCAGCGCTTCTCTCCTGTAAAAATTATTCCACGGATCCGGTGTTACGAATCGTGTCAGGTCCAGCAATCCTTCATCAACAACAGCAAGCGTGTATGTCATCGGCTTCGAATCTGATTCACTAACAGAGATGCGAGCCGTCTGTTCGGGCACAAACACGTCCGGAACCTCCAAAACCGGATTTAACTGTGTCGCAGGATTGACCACTTTTATCGGAATGATACCATACATCCGGATGGGCAGATCATTATCAGTCTGTAAATGAGGTTGAATAAATGTGGCGTGCAGATAGACATTCGGAGCCATTTCATCTGTTGCTGTAAATTCATATTCTGCGGGGAGTTCCCCGGCTTCTATCCAGTTTGTCTGAAGTATTTTACTTCCAGATTCAATACTGATCAATACGCGGCCTTTCCGGCCTGTAGGAATAGTCAGTTTGACCGTTTCACCGACTGAGTATTCCTCTTTGTCGGAAGAAAAACTCAATATATTTGCACCACCAGGTATATCACTCATGCTTTGGTAGGCAAGTCTTGACCAGTCCATATAAAATATTTTGCCGGATATATGCCCATTCTCCAAGTCCCTGGTTCTTACCAGATAACGCCCTCCCTGAGGTAAATTAAACGACCATTCTCCCCGGCCGTCCTCTATATTCACGGTATCGGTCTCAATTGCGCGATATGATATACTTCGCAGATAGTTAGCTAAAGACTCTCTTCCGCTCTGGAACCACCAGCGCCACCTCAGATTGTATAACTTGATTTCAACATTGCCCGATGGTACGTATTGCCCGTCATTGTCCAAAGATACAATATTTACTTCATGGGGAGTTTCCGGCGACAGCCTTATCCTGATTGGATCTTCATCCGGAATAGACAGACCGATATAGTTTTTGTACGGGTGATACGGCATATCGAAACGGTCAACACTGAACGCTCCGCCCGGTTCGAACACACGCACATTAAATTGAGCTTTCAGCATTCCCGGGGCAGTATTGTTTGTTTTAAGACTTGTTTTTATGATGGATTTACCGGTCTCATCGAGTTCTCCTTCGTATAGAGTCCGGCTTTCCGAACTGAACTGCAAAACAGGATCATCGAAGACATATTCCTCAAAATCGGGAAAAACCGTTTTCACGGATGTGAGATCGAGTTTAATGTCGGATATCAAATTTCGTGCTGTTGCACCATGCAGCCACGCGGCGGAGAGTTCAGCGTTCAGATCACCTTCGGTCAGGCTTTCTCTGTCACCTTCAAATGAAAGGTCTATCTTCAGGCGATTCGGCATTACTGTTTCAACTTTAACAATTTTTTCAAATGTAACACCGCCAACTTTTACCTGTGCTTTCCAGTTTCCCGTCGGCGCATCCGGATCTGTTGCTGTCGAGAACCGATAAAAACCATTAAGCGAATTGTTATCTACCATGGTGGTAACCAGCTGTCCCCGCGGATTAAAGAATTCAAACTGAACGGGATAATTATCCGGGAATCTGTTATCCGGGTCCATAAGAACAAATGTGAGAAATATATTATCTCCGGGACGCCACACGCCACGTTCACCATAAATATATCCTTTTATCCCTTCCAAAATCGTTTCACCGGCAACATCGAAATGGCTGAATGCCAATGCTGACCGCTCATCGAGCCTGAGATATCCTTTCTGACCACCATGAGATGCCATTACCAAATGCGGAATTTTTTCGGAAGAAAATACAGCTATCCCTGAATTGTTTGTCTCTGCAGATCCAATTTTCTGCTGCTGAAAGTCAAGCAGTTCCAGGGACACATTCGGCATGGGTTCCGTGGATTTCAGATCCGTGACGGCGACAAGTAAATTGTTGTCACTGTCTCTTTTTGCAATAAGTCCGATATCCGAAACAAATACATTTCTTGAAATTGTAATATCGTGGTCGTAGTAACGTCTATAAAAGGCAGGATGATATGGATTCAGTCTTTGTGTATTATAGTCACGATAATTATAAGGTCTGCTGATAATCTCATCCCAGTCAAATTTACCGACAGGACTGTCATAAACGATATGGGAGCGTTCGAAAGTAAGAGTTATTCTGTAAATTCCACCCGGATTATCCTGAATAAGCGGTTCCACATCAAGTCCGTATCTGACCCAGCGGTTCTTCTTATCGGGTGTAAAGTTCAAAGGAACCGTTTTTTTCCAAACCGTATCACCTACCCGGTTAAGTTCACGAATTCCTTCATAGTTATTCACCTGAAAGAACTGAGGAATGTTATCCTCATAAATACGAACTGCCTCAATGATCACTGCATTCAAATTTACTACTTCTATGGGAATTGTGGCGCCCATTGTAGTAGGGAGAATCACTCCATCCCCGGTAAACCGTACCTGCGGTTTAAGTTCCTCAAAGGTAATATTAAACAATTTCGCATTTTCAAAGCGTTCACCGGCATAGTTCCTGATACCCGGTTCAATATTTACATTTACTTCTGCGGGCCATTGAGCAGTGCTGTAAACCCTCAGAATATTATTGTCTATTGCAAATCTGAGATTATTAACTCTGTCGATCCGGATCAATCCGTTAAGATTCTGGTTTCTCTGCAGCAGATCCGTAAAACGGATCTCAACATACTGTTCTTCATCCTGGACAGGTCTTACCTGCAGAACATCGAACTCATCGAGCTGCGGAATGGTAATATTCATTTTGTCTTTTTTATCACTCTCAATAGGTTCACCGTCGAAATTCAGAATTACTTCTGTCGGAATTTCATCTCTCATTATCCCGCTGATGATAAAAGTATGTATTCTTCGGGATTGTGAATGAGACCAGCGTATATCAAGTTCTTCATCTTTAAATTCCGGGAGCAGTATTTTTTCCACATCGATACCATTCGCTGCATCTGCGGTGACTATATTCCCCCTGAGCTGCTGAGGCCTCGAATCAGCAGGATCAGATGATTCCAATCCGTCGATCTCAACCTCAAAAGTCTGTTGTATCGTTGCAAATGCGAATCTGAATTTTCCACTGCTGTCAAAGTCTTTAATAATATCATTCAGATCAATGGTTGCCGTATAGTCCCGGGCTCCTGGAAGTATATTTACAGGACGAAATACCAGAGTTCGCGTATCTGTCCACACAGCATCCCCATTAATTGAAGGATCAAAGGTTAAAGGAGATTTATAGAGGATTTCATTGACCTGGCTTGAGTCGGCTACATCACTGCGGAACTGAATTTGGATTATACTTTCCCTGGAAATTTCTCCTGCAGTGTATGCTGAAATATACTTCTGAATTACTTCATCATTTTCATCAAGAAAGCTGTCATCTG
>JBHPLC010000037.1:0-22833 GCA_042564455.1 Candidatus Zhuqueibacterota bacterium | reverse complement strand
GACGTTCCGCATTCTGCGGGATAGCAGGATTAGATTTACCTATGCGCTAATACTAAATAACAATAACATAGGGCTTTTATAGAGCCCTTTTTAGTCCAACTTATTCTGAACCGTTACAGCTTGATCTCTTTGAGCGATCTTTTCGGTTTGCTCGAAAAGCATAACTTACTTTTCCGATGTAAAAAGTATATAATGAGATTGAATACAGTCTCACCAATGAGTTCGATTCTAACACGCCCCCGCTAACAGGAAAAAAATCCATTCAATATCTTGTAACATAAGGTCAAAGAACTTGTATTTTGTTTCTAAAGATTAATAATGATTCAGATATATTTGGAGATCAATGATGAAACACCTTGCCTGGCTGCTCTGTCTTTTTCTTGTTATTAACTGCTCCTCGGAAGAGGATATTTCCAATAACTCAGACGCTTCTTTCATAAAAAATTCACTAACACTTGAAATCTCATTCGGTGACGACATCCGGAACGGAGAGTACCTGCTTGCCGGTCCGTCGGGGATAATGGTGGATAAAGACGGGAATATCTATGTGACAGACGAGACCTCCGTTAAGGTTTTCAGCCCGGACGGGGAGCCGAAAACGATATTCGGCGGCAAAGGTCAGGGGCCAGGCGAGTTCAACGTACCGCAAAATCCAGGACTATCCCCAACCGGCTATATTACGGTTATGAATGTCCTCTGGGAATACAACGTCTACCGGCCTGATCATAAATTCGTTAAACTGGAAAGAATAACACAGGACCTTCAGCTCAATGCCTTGAACAGGAGAGACGGCCTGAGCTTAACCATGATGGAGCAGGTATACGCGCTCGATAGCGAACGGCACGTTATCGAACTGACCGGACTGAATATGGACGTTGAGGGCATCTTTCCGGTCTATCAGTACCTGCTGTACCAGCAGCCCGATACGCTTATCGAAGTGGCGCGCTACAACATAAAGGGCACTGTCAGGTAGGACAAAGGGGGAGGAACTGAGAGTATTGATTATGCCGGGAAATATCTCTGGGACTTTATCGACGCTGAACAGGTGGTTTACACCGATACGTATTTCGACTGCTCCGTAAACGGCTCCTCCGGTGTATACGGATTGATCATTGCCCCGCTGAACGGGAGTGCCCGTGACACCGTCGCGGTTTCGTACGTGCCGCGGGAGATCCCGTCATATCTTACAGGCATGAGAGAGTACGCCAGCGAAACGGCAAAATCATTCGGAAGCACCCTGAAGTATTTCCCCCCGCTGAAATATCTCCGCACCGACGGGCAGTACGTTTTCGGATTTCATTATAACATCAGCGCCGAGGAAAAGCACCGGAGAACGGTTTCCGATAAAGAAATGGGTGAAAAAATGGAGATCGATTCGTATATGGTTGACATTGTGGATGTGGCGGCGGGCAAACTGATCGCACGCGCTCAATTCCCTTTTTTCCCGGATGTCATCCGGAACGAATACGCTTACCGCATGTATACGCCTCCCGGCGAATTTCCGGTCATCGAAAAGTATCGTATCGACCCATCAGTGTATGGGAAGTGAAATTATAATGTGTATAATTTATAACAGCAAAGTAAAAATATGATACAAATTCAGGAAATATGTGAAAGAAAAAGGTCATGTGATTATAGAAATATTACAAACTATGTAAGAACTGTGGAAAATACTTGCAATTTAATATATTTTTTATTAAGTATTAAATAAGGTGGCTCAGAAGATTCTGAAATCCTACACATTCAGTACCTACAGTTGAGTTCTTTAGATTGTCATTAAAGATTCTGAAGACTTGCACATTAAGATTCTGAAGACCTGCACATTCAGTACTTACCGCTGAAATTCTACGGAATAAGGAAGTTAATTTTAAGATCAATTTTTTTGGTTTCAAAAAAACTGTTCTCTTGAAATTTTAGTTTCTCACAATTTTTGATACTTTGTGATCATTTATGAATTGATTATTAAGAATTAGTTCATAATAGATTCATTGTTGAATTAGTTTTAATTTTAAAATCCAAGAGTAAGCTTTTTATTTAATATAGTTTATTAGTTTCCTTAAAAGATTGTAAAAAATTTCACAATACTAAAAACGTTAGGAGCTGCTACTAAAAACAAACAAAATAGTATTTGTTTTCTCTGACAATATTGCCAGAAACAGAATTTCTTGAAGGTGTTGTTTTATTGATGTATTGTAAACTTGCAATCATACTGAGGTAATGAGATTGTAGGGAGTATCTTACCGCAAATAAGAGCGGTTGAATGTTTAGAACCATTTGTTCATATTAATCAACTACTCACAGGCAATGCGCCTAAAATAGCTCAAGATGTACTTGTAAGGATGGTATTATGAAATCAAATACAAAGCCAATTCTTGTAATCGGGGGAGGGATTGCAGGTATGACAGCGGCAGTAGAAGCTGCCGAAGTCGGTTATCGCGTCATTCTGATAGAGAAAGAACCCTATCTTGGCGGACGCGTGATACAAATGAATCGATATTTCCCCAAGATGTGCCCGCCGACGTGCGGATTCGAGATCAATATCCGCAGAATCAAACAAAATCCCAGAATAACTGTCCATACTTTAACCACAGTTGAGGAAATCTCAGGTGAAGCCGGTGATTTTAAGGCAATCCTTAAGATCAAACCAAGGTTTGTAACCGGAAAACACCTTTTGAATGATTCAGTTGCAGAACAGATCACTTCTGAAAGGATTAATGAATTCAACTATGGTTTAGATAAGACAAAAGCACTCTATTTCCCGCATGATATGGCGTACCCGCCAAATTATGTCCTTGACCGAGATGCTCTATCTGAAGCTGATGAAAAAACTCTCATAAAAAATTGTCCGGAGGGAGCTATAGACTGGGACTTGGCAGAGGAAAAGATCAAGGTTGATGTTGGAGCAGTAATTTTAGCTACAGGATGGAAACCATACGATGCCGCAAAACTCGACACGCTGGGTTTCGGACAATATCAAAATGTGATTACTAATGTAATGATGGAGAGATTAGCAGCCCAGAACGGTCCTACTAACGGAGAGATCATAAGGCCTTCAGACGGTAAAAAAGCAGAAAATGTGGCATTTGTACAATGTGCCGGATCGAGAGATGAGAATCATCTTCCTTATTGTTCGGCGGTATGCTGCATGGCCTCCTTAAAACAGGCAAGGTTCCTCAGGGAGAAGAACGAAAACTCCAAGGTCACTATCTTTTATATAGATATTCGTACTATCAGCCGTCTGGAGAAATTCTACTACGAGATACTGGAAGATACTAACATCTCTTTTGTTAAAGGTAAGGTTGCCGCAATCAACGAGGATTCCGGTAGCAAGAACCTGATATTGGATGTTGAAGATACAATATCCCGTGAAAATCTGCACCGGGATTTTGATATGGTTGTACTCGCAACGGGTATGGTTCCTAATGATGCGGATCTGAAAATGCCTTTTGAATTAAAATATGATAAATACGGTTTTATCGATGGCAGCACGAGTATAGATGGAGTGTACGCAGCCGGATGTTCCAAACATCCGTGTGATGTTTCCAGCACAACTAAAGAATCAGCAGCAGCTGCGTTAAAAGCTATTCAATGTCTAAACGGAGGAGAATAATACAATGGAAGATAAATTAGGCGTTTTTTTATGTACCGGTTATGGGATAGCAGAAGCACTTGACATAGAAGCTTTGAGTAAAGTGGCAACAGAAGAATACAATATTGAATTCTGTAAGACGATAGGATCCTGCGAAAAAACCGATCTGGATGCGGTTATAGAAGATATTAAGAAAGAAGGCCTTAACAAAGTTGTAATTGCCGGAATATCCCCACGCAGTTATGAAGATGATATTTTCCCGGATGATGTAATAGTGGAAAAGATAGGAATTCGGGAGCAGGTAGTATGGTGTCAGCCTCCTAACGAGGAAGACACTCAGATGCTGGCAGAGGATTATCTCCGAATGTACATAACCAAGATCCAGAAAATGGAAATGATTGAACCAGTCGAGTTAGAAGAAGCCATCGACAAGAGTGTCCTGGTTGTAGGCGGTGGAATTACAGGTATGACAGCAGCTTTGGAAGCGGCGAAAACAGGTTATGAAGTCCGGCTTGTGGAAAAATCCGATACATTAGGCGGCTGGTTATCTAAGCAATTCAAATCAATTCCGACAAAACCTCCATACCGTGATCTGGAGGATACGAATGTTGATTTACTGATCACCGAAGTCGAAGAGAATTCCAAAATTAAGATATATAAGTCTGCTGTTACAAGTAAAATCGAAGGAGCTCCCGGCCTGTTTGATGTAACACTTCATTCAACAAAGAATGGAAAACCGGATAGCGAAGCACTGGATACATTTCGCGTAGGATCTATAGTGCAGGCTACCGGATGGAAACCGAAAGAACCTCGTGATTCTTTGCCTTACGGCAAGGTAGCGGATGTTATCAGGAATGTCGATCTGGAAGAAATGGTTAAAAACAAAGGAAAGATAACTCGTCCTTCTGACGGTAAGGAAGTAAAGAATATTGCATTTATCCAATGCGGCGGCTCAAGAGATAAAGAACATCATTCCTATTGCTCGTCGATCTGCTGCTTAACTACTCTTAAGCAGGCAATGTATCTGAGAGAGCAGGATAATGAGGCAAAAGCATATGTCTTCTATGAGTTTATTCGGACTCCCGGTCTCTATGAAGATTTCTATCGTAAAGCGCAGGAGGATTCCGGGATATTCTTCACCAAAGGAGAAGTATCAGATGTTGCACGGAACGATGACGGAAAACTGACAGTCTCTGTAAAAAATACCATGCCCGGTGAACAGATACAGGTAAAAGTGGATCTGGTAGTTCTTGCTTCGGGAATGGTTCCAAATTCTGCAGATGGAGAAGCTATCCGTGCACTGGAAGATGCAAAGGTAACAACTACAAAGGGTGAAACTGAGACTCAACGACAGGCAGCTGAAGAAAAGGTGGAAGAGTTAAAGGATCATGAAGGAACTGCGATCCTGAATCTTAATTATCGGCAGGGACCGGATCTGCCGATCCTCGAATACGGATTTCCGGATTCTCATTTTATCTGTTTTCCATACGAGAGCCGGCGTACAGGAATTTATCCGGCAGGAAGTGTTCGTCAGCCAATGGACAGGATCAGCAGTATAGAAGATGCTACAGGAGCAGCATTGAAGGCGATACAGTGTATGGAAATGTCCTCCAGAGGTGAAGCCGTGCATCCGCGTGCCGGGGACAAATCCTTTCCTGATTTCTTCCTTCAGAAATGTACTCAATGTAAAAGATGTACCGAGGAATGTCCCTTTGGAGTGCTGAATGAAGATGAGAAAGGCACTCCATTACTCAGGGCAACCCGCTGTCGCAGATGCGGAGTCTGCCTCGGAGCATGTCCGGAACGGATCGTATCCTTCAAAGATTATTCAGTGAATATCGTTGCAAACATGATCAAAGCAGTCAATGTGCCGGATGAGTTTGAAGAAAAACCGAGAGTTTTGGTCCTGATGTGTGAAAACGATGCTATCCCGGCATTGGAACTGGCAGGGAAACACGGTCTTCAATACAGTCCATTTTTCCGGGTTATTCCCGTTAGATGTCTGGGATCGGTCAACATCGTCTGGGTAACAGAAGCGATATCAGCAGGATTTGACGGTGCTATATTGATAGGCTGCAAGTATGGAGATGATTATCAATGCCATTTTTGTAAAGGTAGTGAACTGGCTGCTTCAAGGAGTGCAAATATTGGTGAAAAATTACAGCAGATGCAAATGGAAACAGAGCGTGTGGAGCTTCATCAGCTGGAAATATCCGAGTTTAAAAAGATCCCGGAGATATTTGATAACTTTGCCGAATTGATCGAACAGATCGGTATGAATCCATTTAAAGGAATGTAACAGGAAAAATTGATCCACAGAAATATATTTTAGATATACAATAAGAGAGAAAGATATTAACGTAAAATAGTGAGAGGATTATGCAGGCTACAGCGGAAGAACAAACACAGGAAAGCTCACAGACTGATCTTACACATTCCGATAATGGCAAACCTGTTCTGGTTGAACCTGATCTGGAATTTATCCGGGCACTGAGTAAACGGGGCGGAGATCTTTTTAAAAAGTGTATGCAGTGTGGTACCTGTTCGGCAACATGTGCTATTTCACCTGATCCAAAACCTTTTCCTTCTAAGGAAATGGCCTGGGCTGCTTGGGGAATGAAGGATCGTCTGCTCAGAGATCCGGATGTATGGTTATGTTTCCATTGTAATGATTGCTCGACAAGGTGTCCGCGCGGTGCCAGACCGGGTGATGTATTATCTGCAATAAGGCAGGAGAGTGTAATTTATCATTCTTTTCCAAGATTTCTGGGCAGGTGGGTAAATACACCAAAGTTTATTCCTTTTCTCCTGGGCATCCCGATCTTACTACTTAGTCTTGCTTTGTATCTGAAAGATCCGATTGAAAAGGCCCTGGGCATTTCCAATTTCACCGGAGACAGGATAATATATAATTACTCCAATCTATTCCCTCACTGGCTGCTGAACAGTTTCTTTCTTATTTTGAGCGTTTTGGTATTCTTTATAATGCTAATAGGTATTAGACGTTTCTGGTTTGATCTGAAAACGATGGCCGGTCAGGCAGGATATTCAAAAAATACAAAGAGTCTTATGCCAAGTATTTTCACAACATTGAAGAATATCATTATTCATAAAAACTTTGACAAGTGCACTACAGCACATACACGTTATTCTGCTCATATGCTGGTCTTTTTTGGTTTTATAGCTTTATCAATGGTAACTCTATGGGTAATTACGACAGGATTCAATCCTCTGATAAAAAGTGATTTTGTATATCCATTTGGATTCTGGAGTCCCTGGAAATTACTCGCAAATCTTGGCGGCCTGTCACTTCTTGGTGGTTTATGCCTGATGATAGGAGATCGTTACAGGGATCCCGAACATACTTCGAAGGGTTCATATTTTGACTGGACTCTTATTTCATTACTTTTCATAGTGACCCTGACAGGTTTCATTACCGAAATATTACATTATGTAAGACTGGAGCCTCATAGACATTTGGCTTATTTTGCACACCTGATGTTCATATGCACACTTATACTGTACCTGCCGTATTCCAAGTTCGCACATCTGGTGTACCGGACGATTGCTATGATCTATGCAGAATACAGCGGCCGAAATGAGGAATCTCCTGCAGGCGAAGCAGATAAAAACAATGAGACGGGGAAAAATAATGAATAATGAACAAATTTCTAATAACAAATCATCCGCTGCTGTGGCGGCAATTCCAATAATTATTATATTTTTACCTCTTGTATACAGCCTGTTTTCATTTGTCTTTGCACAGGATAGTCAGGATACACAGCCGTTTTATGAAAAACCATCCGCAATTTATACCAAGTGTATCCAGGGATATGATAAGGAATACATGCGTCATCATCACTGGGAGCTTTTAAGATCGGTCAGAGAGAATGTTGTACGTCATGGTATAAGAGGAGAAGTGAGTATTAAAAAATGCCGGGATTGTCACACGAGCAGGGAACGATTTTGTACTAAATGCCATGAAGCCACAAGCATGAGTCCTGATTGCTGGGGCTGTCACTATTATCCGTAATCGGTTCGGAAGGTTTTAACTTAAGGTAGGTAAAAATGGACAGAAGAGATTTTCTAACAGTTGCGGGAGGCACAATTATAGCCGGAGCTTCCAGTGCATATGCTTTCCGTTTCTTAACTTCATCCGCTTTTGACAACTCCGGTGCAGAAAGTCCGTTGGTAGGGCGTAAATGGGGAATGGTCGTTGATCTTACTAAATGCCGTGATGGATGTACTGCTTGCCTGGATGCGTGCAGGCATGAAAACAATGTGGCATTGCACGGGGATGAAAAATGGGATATTCACTGGATCAGAAAGATCAAATTAGAAAACACCATTGGTTCCACCACAACCGAAAAATCCGTGATCCTGTTATGTAATCACTGTGATAAACCTCCATGTGCACAAGTGTGCCCGGTTCAGGCAACATATAAACGCGATGATGGAATTGTTATTGTTGATCATCATAGGTGCATCGGATGCAGATATTGTATGATAGCTTGTCCTTATAACGCAAGGTATTTCAATTTTAAAGATAAAGAATGGGAAGAAGAGGATAATAAAGAGCAGCCGAAGCGGTCTCATGGAGTTGCAGAAGCCTGCAACCTGTGCGCTCACCGCCTGGATGTAGGGCAAATACCTGCTTGTGTTGAGGCTTGCAAGAATGAAGGAGCGGGTGCTTTGATGGTGGGTGATCTGAATGATGAGAACAGCGAAATAGCTAAAACGGTTACCACCGCTGCAGTTAAACGTATCAGAGAGGATCTTGGTACAGAACCAAAAGTTTATTATATAGGCCTGTAATTAGCCGCAATGTTGAGGTAAGGCATGGAAATAAAATTCGACAGTATTGATGGAAGTTCATTTGAATACCGTGTGATGATGATCATCTTTGCTGCTTTCGCAGTCATAGGAGGAATTGCCACATGGTGGGTTATCGAAAATGGGATTTGGGTCACCGGAATGTATTCACGGGTTCCGTGGGGACTTCAGATCGTTATGGCAGTTTACTACATCGGATTGTCGGCCGGATCACTGGTGATCTCAGGATTATACGGTGTATTCGGCAAGTCGGAGTACAAACCTTTTGCCAGAATAGCTGTTTATGTCGCCATGCTTTTCCTGATCGCCGGTCTGTTGTCGATCCTGACCGATCAGGGAAGAATGGACAGGGTCTTTGTTCAGCCTTTTGTATATTTTAACCTTCAATCGATGTTTTCTATTAATCCTATATTGTATATCGGGCATATTCTGATATGCGTTGTATATTTATGGGCTCTGTTCACTGAAATGAAAAAACTGACAAAAGTTATTGCTACTCTGGCTTTTGGATGGGCATTCTGTGTTCACAGCGGTACCGGAGCAATATTTGGATTTGGCGCCAGGGTCCTTTATGAATCACCTTTATTACCGGCAAGCTTCGTGGCTGCTGCTATGGCCTCAGGTACTGCCTTGATGATCATATTAATAGTCTCGCTGTTTAAAATCACCAAACGTCATCTGGATGATGAACTGATTGTCTGGCTTGGAAGATTCCTTGCCATATGTATTCTTGTGGTTGTGTATTTCCTTTTTGTTGAAAATGCCTATAGAGCATATGTGGTTGAGCTGCGTCATGCAGCAGTTTATTACCTGTTCGGAGGAATCCACAGTCTGTTTTTCTGGATCGGATTGATACTTATCGGTTGTGTGATTCCTATGTTTATACTATTTAAGCGAAAAACGGGTCAGTCTATTCGATGGATAGTCTTAGCTTCAAGCTTAGTGATCTTTGGTGTCCTGTGTGAAAGATATGTGATAGTTATTCCGGGATTAACACACCCTCCGGAACTATTTCCCGGTATGGAGATAACTGCTTCTGTTATTCAGGAGGGTATCACAACCTATGCCGTAAGTTTTCTTGAAGTACTTCAGGCTCTGGGTGTATTTGGCGTTATTGGATTCATGTTTGGTTTAGGATTGAAAGTATTCAAATTGCTTCCAACAGAAGCAAGAATTCTTGAACAGACCGGTTCAGTTAAATAACCGGCTCACAGAAATTATTAGTGAGTAATGGTGAAGAGGATTATTTGAATTCCAAATTAACCGTTGATCTGTTCAGGAAGCATAGATAATAGAGGCTGCTCATGTTTAAAAAAATTCCATTTTTCTGGAAACTGAGTACCGCTTTTATTATTGTGTCAGTACTTGTCCTGTTTGCGGGTTCTTTGCTCGATAGGGTGAATTACCTGGAATCCAGCAGGATTCTGCGGATTTCTATAACCGTTTCGATCGTCATTTTCCTCAGCTGTATATCCGCCTGGCTCATTATTCGTCTATGTATTATGCGTTCAATCCGCAGGCTGGCTGAAGGTATGCATGAACTGGCAGGGAAAAAGTTCGATTTTCGCCTCGATGAAAATGGAAAAGATGAATTCAGTTCACTCGCTTCGTCTTTCAACGATATAGCAGTATTATTTTCCTTTTTTCAGGCAGAGCTTAACAAAGCCAGGGATTATCTCGAAAATGTTCTGGAAAGTACCGCTGACATCATTATTACTGTGAACGCAATGGGAAAGATCCTGACAATCAACACAGGCGCAGAGGAGGCTTTGGGATATCAGCGGTCTGACGTGATCGGAAAACCTATCGAGATGATCTTTGCCGATCCTCGTGAAAGAGAAATTGCGCTTGAAAGACTAAAGGATGCTAATAGTGTGGTTAACTATGAAGCCAGGTTTCTGACAAAAAGTGGTGAGGTCCGGGATGTACTTCTTACTCTTTCGAGGATGCGGAATCCTTCAGGAGAGATTGTCGGTACCATAGGTATAAGCAAAGATATTACCAGGGAAAAACGTTTTCAGAAGCAGCTGATCCAGTCACAGCGTCTTGCAGCTATCGGAGAGGTTTTTACAGGAGTTCAGCATTCGCTTAAAAACATGCTGAATACATGCAAGGGTGGTGCGTACATGGTCAGAACCGGCCTGGGAAAGGATAACCAGACAATGCTGAAGGAAGGATGGGAGATCGTTCAGGAAGGTATCGAGAGAATGACCGATATGTCGAGAGACATGCTAAAATATGTGAAGGAATGGAAACCAAAGATAGAGGAAGTTGATCTGGCTCAGGCATTGGCAGATATCGACCTCGTGGTCAGGAAAAATGCCAGGGATAAGGGGATTGAATTCGATCTGGATATTTCAAAAGAATTACCCCCGGTAAAATGCGATTCCGGTATGATACATACGGCACTGATGGATATTGTATCCAATGCGATAGATGCCTGCCTATGGAAGGATTATAAAAATGACGAAGTTCCAAAAGTCTCCCTGAAAGCATATCTTAATAATGGCGATCAGAATGCAATTCTTGAAGTTAAAGATAACGGATGCGGTATGACAGAGGATGTCAAAACAAGAATTTTTGCACCATTTTACAGTACCAAAAGCAAGTCCGGTACCGGATTGGGATTAGCAATAACTTTAAGAATGATTGATGCTCATAACGGGAGTATCGATGTGGAATCAGAGCCCGGTATAGGTACGGAATTCCGCATTGCAATTCCCATAGATGCAAACAAATGAAGTAAGGAGGTCAAAGATGGCAAAGAAAGTCTTGGTAGTTGACGATGAAGTCAATACGGTAAAATTTCTTACTACCGCTCTGCAAGAGAACGGTTACGAAACCATATATGCTTACGACGGAAAAGTCGGATTCGAATTGATAGAGAAAGAGAATCCGGATCTTGTCCTGCTGGATGTTATGATGCCGAAGAAAACGGGTTTTACACTGATTAAACAGCTTCGCCGGGATGAGAGATACAAAGACCTGCCCGTGATCATGCTGACCGGTGTGGCGGAAGTATTGGAAGACCTCGACGAGGATAGTGAAGATACGCACGAACGTCCTTTTGACAGCTTAAGAGAGGCGTTAAGGAAAAATATCAGACACATGAGGGATGAAGGACTGCTTAAACCGGACATGTTCATCGATAAACCTATAGATCCTGAGGAAGTGATCGAAAAAGTTCAGGAATTAATCGGATCCTGAGATTGATGAATTATTTCTGAAAACTTCAATCCTCTTCAGCAACCAGGAATAGTATTCCCGGCTGCTATATATAATATCTCCTGCCATAATTTTGTTTCTTAAAACAGAAAATTCCATTTCGCTAATGTCACCTTCTCTATAACGTGCCTGATAAAGGCCGGCTTTTTCAGAAAGTACTTCAGCGTTTCTCTGAGATAATTCTGCAATCCGGCGTTTAGACAGAAAATCATTAAATGCAATATTAACATCTCTGACAAGTCCGAGCCCATTAAGTACGAGGTTTTCTGCAATACTTTCGGCATTTAATTTTGCCGCGGCAACCCTGCTGGGCCTCTGCCATATAAAATCTATGGGGAAAAAGATCTTGGATTCAAGCTGCTTTGGTCCAACAGGAAAAAGAAATGAAAACACCGGATTTTTTATCATGCTGGCTTCTGCAAGGTCTGCACGGGCTATTCCGAGGGCTGAAAGGGAAGAGTGAAATTCAGGATTATTCCAGAGCGCGACTGCCACTGCTTCTTCCTGAGTTAAGCCATCAGAAATTGAGATTGCCTCTGGGATTAGCAGTCCTTCGGATAATTTCTTATCACTTAGACCAAAAGTTGTGCGTTCTTTAATTTCACCTGAGACATAGCTTAAATCATGTACCGGTTTTGCCGCACAACTGCACAGAAATACAGCTGTTAAAGCTGAAAAAAGTAATCTGATCATATTGGTATGCCTGTTTTATTAAGATAAGTTATTTACAAGTAATTTGCTAAGCCGTTCAGTAACAAACAATCTGTAGCGTCTCAGAAGAAAATATATAATGATCTTTAATATATGTGAAATGTATTTGAGTCTGGATTTATGAATTTGTTACAATTTGATCAGAGAAAAAAATCAAGGGAAGCAAGAAATATAATATAATAGAATTCGAACATGATATCATCAGTATTATACAATAAAATTAGATTTTATGCAAATAATAAAATGGAACTTGATCAAATGGAAAAATGTTCTATTAAAATAAAAGATTCAATAAAGCGTATGATTAAAACGAACGATTGAATTGTTTCAGTTTGAATTTGTAATTCCTTATATCAGCTTATCATTATTCTTGAATGGTAAATAACGGAAAGTTATTCATTTTTTAGAAACATAACAACTTATAGGTATGTTTTAATTCCGGGAGATAAAAATGGTTGAGTCTGACACAAAAACCAAAATTATTGAAACAGCTGAAAAATTGTTTGCAGAAAACGGGATTTCAGGGACATCACTCAGGTCTATTATTGCGGATGCCGGGATAAATCTTGCTTCAATTCACTATCATTTTGGATCTAAAGAAGAATTAATCAAAGCCGTATTTGAAAGAAGGTTCGGGCCTATAAATTCAGAACGTCAGAGAAATCTGGATAATGTTTTAGAGAATGATATGAATTCGCCGGATTTGATTGAAAAAATTATTGAGGCTTTTATAAGCCCGATAGTATTAATCAAACTTAATGCTTCCGTGAGTACCAGGATACACAAACTGTTCGGTCAGATACATTCAGAACCGGATGATATTAAGACACTGCTGTTTGGACAATTGGAGGAAGTGAATTTAAAGTACATTGAAGCTTTCCGAAAGGCCCTGCCGCGTTTGTCAAAGGATGAGATTTTCAGTAGATTTAAATTCATGATCGGTTCAGTGGGAATAAGTATGATGCCGCACCCGAAACATATGCATCATCCGGAGTTTGATACTGAACAGCCGGATGCTGAACTTACTTTGGGAAGATTAATATCTTTCCTTAAAGGAGCTTTTAATGCTCCACCGGTTAAATTATAAATATGGAGATATGGAATGCGTTTGAATTATTTATTGTTGGTTGTGTTTTTATTATTCATGTCATGTGCTTCGTCCAATACCAACCGGACTGTTGAAAAAAAAGTTGATATTCCGGAAAATTGGGGGGAGGAGATTGATTTTCATGCTTTTATTGATTCAGTTTGGTGGAAAGGATTTAATGATCCTGAACTCGACAGGATCATCGAAGAAGCATTTGAACAGAATAACACTTTTCAGATAGCTGCTTTCAATGTACGATCTGCCGCCTCTCAGGCAATAATTGCCGGAGCTCCTTTACTACCTCAGGCAGACTTTCGTTTCAATAGTTCACGAAGTAAAAATAATTTTATCGGCCTCCCAATCCCGGGTAGGGAAGGATCTGTTTTAAGTAATACGAACAATTCATTTGGGGTATCGCTCAACTTAAGCTGGGAACTTGACTTGTGGGGAAAACTCAGAGCAGATCAGGCAGCGGCCGTTGCACAGTATCAAGCCTCCCAGGCAGATTTTTATGGGGCTCAGCTGTCTCTTGCCGGACAGGTTTGTAAAGCATGGTTTGCTGCGATTGAAGCAAAAAGACAGATGGAGCTGTCTGAAGCGACTTTTGGATCCATGCAGCTTTCAACTGAACAGGTCAGAATTCGATATGAAGCCGGTCTGAGAGGTTCTCTGGATTATCGGCTTTCACTTGCCAATCTTGCAGGTATTAATGCGGTAATGCAGACCAGACGGTCGGTATATGAAAATACTGTCAGACAGCTTGAAATACTTTTGGGACGTTATCCTGCTAACGCTATCAATGTTAATTTAGAACTTCCAGAGATGAATTTTGATGTTCCGGCAGGACTTCCTTCTGATCTTATTTCCCGCAGGCCGGATCTGGTTGCAGCGGAAAAGACACTTTTTGTTGCTGGTATCAGAATAAAAAGTGCCAAAGCAGCTCTTTATCCCAGTTTCAGTCTGACAGGATCCGGGGGAACATCAAGTAATGACCTGACAGACCTTATTAGCGGTGATTTTCATGTCTGGAGCCTTGCAGGCAACGTTCTTCAGCCGGTCTTTAATCGTGGACGCCTTAAAGCTGGTGTGGAACTGGCAAAAAGTAATGCAGAGATAGCTTATTTACAGTATACACAAACAGCCTTGACGGCTTTTTCGGAAGTGGAAAATGCTTTAGCAGGTGAAAGATACCTGCTGGAACGTCAGAACTCTTTAGAGACAGCGACTGAACAGTCAATTGCGGCACGTGATCTTGCTGAGGAACAGTATTCAAGTGGCCTTGTGGGTTTTATTACCATGCTGGAAGCTCAGCGTACTGCTTTTGATAATGAAAGTCAGCTGCTGACGGTTAAAAGAGAAAGACTGGATACACGAATTGACCTGTATCTTGCCTTAGGAGGAGGTTTTAAGGGTATTAATTCGGGAAATGACAAATAATAAATATAGGGATAAATTACAATGAAAAACATAGTTAAAATAGTTCTTCCTGTTATGGTAATAATTTTCAGTGCTGTTATTGCAGTAATAATTATTAATATGCGGCCCGATGTCGAAACTGCACCAATAGAAATAAATCCAATTCTGATAAATGTTCATACGGTACAGAAACAATCGATAGAGATCATAGTTGGAACACAGGGAAATGTAACCCCCAGGACTGAAACCTCTCTTGTTGCTCAGGTTGCCGGTCAGGTGACAACTGTATCATCTGATTTTGTAAACGGGGGTTTCTTTGAAAAGGGAGATGTATTAGTAAATATTGATGACAGTGATTATGATCTGGCAGTAATACAGGCAAATTATCAGGTTGCTCAGGCAGAACTCAGATTGAAAATTGAAGAACAGGAAGGAAAAGTAGCCCGCCAGGAATGGCAGCTACTGAATAACGGTGAGATCCCGGCGCTGGTAGCACGGATACCACAGCTTAACGAAGCTAAAGCTTCTTTGGAATCAGCAAAAGCTGGAAAAGCTCAGGCACAGCTGAATTTAGAAAGAACCAGGATCAGAGCGCCATACACAGGTAGAGTACGGCAAAAATCTGTAGACGTAGGTCAATATATTAATCCGGGTATGTCGGTTGGTATTGTATATGCGGTTGATTTTGCTGAGATCCGCCTGCCCCTGCCGGATGAAGAATTAGCCTTCATTGATATGTCGTTAAATTTTAGAGGTAAACAGACAGATTTTAAAGGCCCGAGAGTAATTTTAAGGGCTCAATTTGCAGGTAGAGAACATGCGTGGGAAGGTTATATAAGCAGGATCGAAGGGGAAATTGATACCAGGTCAAGAATGATTTATGTTGTGGCAAGAGTAGAAGATCCGTACGGTAGGATCTCACAAGAAGATAAACCTCCTTTAACAGTCGGGATGTTCGTCAATGCCGAGATAGTTGGGAAAGAATTTGAGAACATTGCTGTTATCCCGCGGTCGATAATACGTGAGAATAGTCAGGTCTTGGTTGTAGATGATCAGGACAGACTCTGGTTCAGGGATATTTCTATACTGCGGCTTGAAACAGACAAGGCTTATATTGATTCCGGTCTGCAGGAAGGTGAGCGTATATGTACTACTCCCATTCTTGCTGTAATTGACGGAATGCCGGTAACTGTAATTGAAGATGACAAATCCTCAGGATTTGTCAATAATGAAAAGGAGAAAAAATGAATCGTGCAATAGCCTGGTTTGCAGAAAACAGAGTTGCTGCAAATTTACTGATGTTTCTGATATTAGCTGCAGGATTCTTTTCGATAACACAGGTAAAAATGGAGGTTTTCCCTGAATTTTCTGCCGATATGATTACAGTCTCTGTGGCATACCTGGGAGCTGCTCCCGAGGAAGTTGAAGAAGGAGTATGTGTACGGATTGAGGAGGCTGTTCAGGATCTTGAGGGAATCAAAAAACTGACTTCAACAGCCTCGGAGGGTGTAGGATCTGTTACAATTGAAGTAGAACCTGACTATGATTCAAGAAAACTGCTCGATGATATAAAATCCCGTGTTGATGCAATTTCAACATTTCCTGTGGAAACTGAAAAACCGGTTATTCAGGAAATTGTGACTCGAAGACAGGTAATAAGTATTGCCGTTTCCGGAGAAACAAATGAAAAAAGTCTAAAATCAATAGCTGAACAGATCCGTGATGAGTTAACCGATCTGCCCGAGATCAGTCAGGTTGAATTGGCTGGAGCACGCCCCTATGAGATATCTATTGAAGTTTCGGAAAATCAATTAAGGCGGTTTGGATTAACTTTTGATGAAGTTGCACAGGCTGTGCGTCTATCTTCGCTGGACCTTCCCGGAGGTTCAATAAAATCAAATACAGGTGAATATGCGATCAGGACAAATGCACAGGCTTATAAGGGATTGGAATTCGAGAAAATAACTCTTCGTTCGCTCCCCGACGGAACACGCCTGACGCTTGGAGATGTCGCCGAAGTTGTTGACGGATTTGCAGATACTGATCAGGTTTCCAGATTTGATAGCGAACCGGTTGTACTTGTACAGGTTTTCAGGGTTGGTGATGAAAATGTTCTTACGGTCGCTGATGCAGTAAAAGAATATATCGGCAAAAAACAGCAGCAGATGCCGGATGGAATACATATTACTACATGGAAAGATGATTCGCTTGTGTTCAAGGACCGTCTTTTTTTACTTTTGCGAAACGGCAGAATGGGTTTTGCACTTGTATTCCTTGCACTTGCTTTTTTCCTGAGATTAAGACTTGCCTGGTGGGTAACTGTTGGTATGATAGTGTCTTTTTTCGGCGCTTTCTGGACTATGCCCATTAATGATGTTTCACTGAACATGATCTCGATGTTCGCTTTTATTCTGGTACTAGGTATTGTTGTTGACGATGCGATCGTTATTGGGGAGAATATATACAGCCATGTGGAAAGAGGCAAATCGAGTCTTAGAGCTGCAATTGATGGAACCAGAGAAGTTGCGGTACCAGTTACATTTGCTGTTCTAACAACGGTTGCTGCTTTTTCTCCGCTGCTTGCAGTAGAGGGTTTTATGGGGAAAATAATGGCGGTTGTTCCGTTAATAGTTATTGCATGTCTGCTTTTCTCGCTGGTTGAATCTCTCTTTATCCTGCCGGCGCATTTATCTCATACGAAAGTAAAAGGCAGCAATAACCATAGAAACGGTCTATACAGAAAATGGAATGATTTTCAGAAAAGTTTAATAGATAAATTTCAACTGATCGTAAACAGGTATTATAAGAATACTTTGGATTTCACACTACGATGGAGATATCTGACCCTTTCCATTGGGATAGGGATTCTACTTCTTTCAGTCAGCATTGTTGCAGGCGGCAGACTGGGTTTTGTATTTATGCCCGATATTGAATCTGATAATGTTCTGGCTCGATTAACGATGCCGCAGGGTACTCCTGTTGAAATAACAAGTCAGGCAGTCAAGAGGCTGGAAGAAGGCGCTCAACTGCTTAAAATGGAATATGAAAGCAATGGAAACAATCCGATTGTCAATATACTGTCTTCTATAGGAGAGCAGCCTTCAAGAGATGAACGGGGTCCGGCTCATGGGACTCTCGGATCAACAAGCAGCTCAAACATCGGAGAGGTCAATATTCAGCTGATACCCGGCGATCTTAGAACAGTTAACAGTGAAGTACTGGCTGTGCGTTGGAGAGAAATTGTAGGAAATATCTCCGGTGCTGAAGAACTCACTTTTACTTCATCGTTGTTTTCCGTAGGTGAACCAATCAATATTCAATTGTCCGGTGCTGATTATGAACTTCTTCAGTCTGCTGCGAACGATCTGAAGGATATCTTTGCCGGCTATGCAGGTGTTTTTGATATTTCTGATTCATACAGAGAAGGGAAGAAGGAACTTCAGCTACAATTGAAAGAGGACGCAAAAGCGCTCGGTTTAACTCAGACAAACCTTGCCTTTCAGGTACGTCAGGCGTTTTACGGTGAAGAAGCACAGAGGATCCAGCGCGGCAGGGATGACATCCGCGTCATGATCAGGTATCCCGAGGAATACCGCAGATCGATAGGTGACCTGGAGAATATGAGAATAAGAGTCCCGGGTGGAGTCGAAGTACCTTTTTCGGTGACTGCGGATATCGTAGAAGGGATCGGTTTTGCTTCCATTAGCAGAACTGACAGAAAAAGAGCGATAAATATTACTGCCGACGTTGACGTGAGTATCGCGAATTCAAATGAGATCATTTTGGATATGACAGCAAATGTATTGCCCGGATTCCTGGAAGATCATCCGGGGATCAGTTATACACTTGAAGGTGAACAATACGAACAGCAGAAGGCTTTTGCAGGGCTCGGCCAGGGTTTTCTGTTTGCCCTCCTTGTGATTTATATCCTTCTTGCCATACCGTTCAGATCCTACATGCAGCCTTTTATTGTTATGAGTGCTATTCCTTTTGGTTTTATCGGGGCAATTTTGGGTCATATTTTTATGGGAATGGACCTGACGATCATATCAGGATTCGGTATAGTCGCGCTTACAGGTGTAGTGGTTAATGACAGCCTCGTACTGGTTGATTTCATAAACCGCCGCAGAGCAGAAGGGAAAGAACTGATGGAGGCGATAATCTTAGCCGGTGTGGCAAGGTTCAGGCCTATCATGCTTACGTCTCTGACAACTTTTGCGGGATTATCTCCACTGCTGTTCGAGAAGAGTATGCAGGCTCAATTCCTAATTCCCATGGCTGTATCCCTGGCATTCGGGGTACTGTTCGCAACGTTAATAACGCTGGTGCTTGTACCTGCGATATATTTCATTCTGGAGGATTTTATCGGTCTGGTAAAAAGAACTGTAGTAGAATAATATAATTATACAAGGATTTGACAGGAAGGGCTCAAAATGAGCCCTTTTTCATTTTTGCTGATCCATCAGTCTAAAAAAATAATGAACAAAATCCTGATTTTTGTGTATACTAAAACAGATATAATCTATAATCCAGCCGGAGTACAAAATGTACAGGTATAAAATAGCAATTTTGACCGTTTTAATATTTTTGCTTGTTTCAAATTCTGCCTTTGCCCAGACAAACGGTTTTGAGGTGATCAATGCTATGTATAAGAAATATGAAGGCAAATGGTATAACAAGTTCGTAATTGAACAGCAGGTTATAAGATACAGAGGCGGAGAGGTGATTAGCGATGAGGTCGTCAAGGAATATCTAAAGCTTCCGGGTATGGTCAGGAGTAATATGGGAGACTTAAGCGACGGCAATTGTGAAATATTCCTTCATGATCACTATTATACTTTCGAAGACGGAAAGATTACCAGAGACAGTGATTATATTCATAATGTCCTTTTACTTGGATTTGATGTATACCTGCAGGATACTGAGAAGACCATAAATCTGCTGAAAATGGGGGATTTTGACCTGAATAAGCTGTATGAAACAAACTGGCAGAATAGGAAAGTATATGTGGTCGGTGCTGAAAATTCCATCGAAAATTCCAACCAGTTCTGGGTGGATAAGGAACATTTATATTTTGTCCGGATCAAGGCACAAAGACCCGGATATATATTGGATATAGAATGTAACCAGGTGAAGAGAGTAGAGGGCGGCTGGGTAGCGACCGAATTGGTTTTTAAGAGAGACAGCGAAAAAATTATTTATGAGACCTACCTGGATTATTATGTGCCAAAATCGATAGATCCAAATATCTTTAACATTGAAACTCTAAATACCGAACCTGTCCCGGAAGAACCGGTCTCGGTTGAATTCCGCCTGTGCAGCGACAAACCTGCAGCCGGTTACAAAGAGACAACACTGTATGGAACTGATCAGAAATTCTACATTCATGATAAAGTCCACATCACGAATAAAGACATCACTAATGCTGTTGCCACTGAAAGTCCGCAGGACCTCATGATCGAACTGACCTTCAATTCCGAAGGAGCCAGAAAATTCGCCGACCTGACAGGCGCTAATATCAATAAGCGTATCGGTATGCTCCTGGACGGGAAGCTGATAACCGCTCCGCGAGTCATGGCAAAGATCGATCAGGGCATAGCCATTATCCCCATGGAGGAATTCACACCAAAAGGTGCACAACGCCTCGCCAGGGGGATACTGATTAAGTAAATAGGGAAAATATTCAATGAAAATTAAAATATGATGATGTCTTTATTATTGTATTAGCAAAACATCATTCCAAAATCCCGCCTCCCCGGAACAATAACAGATAACTATTGTTATTAAGTATAAAATTTCCAATTTTATAAAATTATTATTGGTACCGAGTTTATCCTGGAGCAATTCTTGTGTTTTTAATTAACCAAATACGGGGAAAATATGTTGGAAAACTTCAGAGAATACAGGACTCTCGGCAGGACCGGGCTTAAGGTAAGCAGACTGGGGATCGGTACCGGATACGGCATCCCAGGAAAAGTTATCGAAAAAGCTTTCCACGAATACGGTGTCAATTATTTTTATCTGAGCAGCCCTCGGAGAAGGGCATCAATGAAGTCGATCGGTGATCTTGCCCGGAATAACCGCGACAATGTTGTTATTGTTCTGCAGTCTTATGATCATTTCGGCCCGTTTATGAGTCATTTCCTCGAAAAGGGATTAAAAACACTAAAGATCAATTACACCGATGTCCTGCTGTTAGGCTGGAACAATAAAATTCCCTCCGGGAAAGTACTCGACGAAGCATTAAAACTGAAGGAACAGGGAAAAGTACGGTTCCTTGGTATGTCGGGGCATAAAAGAACAACATTTTCAAAAGTTGCCCAAATGAAGGACTCACCGATAGACATTTTTATGATCCGGTATAATGCCGTACATTCAGGCGCTGAAAAGGATATTTTCCCGCATCTGCCGGAAGATAACCGTCAGGGGATCACGATATATACCGCCACCTGCTGGAAAAAACTTTTGAAAGCGAAAAGTGTGCCCGAGGGAGAAAAGCCTGTTTCCGCTCCTGATGCCTACCGGTTTGTCCTTTCGAATCCAAATGTCGATCTCTGTATGACAGGAGCGGCGAATGAGGAACAGATGGATGACGCCCTGACAGTGCTTGACAAAGGCCCGTTGAATGAAGAAGAAATGGAAAGGATCAGAAGGATCGGGAGTTATATTTATGATAAAAAGCTGAACAAACTCGGCAGATAAGAATTACTTCTTCGGCTAAACTATACAATAAACAAAAAAGCCCGCATTCAATTCCTGCGGGCTTTATTTATTAATATGAAATATTTTATGCTATAAGTACATCCAGGATAGAATTCATAGCCGAGACTATTCGTTCTTCTCTTGTGCGCATATCAGGCTCGAACCTCTCACCCAGGAGATGCTGGATGCCTTCAATATAACGAACGGCGATCTTTGAACGCTGACCATCTGTATAACCGAGATCACCTTTTGAAAATCCGCGGGCAAACTCCTTTGAATATGATTTCGGAGCAAGTTCGTCGATCTCACCCGCTTTAAGTTTGTTAACCTGGTCGTTATAGTCGTCGAGAAGCCAGAAACGGGAGGAATCCATGGTGATGATCTCATCCATGCTTTTTATCCTGCCGTCTTTACTTCTGCCGTGCTCCAGTTTGAAATCCACCAGTATAATTCCGCGCTGTCTTAGAAATTCTGATCCGATACCGAATGTCACAAGAGAACCATTGATGATCTCAGTGTATTCCTCCATGGTACATATTCCTCTGGAGACCAATTCATCCCGCGAGAGTGATTCGTCATTCTCGGCTTTTGTAGATGGCGTATCCATCACATACGGAAGCGGACCGTTCGGGATCAATCCCTCCGGCAGCTTATGACCGCAGAAATTCCGTATGCCGTTTATATAATGCTGGTATAAGGAAGTTGAGGTAGTGCTTTTTGCGTTATAACCCCTCAGCACATTCTCAAACATGAACGGTTTCAGGTTTTCAGCTGCTATAACGATCGAGCTGTCCCTGACACCCGGAATATCATATTGTGATGTACCGATCGACCATGCAGTCAGTCTGCGCATAAAATTATGGTTTATGGCGAGGATCTGGTCTTTGAACGGGATCTCACCCCGGTTTATATCATGCGTTGAAATACGGGCAGTCCGCACCATTAAACGTACAGGAAAGCCGTCTTTTGTATTAAGAGGAGGATTCTCAAACTCTGCCGGTTTACCTTCCTTCTTGTCAAAATAGGTGCCTTTCCCTCCATAAATGGAATCAGAAACTTTCCCGGGCTGTATTTTATATCCCTTTAATCTCGGCACTATCCCGGAATCAAGCAGTTCCTGTGTTGAGATGATCTTTTCATCCTGCTGAAAATATTTTTCAACAAGAAGTTTAGCATCGTCTTTTGTGAGTAAATCCGCTGCCATTATAGTTTCCTTATTTTTGTTAAAAAATATACGGTTTCAATTTAAATGATAAAAAAGAACTGAATA
>JBHPLC010000036.1:0-23846 GCA_042564455.1 Candidatus Zhuqueibacterota bacterium | reverse complement strand
ATCCTGATAAAACAGAATTTATTGTCTTTAATTATTATAGATTCTCAGTATAAATTACATGATATCAACAGTGTAATCTGGAAAGGCCGCAAATGTCGGATGGTAGCAGAAGAGATTTCATGAGTTACATTTTAGGATTTGGAATAGCTGCTGTTTCAGGATCTGTGTTCTATCCGGTTGCTAAATTTATGACTCCTCCGGCAGTTTCCGAAGCAGAATCCTTAATTATATTAGCCGGAAACATAAACGATTTAGGGCCCGGTTCCAGTAAAACCTTTAGGTTCGGTTCAAAACCCGGATTATTAATCCGGACCGATTCCGGTGATTTTCATGCATTCATCGCCGTTTGTACGCACCTTGGATGTATAGTGCAGTATAGTAAAGAAAGAAACGGTATCTGGTGTGCATGTCATGGTGGTTTGTTTGATAATTACGGAAATGTTGTTGCCGGTCCTGCTCCGAAAGCTCTCGAAAAATTGGATTTAATGACCAAGGGTGATGAGATTTTTGTCTCCAGAGCGATATAACATAACCGTTTGATAGAAAGCGATTTTTTGATTACAGTAATTTTTACACAAAGAAAAATGCGTCAGGATTATGTTAAAGAAAATACTATCATTTATCAGTGAACGGACAAGACTGCACACCTTAACCGACTACATGAAAAAAAAGACCGTTCCGCAGCATAAACATTCAGTGTGGTATTATTTCGGCGGCATAACACTTTTTTTATTCCTTATTCAGTTAGGGACTGGAATACTGCTTCTTCTTTATTACCGTCCTTCAGCGGAAGGAGCTTTTGAAAGTGTCAGGTTCATTGTTACCCAGGTTCATT
This sequence comes from Candidatus Zhuqueibacterota bacterium, assembly GCA_042564455.1. GTDB lineage: Bacteria > SM23-31 > SM23-31 > SM23-31 > SM23-31 > JBHPLC01. Next base: position 23,011 of record JBHPLC010000036.1, on the reverse strand, counting down.
ACGGTTGGCTGATACGCAATATTCACAGCTGGTCAGCAAATCTTCTTGTCTTTACTCTTTTTGTCCATATGTTCAGTGCATTTTTAATGAAAGCATACAGAAAACCAAGGGAAATCACATGGGTTACTGGATCACTTCTGTTGTTTCTGTCACTTGGATTCGGTTTTTCAGGTTACCTTCTGCCGTGGAATGAACTTGCGTTCTTTGCTACAAAAGTTGGGACTGAAATTCCCGGTGTTATACCATGGATCGGAGATTGGGTTTTACAATTCTTGAGAGGCGGTGAAGATGTTACGGGAGCTACATTAACAAGATTTTTTGGATTTCATGTTGCTGTTCTTCCGGCATTAACAACTTTAGTCTTGTTTCTTCATATTTTTATGGTACAAATACATGGTAATGCACGGCCTGTCTCCCTGAAAGATGATAAAAAATCCATGCCGTTTTTTCCGCACTTTTTTTATAGAGATATACTTGCATGGGTAATCAGTGTGGCTGTGCTGGCGTTTTTAGCAGCTATCTTTCCATGGGAACTGGGGCAGAAGGCGGATCCTTTTTTACCTGCACCGGCTGGAATTAAACCGGAATGGTATTTTATGTTCATGTTCCAGACTCTAAAAGTCGTTCCGGCAAAAATTCTGATCTTTGAGGGCGAAGTAATAGCAATATTTGCATTTGCTTTTGCCGGTTTGTTCTGGGTTCTTGTTCCTTTTTTAGATAAAAAAGCAAATGAAGATAAAAGAAGCCCTGTTTTTACCGCAATAGGTATAGTCGCAATTTTATATATTGCGGTAGTTACAATTCTATCATATACGGTTTATGCATAAGAACATGTAAAATAATATAACTAATTAAATGAAAAATTCTATGCAGCGATATACTCTTATTAACTTATTACCAGTTCTGTTTTTTCTAATTTTCATTCCTTTTTCATTCGCACAGGAAGTAGAAAATAACTGTGTTGACTGCCATATTGACCTGGATGATGAATTGGGTTTTCCGGCGGTTCAGAAAGAAAACGATATTCATTTTAAAAGAGGAATTATGTGTGTCGATTGTCATGGAGGTAACAGCCGGATCGATCCTGAAGGTGATCAGGATATTGCCATGGATCCTGCAAATGGGTATGTTGGTAAAGTTGACAGAGAAAAACTGCCTCAATTCTGTGATCGCTGTCATGGTGATCCTCTTTACATGAGAAATTTTAATCCGAATTTACGTGTAGACCAGTATCAAAGATATAAAACAAGTGTTCATGGACAACTGCTCTCCGAAGGTGATGAAAAAGTTGCTATATGCAGCGACTGCCATTCGATACATGGCATGAGGTCTGTAAAAGATCCCGCTTCAAAAGTCTATCCGCTGAATGTTGAGAATACTTGTGGAGAATGTCATGCCAATACTGAATATATGGAGACATATGGCATAGCTGTCGACCAGAATGAGCTTTACAGCAGGAGCGTTCACTATGAATATCTTCATGAACAGGGAGATATGTTTGCGCCAACCTGCAATGACTGCCATGGCAATCATGGAGCAGCGCCTCCGGGTGCAGAAAACATACATTTCGTTTGCGGGCAGTGTCATATATCTAATAAGGAATTATTTGACCAGAGCACTCATTCAGAACTGTTTAAGGATATGGAACTGCCGGAATGTGTAATATGCCATTCGAATCATGAAATCTTACGCACCGGCGAACATATGCTGAGTGAGGATACCGGTGTTTGCTGGGATTGCCATGATACTGACTCCGATGAGGGACGGACAATAATTTCCATGACTCAGGAAATTGAAGGGCTTAAACGACAGCATTTTATAGCTGATTCACTTATCTCTCTCGCAGGAATAAAAGGGATGGAAGTGCAGAGCTTAAAAATGGACCTTATCGATGTTTCTTCGAGTATCACAAAAGCCCGGAATCTTATTCACACGCTTTCAACTGCTGCAATTAAGGATGAAGTAAAATCAGGAAATGAAATTGCAGGGAACATAAAGGAAGGCGGTATAACTGCTTTGAATGAGATTTACATCCGCAGGATAGGTTTATTTGTTGCTCTATTGTTTATAATGATCTTAGGTTTTGGAATATATTTTAAAATCCGCAAATTGCCCGATTATTAACAATATTAAGTAAAATCTTCATTTTTATTTATAAAAAAAGGCGGATAAACTATCCGCCTTTTGCCCATCTGTGTTTAAGAAAGAAAATTATAGCCTCTTGCAATTCGTTGCCTGAGGTCCCTTAGGGCTTTCGGAAATTTCAAACTCTACAGCATCACCTTCGGCAAGGCTTTTAAAACCGTCACCGTCAATGGCTGTATAATGTACGAATACATCCGGGCCGCCGTCGTCTTGAATGATGAATCCAAAACCTTTACTTTCGTTAAACCACTTAACTTTACCTTTTGGCACTGCATACTCCTTGAAAATTGAACAAAAATGCGGCTTTTGCAGACGCCGCCGTAGCTGAAAGTAATAAAATAATTCCGGTATGTCAAGAAAAATGACATAATTATTATGGTGAAATATTAGTATTAAACCACTTTTTTAAGCGTGATTGCCCCATTTGGAAGAGCTAAGGTAAGACTTTCGACCAGATTGGACGAATTCAGATTGAAGTTAATGCGGGCATCTATCGTTTCCGCAAAAAACAGTGTCTCGGTTCTCGGGTAGATCTTCGAACCCTTTGCATAAGGCGGCTTGACGTATAAAGCATCATCTTCCAATAATACCGAAAATGTTTTCTCTTTCGATTTCCCATATGAATATAAACCCGGATATTTTTTGAGAATATCCTGTTCCAATGAGAATTTTCTATTAATAGTTTTCATAATATTTACCTTAATCTGAACAAACTTGTTAAACGATCCAGTATACTTGTTACAAGGTCATTATCAAGCATTTCTATATCAAGATTCGAAGTAGATAAATCACCCGGATCAAACCAGAATACCGCGGATAATATAAAGAAAATCAACAGGAATAGAGTCCCTAAACTTATTAATTTTGATTTGTTGACCATGTTATTTAATTGATATTTTGAAATCATTTATGATATCTGTTAAATTATCTGTTTTCTAAGCCGGCATCTCCGGACCGGCAAAATCCAATTCTGTATTTTTCCATACGTTAATTGCATGGTTATATAAAAATCCTGCAACAGCAGAAATACAAACTATAGCTATCCAGGATTCTACAGAATTATTAAAAAAGTCCCGGGCCGGTAACACTAATGCAAAAACTATTATTAAAGAAAATATTGAACTCAATGTCCATCCTCTGCAGTTTTCAGATCTTATGTCATCACTGAAGATCAAAGAAAAAGCATACACAACTATTATTACCTGAAATCCCAATACAAAAAATTGCAGAAAATCCTTTACAAAAAAATTGGGGATAATCCATATTATCAGTGCAAAAATAACTGAATTGAATAAATACTGCTTCAATGCAATTATCAAATAGATAAAAGCAACGGACTTTGTAAACTCTGTCCGTGAAATTAACATTGACCTCAGCCACATTTCAGCAAGAATTTTTCGGTGCAGTAGAAAATCAGTGGCAAGCATAGAAATTGATATCCCGTAAAATAATAAGACCAAATATAGAAAAATATAATTTAGTTCTTTAGTGAGATCATCTGTTATCAGGAAAAATACTGATCCCATATACCCAAAAATTACAAGAACCATCAATGAACTGATGGAAAATACCAGAAATGCCGGATTAAACAGACTGAACTGAACAAGCCTTGAAAAATATGAACCGGCAGGATCTTCTTTGTCTTTGACCTTGATCAGCTGCTTAATGCTTTTTCTTGCCGCTCGGGCAGTAAATCTGTCAACCCTGTCAAAATCACGAAGATATGGATCGGTGGTATCGTTTTCTCCGTTAGTAAAGGCGAATGATGTGTTCCTGATATATCGATAGACAAAATATGCCATGGCAGCCAGAGAAATTAGTATTATCAGGCAGTAAAACATATAAGGATGTCCGAATAATTGATAATCAACGATAAAACCAAAAACATTTATCTCTACAGGGAATCCTAAAATCTCATAAAAGAATCTGACACCCCATATTATTGCGAGAAAGTTTGCAATGTGGGCGCCAAAGGTAAAAAATATCCACAACAAATATGCAGTACTTGCAATATAAAGAGCAAAATGATTGAAAAAACCGTAATCCCTGACTGCAATTATATATAATGGCCATCCAAGAAAAATAAGCAGAATTAAACCTGCCGTATATAGCTGGTATTTTCTGTAATTGGGGATCAGAATGCTTGCATTGCTTCTAATCAGGCGTTTCAGGTGATCAGCCATATTTATGACTATACCGCAGAGAGCAACAAGAAACAATACTCCGGTTTTAACTTCTCTTTCCATACCAGTTTCACTGCCGGAGAAATCGGTTATATTTGTAGCAATAAATACTATTATTGATAGAACAAAAATAAGCATTCCGTTAAATTCCTGCTGGAAATATGTCTGTAAAATATATCGGATCGGTTTCATTTGTTTAACTCCAGAAAAATATCCTCTAAATTAAGCTGCTCAACAGAAACATCGGCTGAAAGTTTCTCGCGAATTGATTTAATGTCACTTTCCTCTAATCCGTTTACCGTAACTATTGCGCTGGAACCGTCTATTTTGCTGTTTATGATTTTATCAATCGGCAGCGGATCAGGCAGGTTGCTTTCCGCCCGGATATGCAGGCGTTTTACCTGGTCTTTCAATGTCGAAAGATCACCCTTAAATGAGATATTGCCATCCTTTAATAGTGCCACATCAGCCGCAACACGTTCCAGGTCAGAAGTAATATGTGTGGAAAACAGCATTGTCCTGCCTTCATCTATATTCAGATCTATCAGGTGTTTTATAAATCTCCTGCGTGCAACCGGATCGAGACTCGCTACCGGTTCATCAAAAATATAAAGATCAGGCTCATGTCCCATAGCCTGGATAATAGACAGTTTCTGCCGTTCACCCTCGGATAATGTACTTATCTTTGCATGTGGATCAAGCTCCCATTCACGAACAAGAGAAATGACCTTTTTCTCATTCCATTTAGCATAAAATGCCCCGGTATAATCCAACAATGTTCCAACACGCATCCACCGGAAACCTGTCATCACCTGAGGAACGTACCCTATTCTCTGTTTTGTATCCACACTCAAGTCCCATGAAGGATCACCGAATATTTCAGCATCTCCGGAATCAGGCCTCAGAATTCCCAGTAAACATTTGATCATTGTGGTTTTTCCGGCGCCGTTCTTGCCGACCAAACCCATAATTGTTCCTTCCGGAATTTCAAAATCTATACTTTTAAGAACATGATTATCCAGAAAACTTTTTGATACACCTTTTAAACTAAGTGCAGAACCGCTCATTTATTCCTCCAGAAGCTCTTTAAATATTTTCATTAACATATCTTCAGGTATTGCTAACTGCTTTGCCTGTGACGCTGCTTCACTCAAAACCGGCCTGATAAGATCAATACGTTTTTTCAGATCGTTCGTACTCTGATTGGATGCCACGATCATTCCTTTTCCGCGTATTCGCTCCAAGGTACCCATTGCCTCAAGAATACTGTATGCTTTAGAGATCGTCATGGGATTTACCTCCAGCTCTCCGGCAGCCTGCCGGACAGAAGGCAGTTCATCTCCCGATTTCAAATACCCGCTTACTACCAGCCTGTTGATCTGATCGATCAGCTGTCTGAAAATAGGAACTCCGGAACTCGGTTTGATCTGAAATAAAAAAGCAGCGCTTTTGTTCATACTCTCCTCTAACGGTTTGCGTATTAGAGTATTACTGTATTACTCAACTAATACGCATAATATATAATTAAGTTTCAGAAATGTCAACACTTTTTTATAAAAAATTCAAAATATTTTGTTTTAGCGGAGATTTATATTATATATCCAGTTAGTAACAACCTTTACAAATATCTTGCGTATTTATTAATAAAATCATACTATCAAATCAATAACACACGAGTAAAGGCAATGAATGGTTTTCCGTTATTATAAAATGTTCAGTGAGAATCCTGTGGATCATGTAGTATACCTTGACACCGCGGCAAAAGAAATGGAAAATCTCCTGTCAGAAAAAAAGACTATGATCATTCGCGGAGCTGCTGGCAGGAAAATGCCCTACGGAAGAGTAGCTGAAGGTGATATATTATACTTCATCAACAATAATGCTGAAGCCAAAATCAGAGCTAAAGCCCTCGTTGAAAGTGTTTTTAACTCGGGAAAAATGTCGAAAGATGAGTCGGTAACGCTTGTCGAAAAAAATCAGCATGAATTACAGCTGACAGCAAAACAAATCAAAAGATGGGCAGGTAAAAGGTACCTGGTACTGATAAGTGTGACGGATTTCGAAGAGATCGAACCATTCAGGTTTGATAAAAGTGACTTTAAGAACATGGACGACTGGCTGTTAGTTGAAAATATCGAAAAAGTAAAAATCAAATAAGGGGAATAATAATGTCTTTTTCTAATGATCTGTTTTTACATGAAGAGGTCCTTCTGCTGGCGCTCAAAGATAAAGAAGGAACAATAGTATCGAGCTCAATGTACCATTATGCTTTAGGCGGAGCAATTGCCGCTGAACTGCTGATGGGCAAACGTATCGCTGTCGGAGATGATAAGAAGAAGAAAGTAATGCTGATCGATGAAAAATCATTTAATGATCCTATTCTGGATGAATGTATGGAGAAACTCAAAACAGCGAAAAAACCTGCTGTTTTGCAGACGTGGGTTTCAAAATTCGCCTCAATAAAGAAACTAAAACACAGGATAGCAGAGCAGCTTTGCCGAAAAGGGATCCTGAGAGAAGACGAGGGGAAAGTTATGCTGCTGTTCAAGCGTAAGATATACCCGGAAGTAAATCCTATCCCGGAAAAGAAATTAATAGACAGGATTCACAAGGCAATTTTTACTGATACGGATGAGATCGACAGCCGGACAATAGTTATCGTAGCACTTGCTAAAAGTTCAAATCTTTTAAATGCTAACTTTGATAAAAAGGAGCTTAAAACCCGCAAAAAACGCATCGAACAAATAATAAGCGGTGATGTTGTCGGTAAGGCAACAAAAGAAGCCATCGAAGCTGTTCAGGTAGCAATAATGGTCGCCACCACGGTCCCCGTCATAACATCATCCTGATTTTAAAATGATGGCGATAAAATCAAATTCTAATTGTGCCCGTGATATACTTTTGCAACGATCTTCCAGCCGCTGTCAAATTTCAGAAGGGATAAATAATCGGTATAAACCGGTTTCGAATCCTTTGATATCTCAATCTTTGCGGCAGCACAGTTTCCGGTAATGTCGAGACTTGCGATCTTGCAGTTTATCTTACTGCTTGCAGGATCAAAATTCGGGTTGTTCTTTTTGTTTTCGGTGTTTTTTATCCATGTATCTATCGGGTATTTGCTTATCTTCTCTCCATCAGCAGAAAATATTGCGAAATCGGGATGGAATCCTTTCCTCATCGCTTTTGTATCGAGATCGTTGAATGCACCGTTAAAATAGCTTGCCTTGATAACCTTTTCGATATCTGCTTTGCTGTCAGCATCAAAGTCATATGCAGCAATTGAAATAACACACATTAAAGAAACTACCAAAAATCCAACAACTTTTTTCATTTCTGACTCCAATATGTTCATATTGATTTTTCAATACTTTTCTATACGGATTATAGAGAATATTGTTACGACATCTTCTTGGTAGGACACCCGGATAATTTTACTTTTCATTTATTCCTCTCTATTTGCCCAGTTCATTCTTAATTATCTTTCCCTGCTGAATAATGACCTTTACTTTTCGAAGGTTTCTGATGTCCTTAAGCGGATCGTCTTCAAGGATCAATAAGTCAGCCAGTTTTCCACGCTCTATCGTACCGAGCCTGTCGGAAACATCAAGCACCTCGGCTCCTGTTCTGGTTGCCGCAACGATCACCTCCATCGGTGTATAACCATTTTTTACAAATCTTTCAACTTCATCAAAATACAGACCCGGATTCTCATTCATAAATTCATAGATCGCATCTGTACCTACCGCCATTCTTACTCCGGTGTCTTTCATTTTACGGAAAATGATCTCATACGCATGCGGTTCGGAATTATCCGCGGCAAACCGCCTGCCCATATGCAGTTTCATCATAATTGTCATTGTAGGCACATTGTAAATTCCCTTTTCACCCATAATCTCAATTACTTCATCCGGCAGTGCATAAGCATGCATAATGCAGTCCGCTCCCAGTTCCGCCGCCCACCTGATAAACTGGTACTGCCCCTTATAGCCGGAATGCACAGCAGCAACCTTCTGGTGCAGGTGAGTCTCTTCGATAGCTGCCTGAAGCTCATCATAGGAATAGGGCGGAAGGATCTTTATGAGATCGGCACCTTCATTAAGCTGAATGCGAACTGCCTTTCTGAATTCATCAGCCCCGTCAGCCTCGTATGCCATGTCGAAACGGGAAACACCATGCCCACCGGTTCCGTTGATCCTTTCTCCGACAACCACAGGCCTCGAACCGGTCAGAATACCGTCATTAAATGCTTTTTTTGCCATTATACTGACATTATGATATGCTCCGGCATCCATTATCGTTGTTATACCGCCCATAAGATGCCTGTTCAGCAGGGGGATAGCCCGGAATGCACAAATTGCTTCATTCAGCAGAAAAGGTGTTTCACGATCGCTTGGATAATTCATATGAAAATGTGCATCGATCAAACCGGGAACAACCGTTTTTCCTCCGGCGTCAATTATGACTGAATTTTCAGGTATTGTTACATCTCTTTGATTCCCGATCGCATTGAACCTGCCGTTTCGGATAAGTATTACGGTATTATCGATCGGATCAGAGCCGGTTCCGTTGATAAGTCTTGCATTAGTTACGGCAATGACAGATAACTGTTCCTGCCAGGCAAATAAGGGATTGATGAGAATAAATGCTAATATTGAAATAATAAGAAATTGCCTGAGATATTTCATGATTTAACCTTTTTTGATTGATATAAAACTGAGGGAATAACCGGGAAATGTCTGGTTCAGTTAAAATGTAGAAAATATAACTCTTTCTATCAAGAGAAATATTAAGATATGTGCTGTATATAGCTAAAATATTTATAGTATCGAGAAACTTTTCTCTTTTTTGCTTGACAAATCCGAAATTATTTATTATTATGCGAGAAATGATTCTCGTAATTAGAAAGATCGGAGAATATTTATGCCCGGAAGAAAATCCCCAACCTTTACTGAAGTAGAACTTGAATTCATGCAGATCCTCTGGGAATACGGTGCTCAGACCACCGGAGATATCCAGGAAAAACTAAGGTCTCAGGACCGTGATCTTGCCGACGGATCGATACGAAAAATACTTCAGATACTTATGCGGAAGGGACATCTCACCCGTATAAAGTCGGGCAGGGGATTTGTGTATGAAGCCAAAACAGTAAGAGCACAGGCCGAAAACAAGATGATATCCGATCTACTTGAACGGGCATTCAGCGGATCGATACCGGATATGGTGGCCACGCTTCTGAACAGCAGTAAGTTTGATGCCGAGGACCTGGAAACAATAAAAAAGCTTATCCGTAAGCATGAAAACAGAGGAAAATGATGGAATTTAATATATTTCAATTTTTTAATGAAAAATTCAGCCACGATGCCGTCAGATTTTTACTCACGTTTCATCTGCAGGTGTCGATTCTTTTACTTACCGCCTTGGGAATTGTCCGGCTGCTGAAAAAATACCCTGTGATCCTCAGAAACAGAATACTTGCCGCCGCATTTATCCTGATCCCGCTTATCCCGGCAGCCTCGATGCTGATCCCGGAATCGGAAACACCAAAAATTTCATTTAATGTTCTGCCGTTATACGAAATTGCTGAAACGGCGAATGAAAAGATCAATATCCTGCCTGAAGAGCCCGCTGAAGAGATGCAGGAGAATTCGGTGCAGAAAAGCCCTGCAGAACCTGTGGTCAATATTGATCCCTGGAAAACCGGCCTGATACTGTATGGTTTATTCACGCTGTTATTTCTGGGATTGGTCTTTGCCGGACGTTTAAGGTTAAAGTTCATATTGCTGAAAAGCAGTATAATCCGGGATAAAAATATTTACAGGATATTCCGGGAAGCAGCAGACGAACTCGGACTGAAAACTCACTACAGTATTGTCGAAAACAGGTCTATAAGTATTCCCTTTACAGCTGGAGTATTCAGACAATATGTGGTGCTCCCGGAGTTGTATATATCAGATTTTACAAACAGCGAAATCCGAAGAATAGCTAAGCACGAACTGGCTCATATTAAAAGGCGGGATTCGCTCCTTTTTACGTACATCTCTTTTGTACGGGCTTTATGTTTTATTAATCCGTTAATATGGTTTGCTTCAAAACAGGTCTACATCCTTTCCGAACAGGCCTGTGACATCGCAGTTCTCGAATCAGATCCTGAACCGGTTTCATATGCCAAACTGCTTACGCGTATCGCCGAGCAGTTTGATGTAAAAGGATTCATTTTTAAACCGGCCGCAGGGATGTTCTTTTCGAAAAATCCCCTGCTTCCAAGGATCAGGTCAATTCTTAATTACAAGGAGAATGTCATGAAAAATGTCACCAAACCATTATTAACGGGCATAACTATTGCCCTGATGGCGGTTTTTATCGTATCGGTATCACTATCATTCGGATATCAGAGCAAGCAGAAAGAAAAACTGAAACAGCTTCAAATGAAGTTGCAGGAACAGGAACAGAAACAAATTCAGGAAAAATGGGTGCTGGACGAAAATGTTCCCTCCGGACTGCCTACGAGACCGTTAACCAAAGTCAAGACTGAAGGTCCGGAAACTGAAAATAGCAGAATTCAACAGTCGTTTCTGTTTACTGCTATAGGTTCTTTTCATGTCGCAGCGGTTAAAGGAGGAACTGTTAAAAAATTTGAAAAGGCCAAGAACGATCCAAAACAGCTTAGTATCATCATCGCAAATGAGGATGGAGTTGTCGTGACCTATTCACCCGTCAACAGTATATATGTTGATATAGGTGATAAGGTAAAAAAAGGTGAAATGATCGGTTTCCGAGGACACGCTGAATATTATCGGATAATTGGAGAGTTACCATCTAATGCTTTTATTACAAAATATGTGCCGCTTAGTGAAAAAGTACCTCCACCTCCGCCACCGCCAAAAGTGGAAAAATATACCAAGACTGGTGAAAAAATACTGCCACCCCCTCCGGCTATCAAAGATTATGATCTGAATATTACTATCTCAAGACCGGAAGATTCAGGAGCTCTGAAAGATATGTTCACGAAAAATAAATCGCAGGTCCTCCCTGACGGTTTTATTTCTCCTGTAGCTCCGGGAGTAGTGAGCCATTTTGGATGGATGAAGGATCCTTTTACTAAAGAAAGAGTGGAACAACACAATGGAACAGATTTTAGGGGCCAAATAGGTGCTCCGGTCTATGCAACCGCAAACGGGATTGTAGAAAAAGCAGAGAAGAAATGGCAAAAAGGAAAAGGGATGGGAATGTATGTAAAGATATCTCATAAAGATGGTTCTTATAAAACTCTTTACGCTCATCTCAGTGAAGTCTTTGTCAAAGAGGGGGATAAAGTAAAAAAAGGCGACAAGATCGGGGCGATTGGCGATACAGGAAGGGTTACCGGACCTCATCTCCACTATGAAATTCAGCAAAAAGGAACTCCGGTCGATCCGATAGATTATACCTTTCCGTATATTATTAAAAAGTAAAAAACCATATTAGCGGAAAAGAAAAAGGGAGCCCGAATTCTTAAGGCTCCCTTTTTTGATAAACAATAATCTAATTTTGAATCGAAAAATCTAAAAAATAAGGCGAAGCCTCACATCGAAGGTCCTGTTCTTAACCTCCATATCTAACACTTCTGAAACATGATCGAATGAATCTGTAAAATCAATGTTATAGTCTATCTCCAGGCTGAGAGCATTATTGAATATCTGCGGCAGGGTCAGGCCTCCACCGAATGTCCATCCATAGACCTTGTCGGTAAAATAGTCGGCTATTTCACTTCTAACCGATCCCTCGTTAAAATCAAATGATCCGTTATCATGATTTATAAGAAAATCGAACCTCGGTCCCGTTACAAAATAAGGCTCTATTACAATAGACGGGTAACGGAATTTTGCCAGTATCGGAAGCGATATATAATCGAGTCTTGTTTCTGCTGTTGCGGTTCCGACATAACTTCCTAATATATCAGTCTCAACCTGTTCTTCCCTAAAACCCTTCTGCGTGTACTCAGCCTGGGTGATAACGGAAATGAACGGGATCTTCAGCCATTCGATATATATTCCCGCACACATCCCGGTGCGGTTCTTGTATGAATCCTCGAACGCACTCGCCTTAACATCGGTCGTTGTATACCCTGCAGTAAATCCCCAGCCTTTGATAAGCTGTGCCTGCGACAGTCCCGGCACTAAAAAAAGTACCAGTACTATAACCAGAATCTTTGCCCTCATTATTTATTCTCCCCTTGATTAAACAGATCGGTTGGTTTAAATTTTATACGAAAAAAAATATTGAAAGTTCAAAGAAAGATGTGCATTTTTATAAATATTTATTCATAATATAATTATTAGTCTTCATTTTATAAGCAGCAGAATTAAGACTTATGTTGACAATAAAAACTTTTGAAATTATTCCCTTGCTTACATAGTTAAAAGTTTCTTAATTGTATCATTTGATATTATTATCCTTAAACAATCGTTCTGTAAGAACTAATCACTGAGGAATTTTCCATGAAAACCATAATAGAGCCGTTTCGTATTAAAATGACGGAGTCAATAAATGTTATCTCCCGGGAGGAACGGGGAAAAAAGCTTAAAGCAGCATACAATAATGTGTTCCTGCTCGATGCAGTCGACTGCTGTATCGATCTTCTGACCGACAGCGGAACAGGAGCTATGTCCGCCGAGCAGTGGGCGGCGATTATGCTGGGTGACGAAAGCTATGCCGGGAGTAAATCCTGGAAAAAGTTCGAGAGCACCATAAAAAAGATAACCGGGATAAAGCATGTTTTTCCAACGCATCAGGGCAGGGCGGCAGAAGGTATCCTGGCATCAACAAGGCTTAAAAAAGGGGATTTGGTTCCCAATAACAGCCATTTTGATACTACACGGGCGAACATCGAGTTCGTCGGAGCTAAAGCCGTCGATCTCCTCTGCGATGAAGGACTGGACAGTTTCTCCGAAGATAAGTTCAAAGGCAATATGAATATTGAAAAACTGGACAGGTTCATAGGAGAAACCGGAGTTGAGAATATCCCTTTCTGCATGATGACTATCACCAACAACACCGGGGGTGGCCAGCCGGTCTCGATGAAAAACATACGGGATACAAAAGAAGTCCTGAAAAAATACAGCATTCCACTTGTACTCGATGCCTGCCGGTTTGCCGAGAATGCATATTTTATACAACTGAGAGAGAACGGTTACGAGAACAAAAGTCTGCTTGAGATCTCGCAGGAGATCTTCTCGTATGCTGATGCCGCAACTATGAGCCTTAAAAAAGACGTTCTCGTGAATATCGGTGGTTTCCTGATATGCAACGATGACAACTGGGCGGAGGATTTCAAGAATTCACTTATAATGCGGGAGGGTTTTCCAACATACGGCGGGCTTGCCGGCCGGGACCTGGAAGCGGCTGCAGTCGGACTTATGGAAGCTCTCGATGAAGATTACCAGAAATACCGCCACGCAACGGTTGAATACCTCGCAAAAGCGATGGATAAAATGGGTGTACCATTCGTAAAACCTGCCGGAGGACACGCCCTGTTCATCGATTCAAAAGAATTCCTGCCGCATATTCCGGTATTGAAGTATCCCGGGATCGGGCTTGTGAATACATTATATATTGAGGGGGGAATCCGCGGAGTTGAGTTGGGAACCGCGGCATTCGGAAGATTTGACGAAAAAGGGAACGAAGTCCCGGCGCAATTTGAGCTCGTGCGTCTTGCTATACCGCGAAGGGTTTATACTCAGAGCCACTTTGATTATATACTTGAAGTAATGGGAGAGGTAGTGAGATCAAAGGAAAAGATTCACGGTTACAAGATGACATACCAGCCGAAATTTCTGCGTCATTTCACATGCAGGTATGAAAAAATATAGATCTTATTAATGCTGTTTCGGATTTGGCAGCCGTTTCATTAAGATCAGTCCATCTTCTCTATTGAACCGATAACGAATTCCAGTGATTTTGAGACCGCAGTAAAATATTTGTTAAGACCTTTAGATTTACTCTTTTTAAGCTCATCATCAAGTTCTACTGCAGCTTTATATACTTCACTGGCTGCAATATTGCCTGCAACACCTTTTAAAGTATGAGCAAGGCGCTCAGCAAGTTCAATGTCCTTCTTATCAAGCGCATCTTTGATCCTGTCCACTACATCCTTGTTATCAGCCGCAAAGCTCTGAAGAAGCTTTTTGTATAGAGATTTGTTGCCGCCCATTCTTTTCATGCCGTCTTCAATATCTATACCCGGAATCGAATCCGGAAAATCCACGTCTTCCATAGGTTCCGGCTCGAACATCTCGAAATCATCATCAAGATCACCTGCACCCTGCACTATCCATGTTGCAAGTGTTGAAAACAGCTCATCCGGATCGATCGGTTTTGTGATATGATCGTTCATACCGCCGGCAAGACTCTTTTCACGATCACCCGCCATTGCATGAGCGGTCATGGCAACTATAGGCAGGTCCTTATATTTTTCCTGCTCCCTGATCTTTGCCGTAGCCTCAAATCCATCCATCTCCGGCATCTGAAGATCCATCAATATTATATCATAATCCCAGCCGTCAACGGCTTCTACAGCTTCTTTACCGTTTCCTGCGATAGTGACCATAAATCCTTCTTTTTCAAGCAATTCTGTTGCAACCTGCTGGTTGATCTCGTTGTCTTCCACTAAAAGAATACTCGCTCCGCGGATAGGTTCAAGATCGAACTCCTTTTTTGAGCTGGTCAGAATTTCCTGGGGCTCGGTATCTACATCCTGGCCGAATACGGACATTATTGTGTCAAACAGAACAGACTGATTGACAGGTTTTATCAGAAATCCGTCTATCCCGGTATCTTTTGCTTCTTTCATAAGCTCTTCTCTTCCGTAGGCCGTGGTCATAATGATCTTTGGTGTATATCCGAGCGATTTATCCTGTTTGATCCTGAAGGATGTTTCTATACCGTTTAGTCCCGGCATATTCCAGTCCATTAAGACTAATTTGAATTTGTCTTCCTCAGCAAGAACATCCTCTTTCTTTATCAGGTCAATTGCCTTCTCACCGGAGTTGATCCAGTGGACATTGAAACTGAAATTCTCAAGATAACTCTTGAATATCTCACCTGCCTCCTGGTTGTCATCGACAACCAATACCTTCATATCACGCAGATCAACAGCCGGAAGGAACTTTCGCTCCTTTCCTTCTGCCTGAATTCCCATCACAACGGTAAAAATAAAAGTGCTGCCTTTACCGGATTCGCTTTCAGCCCAGATCTCGCCGCCCATCATTTCAGCAAGGCGTTTGCAGATCGCCAGACCAAGTCCGGTACCTCCGTATTTTCGTGTTGTTGAACCGTCTGCCTGTGTGAATTCTTCGAACAGTCCGGCAATTTTTTCTTTTGGGATCCCGATCCCAGTATCACTGACGGAAAATCTTATCTTTACTTTATCCTTTATGTGTTTCTCAAGCTGAGCACGGACAACGATCTCACCTTCTTCTGTAAATTTAAGTGAGTTATTCGCAAGATTAATAAGCACCTGGCCGAGCCTTAACGGATCACCGATCAGATACATCGGCACATCCTGTTCTATCGCAAAAAGCAGTTCAACACCTTTTTCCTGGGCTTTGACACTTAGAAGGTTCGAAAGGTTATCCATTACTCCTTCTAAATTGAAGTCAACATCTTCAATGTCAAGTTTTCCTGCTTCGATCTTGGAAAAATCAAGTATATCATTAATTATCCCGAGCAGATTATGTGCCGAATAACTTATTTTGTTGAGATAATCATTCTGTTTTGGTGAAAGTTCAGTGTCCAGTGCAAGATGGCTCATACCGATTATCGCATTCATCGGAGTTCTTATCTCATGGCTCATACGTGCAAGAAAATCGCTTTTTGCCTGGTTCGCATCATCAGCCAACTGTTTTGAATTTTCAGCGCTTTCTTTTGCATTTTTAAGTTCTTCTTCCACCTTTATCCTTTCAGTGAAATCAACCCACATGGTTATTGCAAGGCTGCCCATCTGAATTGTATGTGTTCTTAGTTTCAATATATCTCCCGATTTTGAATTAATATCAAGCATCATCGGTGAGATTGCTTTACCGGTTCTGGCAGATTCTTCGACAGAAGCAGTCCAATCAGTTCTGATTTTTTCTCTGTATTCAGGATCTTTGTAGAATAGATCCCAGTGAGCGTCAACATTAGGTATATCCTTAACAGAATAACCCATAAGAGATACGCTTTCCCTGTTGATCGAATGAATTCTTCCATCCGGCTCAAAAATTGCCGCAGGGATAGGGAACTCTTCGATCAAATTATACAGTTCCTTGTTCCTGTTTTTAAGTTCCTCATTTGCTTTTTCAGTTTCATTTTTAGCATCAGCTAATTTCCGTTCTGCCCGATCTCTTTCAATCGCAACTGCAATAGTGTTTGAAACAGATGAGAACGCCTCCTTCTTGGCGTTATTGATAACATCTTTTGAAAAAATTGCCATGACTCCGGTGACTTCATTATTGACGGTCATAGGATATCCGTAAAATGACTGCAATCCGTGACCTTTAGCCCAGTTTAGATCATCCAGTGTTCCGTTAACATATATATCCTCAATGTAAACCGGGTCTTGTCCTGTAGCTATTTTCCCGATCTTTTTCTTACCTATCGGTACCTTTTTACGCGATCCGTCAATATGAGTATGTAGTCCCGCGCTTGCTCGAAGTTCCAGCACTTTATTGTCTTTTGACATTGTCCAGATTCGCACAAATGCCATATCACCGTATTTAACTATTGCTTCCGTACATTCCTGCAATTTTTCCATCAATGACTTCTTATCTATCAGTGTTCTTCCAATGGCAGCATTCAAAGATGTAAGCTGTTCCTTGATCTTCTTATCTGTTATATCTTCCTTTACGGCAACAAACTTAACAATATTTCCATTTGAATCCTTGACAGGAGAAATTGATGCAGATTCCCAGTAAATATCACCGTTCTTTTTCTTGTTGCACAACTCTCCGCTCCAGGTTTCTCCGGATAGGATCGTTTCCCACATTTTCTTAAAATATTTTTTAGGCTGAACACCGGCATTTAATATTCGTGGATTCTGTCCCATCGCTTCAGCCGATGTATAACCGGTTATCTCCTCAAATTTAGGATTAACATATTCAATTGATCCCTCCATATTGGTAATTACAACAGTTGCAGGGCTCTGTTTGACAGCCTCTGATAGATTTTTTACTTCTTCTTCAGCAGCTTTTCTCTCAGTTATGTCAGTTATCAATCCTATCGCGTTCCATTCACCCTTAAGCTTGATCGATGAAAGAGCGATCTCGAACGGGAATTCAGTGCCATCCTTACGTTTACCAGTCAATTCTGTTGTTCTACCGATCCGTTTTCCTTTTCCGGTTCTTGCATATTTTTTGAATGCTTTTTCTCCCTCTTTGAAATAACGCTTTGGAGCCAGCATTTTATGCATATTCTTGTTGATTACTTCCTTTTCTTTGTACCCGAACATGTTTTCCGCCGCTTTATTCCAAAAGGTTATATTTCCTTCATTTGATGCCATTATTATAGCGCTTTGAGCTGCTGAAGTAATTCCCCGGAATGTCTCCTCGCTGTCTTTCAGAGCCTCTTCCGCAAGCACGTAATTTGTAATATCCTGCGCAACTCCATACATGCGAACTGCTTCGCCTTTTTCATTTCTTTCTACATCACCTATGGCTCTTATCCATGCAATCTTACCATCTATCGGGCGTTTGTAGGGATAAACCGCATCATATTCATCATACTTACCATCTAGGGCACCCTGATATTTTTCTGCTGTTTCTTCCGCATTTTTTTTGTTGACTTCTGCTATACGGGAATACCACTCATCCGTTAGATGATATTTCCAGTCTTCTTTCGGTTCCTCTCCGAAGATCCGTGCCGCTCTTTCCGATGAAGTATAGTAGTCTGGATCGCTGTAGTCAATATCCCAGAAACCTGTTTTAGTCAGTTCAAGCGCATTATCAGAAAGCATGTTTATTCGAGCAAGTTCTCTGGTCCTTTCTTCTATCAATTCTTCAAGGTTTTCCTGATATTCTTTAAGTTTCTTTTCAGATTCGAGTTTTTCTGTAGCCTGCCCGAGTCTCTCTGCAAGAGCATCCAGAAGATTGCGTTCCTCCTGCAGGAACGGCCCTTCGTCATAATCAGGTTTCTCTTCAAGATAACCAACAATGATTTCTCCCGATTTTTTATCAAAAACTCTTATATCAGAAGACTGCTGCCAGGCAGAATCTTCAAAATTTTCAGTTTGAAAGACTTTGTCCTTAAATATGACTTTCCCACATGTTATTTCCGGATACTGCCATCCCGGAGGCAGGAGATCGGCTGTTCCCTGAAAAATATCATCGGGAGTATTATTTTCTTTCTCAACCAGCTTTGCTACACCAAAAAGACAATTTAATTCTTTAACACGCTCACTTAGATCGTGTGATTGTTTTTCAAGATGCTCCTGATATTCTTTCAATTCCTGTTCTGTTTTCTTCTGCTCAGTAATATCTATGTGAGTACCTACCGTTTTTGAGGTCAGATTCCCGTCGTTATCTCTAAGTGTACTTCCCCTCGACCATATCCATACCCAGTGACCATCAGTATGTTTCATCCTGAAATAGGTTTCATACATGCCGACAGAACCGCCTTCAAGGTAATCTGCAAAATGTTTGCTTGATCTTTCCCTGTCATCAGGATGCAGCAGTTCCACCCAGGTTTCTTCGAGATTTGGTGCACCTGAAAGATCATAATCTTCAATATTGCGTCCAAGCATTGAAAAGTATTCTTTGCTGCACCACAGGAAGCCTGTATCACCATGAAATTCCCATGCGCCTGTATTTGAAGTTGTTATCAGTGCTTTGTATCGGGCTTCACCTTCCTTCAGTGCCTCCTCAGCATTTCTTATTTCATTAAGCTGATCGTTTATTTCCCGGGTTCTTTCTTCAACTTTCTGCTCAAGATTCTCATTAGCAATAACTAACTCGTTCTTTGCATTTTTCAGCTCTTCCTCGGCTTTCTTCCTGTCTGTAATATCCCGGATAAATGCCTGAAGGAACAGTTCACCGCTCACTTCGATAGCATTCAGACCTACTTCTGCTTCAAAGAGAGAACCGCTTTGTTTTTTGTGTACCCATTCAAAGAATATTGGATTGCCTGAAAGCGCCTCCATCATATACTCTGTTGCCTTCTTTTCCGAATCACCTCCGTCCGGCTGATCTGGCGGTGAGTAATTATATGGTGAACTCCCGATGATCTGATCTTTTGTACAGTCAAACATTTCGAGGGCTTTTAGGTTACAGTCTGCGATCTTCTCATCTTTGATTATTAAGATCCCGTCATTTGCGGAATCAAAAAGCATTCGGAAACGCTTTTCATTTTCCTTCAATGCGGCCGATTGCCTGCGGTTCACCTGGTAACTCCTGGCGATCACTCCCGACAGGATAATAAGGATGATCACAAATGCAGCACCCATTATGAGTGCTGTCTGCTGCTTCTGAATTGTTGTATCCTGTGTCTGCAGGCTTTGTCTTTGCCGTTCCGTTTCCGCAGCCAGGTTAGCGATCTCCTGCTGCTGTCGCTCTAACTCTGCATTGTTGGATCCTATCTGTTCCGCCAGGGCTTCGACTTCTGCCTCACGAATAGACAGGGTGTCAAGTTTGGCTCTTAACATTCGTTCAGTGTTCAGTGCTTCTGCCTGGTTATTCTCCAGATTTGCCCTCTGCACACCCAACTGAGCTTCGATACCTGCCAGAGTGTTCTCACGTTCAATAATATCTGCTCTTTGCTGCTCTATTCTTTCTAATTGGTCCTCAAGCTGCGAGGTCTGCTGCTGAAGCTGCTCGGTCTGTTGTGCAAGCTGCTGGTTTTGAGTCTCGATCATGCTTTCTTGCTGGGAAACCTCCGCCTGGATCCTTTTAAGCTCTGCATTTTGACTGGCCATAGCCTGTCTTTGCAGCTCTAATGCTGTACCCAACTCCCGGTAGACTTCTACTACCTCCAGATCAGCACCACCGATCGTAAGAATATCATCTGAGACACCAATATCTTCTGCAATGATGTTAGCCAGATTCACTTCGAAACTGATTCGGCCCACAACTGATGTAACAATATTTAGCATTATGGACGAAACATCATCGCTGCCATCCGTAATAATGAGTGTATGACTACCCCCAAGGTCGTTTGTTATAGAACTAATATTTGAATTTTCCGAAGGTCCAAGGACCAGAACCTGTGCTGATTTTACCTCCTGTACATCACCGGTGCGGACAACCTGGATAGAACGGTCTATTACCTGTCTTCCGGGAAGAGAGGAGGATAATTCGCGAAAGAGATTATTGTCTTTTCCCAAAAGGGCGACTTTAAATGGGCCGTCAAATTCGGGCCACTGGCTGGATTTGATAAAATTGTATATAAATGCTCCCTTGATCTGTGCGGATGACTGAGCATAGGCTCTACTTTCAAAATTGAAGAGCAGGAGCAGCAATATTCCATAAAATAGGATTATGTCTTTTTTAAATCGATCATGAAACATAGTTTCCTCTTATTCTTTTATTCTATACTACTTATCAAATCTTAGATTGAATGATAAAGCAGGGGCTTCGCTTCTGTAACCGGCCATTCTGGCAAAAAAGTTGCGTTTGTTGAAATCGTGCTGCAGCCAGCCAAGAATATTATGCGTATGGACGGCCAAATTTACTCCCCTTCCAATATTATAATTAAAGCCTATATTCAATAATGCACTGCCCTCAAAAGCATCAGTGCGTCCGTCTTCTGTTTTGCTTATATGATTCTGTTTTAAGACTTCGTTGTTGTATTCGGCGTAAGCCTGGGCACCCTGGTATCCCCAGAAAAATCTAACAGAGCTTATAGTTGATAGTTTTTTTGTCGCCTGCCACCGCCAGATTAACTTGCTGATGTGCCTTGGCCAGTTCTGCAGGTCATTACCATAACCGTACGGAGCGCTGGATTCAAGCTGATTATTGATACTTTCATCGGCAAGTTTGTATTCCTGCAGTTTGTTGAAAGAATATGAGAAGGCGATGTTGTGACTTGATGAACTGTAGGCCAGTTCTGTTTCCAGGCCTCCAACCTCGGACATTCCAATTGGGATCGCTCCTCTATTACTGATCCAGCCGATACTGTTTAACTGGTACCAAAGCCCTATTACAGATAGGGTAAGTCCTTCTCTCAGGAGCAGATCCTGGCGGAATTCAAAAGATTTGATCTTTTCGGTCTCACCTTCTAAGTCTTTATCGTTCTGGTCTTTCAATTCGTTGTCTTCACTCTTTCGTACTGACTGATTATAGAGAAGTTTGGAAGTATACCGGTCAGTCGGAGTGAATATTATTGAAGCTTTGGGTGAGTACATCCTATCTGTAAAGGAATGTCTGTCTGCTCTCCCTCCCAAAAAGAGGGTCCATGCCTTGCCCATATTCCACTGATATTCACCCAGTATACCTATCGTGTTCGTAGTCCATGGAGTAAAATTTTTAGTTCCAAGGTGGGCGATGTCTTCTGTTAAAAAGCCCGGATCCTCACCAAACCATTCCCGGGAATACTCGATCCCTGCGGCCACAGAATGTGAAGGGTGAGGCGTCCATGAAGTCAGCTGTCTCAGGTTGAGTTCTTTTTCGCGTATTGCAAGCTGATAATCCTGATCTTTAATTACCTGATGGTTATTCCTTATCAGATCATGTATATCGTAACTTATCCTGAAATGCATGTCAAAATTGCGCCCTGCATCGAGCATGTGTTCTGCCTGATACGTGAGCTGCTGATACATCAATGCGATCTTTGATTTTTCTAAGGTGCCAACGCTTTCTATTGTGGAGCGTGCCTGGAGGAACTGGGTGCTGCCGCGCACCATACGCGCCCAGATCCTGGAATTACCTGACTCCAGCTGAATATGGGCTTTGTAATGATCCCTATCTTCCATTGCCCGGTTATCGTTTACTATTCCGGAATCCACCGGGACACCTGCTGTGAATAAATTTTCACTTCCGATCGATTCAGTTACACTGAATACAAGAGGAGCATCAGCTGGATCTGCTCCCTGATATTCGGCGATCCCAAAGTAAGCCGAGAGGTTTAATCTGCTGCCAAATGTCTTCCTGATCCTTAATTGACCGGAGGTATATTCCTCTATAATGCCGTTTCCGGTACTTGCAGAAAGACCATTTAATGCTTCGTTAGTGTCCGTATTGATATTGATCACACCGTTAATGGCTCCCGGGCCGTAGACAGCCGAACCGGGGCCGCGGACTACTTCTATAGACTCAATATCACCCAATAAAGGAAGGAAGCGCTCCGAGATCGCACCCAGGAGTGTCCGGTGATTCATAATACGGCCGTTGACTAACAGAAGCGTCTTATTGTCGCGGGAGTGGATAATACCCCGCATACCGAAGTCAGGTGAGGTTGACTGTCGCAAACGGTAAAAACTCGGAATATAGATCTCAAGCAGCTCATCAAGGTTGCGGGCTCCTGACTCTGCGATCATTCTTCGGGTGATGAGAGTTACCGATGCAGGTATCTTGCTGACTTCTGTTTTAGTAAGGCTTGCTCCTGAAGAGACAGGCAGCTTGATGAGATCGTACAAAGAAAGTTCATAAATATCTTTAATGATCTGACCCGATGCGGCATTGGAAAATACCATTAAAAAAAGTACAGAACTGAATACAAATATTATTCGCTTTCTGAATAAA
>JBHPLC010000035.1:0-24794 GCA_042564455.1 Candidatus Zhuqueibacterota bacterium | reverse complement strand
TACGGTATAGGTCCCGGTGAATTTGAATTCCCAGCATATTTTAATATAGATCACAATGATAATATTTATGTTTATGACGACTATCTTTTCAGGCTCTCAATATTCAGTGCTGAAGGAGAATTTCTTGATTCTTTTTCATTCAAGGGAAGTGCTTTCACAAGATTTTCTATATCAAATGACGGCGAAATCGTAACAAATTCTTTCTCTGGAAGTGATTATTTCATTACTGTACTTGACAAAAAAGGCAATATCTTAAAACAATTTGATAAAACACCGGACTATTTTGAGCTGCTGCCGGCTCTGGGAGATGCTTTTCATGCTGGGAATATATTCAAAGCAGATAACGGAAATTATTATCTTTTTCTGAAAATGTTGCTGACTATACGCGTATTTAACGAAGATGGTATATTGATCAGCGAGTATGATTTTGACAAAATTACTGAAGATAAAAAAGCATGCAAAAAATATATTTCACCGGATGAATATTTCTTAAAACCTGATAATACAAGAGAAATTTTTGTTCCTCAAACTGCCTCGGAAATCACATATTTCAAAAATGAGATATATTTCCTGCAGGGCAAGACGGAATTTCCGAACAATGAATGTCTGGTGATAATTACGGATATGGATCTGAATGTCAAACGAAAATACAACCTGTCGATAATGCAGAATAGAGACACAAGGAGTGTATATTCTCTTGGATTTGAAGTATTAAATAATGATCCCGAATTCCTCGTCAGCATACCGGCTATCGCCGAAGTATTCAAATACAAACCTGTAAATTAAATGGTGTACAGTTAAATATCTAAGACTATTAGTTGTTACTCTTCCTCTTTTACCACCGTCGCTTTTTTGATGTATATAGGTTCCAGAGGCCGGGAAAGGCGTACCGGGACCTCGGCGATCGCATCAACAACTTCCATCCCTTCGATCACCTCTGCAAAAACAGTATATTCGCCGTTCAGCCTCGGGTGTGGTTTGAGCATGATAAAAAACTGACTGCTTCCGCTGTTTATGTCATGAGCAAGACGCGCTGTCGAGACCATTCCCCGTTTATGTGAAAGGTAACTGAATTCTGCGTCAAGCATAAATCCCGGATCTCCGGAACCGTCATCACTCGGATCATCATTTTTGCTGTATATGTCACCGCCCTGGATCACAAAATTCACTGCCACGCGGTGAAAAGCAGTCCAGTCATAAAATCCGCAGTTGGCTAATCTTTTGAAACTTGCACAGTGATTTGGAGCTTCATCCGGATAGAATTTGAACTTGATGGTTCCCATTGTTGTTTCCAGAACAGCTATCTCATCGGGTTCGACCCGAACAGTCTTTATATCCTTCAGTTTCTCCAGAAATTCTTCGATCTGATAATTTGACCAGACTTCCGGCTGGTCTTCGTTTCTACTTTTCTCTTCTCCGCCTATCGATTCCGTCGGCATATGTTTTCCTTATATTATTAAATTGGATAAGATTTTTATAATCGTTAGATTCATTCAAATATTTTAACAGCTTCCTCAATTACCATTTTTTCAGCATCATCAATTCCGGTATCGAACAGCCTTATACCGGATGCATGCTTATGGCCGCCTCCGCCGAACTGTGCCGCAAGCTTCTGCACATCAATGGTTTTTATGGAGCGAAGACTTATTTTTGTGCCGCGATTGGGCACTTCAAGAAATAAAATGGAAACCTCCACGCCCTGGATCGTCATTGGAAAATCAACAAAACCCTCAATTTCCTCTCGTTTGGCGCTGCTGTTCTCAAACATTTCCGTTGTGATCTTTGACCACACTAATTTCCCGCCGTACTCCTTTTTTGTACGGTCAAGGAGCAGTTTGAAAAGTTCAAACCTGTTCCATGAACTGTTCTCATATAAATATTTATAAGTGTCTTCAGGATCAATTCCGTATTTCAGCAAATCCGACGCAATAATATGAGCCCGGTCGACTGATTGTGAATATCTGAATGAACCGGTGTCTGTCAGAATTCCGACATAAAGACCTAATGCTATATCATAATCTAATTTGCCGCCGAGATTATTTATCATTTCATAGATCAGTTCCGCTGTTGCACAAGCGGATTCATCTATAATACTGAGATCGCCAAAAATCTCATTCCCTTCATGGTGATCTATACATACTTTTAAGGCTTTGCTTTTTCTGACAGCAGGTGCCATACGAACAAGCCTCTCGAGAGTGCTTATGTCAAGTACAATTATTACATCGCTTTCAAGTATCCAGTCATCATTTCCCGGTTCGTATGTATCAAAAATACTGAGATCATTGATTAAATATCTGAAAGCGGCAGGGGGTTCATTACTGTTGTAGATCTTTACTTCTTTTCCCATCTGTTTAAGAAAGTAATATAACGCCTGCTCGGAACCAATACCGTCTCCGTCGGGATTCACATGAGTAGTAATTGTGAATGTCTGATTATTCTCAAAAATGTCTTTCAGCTTTTTCCAGTCATGACTTGCCATTATGAACTCTGATTTTTCAATTAAATTATTATCAATATATTTATTGAGTTGAATAATGTCAAAACAATTATGTTTATTGAAAGGTTCTGTGAACTAAAATAAATTGGAAATGACTTGAATTTTTTAAATGTTAACAGTATGTTAAAAGTTGCTTTCTCTGCTTATCTGATAAAACTTAAATTACATAAAATTTTTCAGGAGGAAAAATGCGCTTTTTCAGGTCAACTTTCTTTGTATTAATAATGAGTCTGTTTATTATTTCCTGCGGGCAGCAGCCGGCAGACCTCGTATTCAGAAATGGGAAAATAGCTACTGTTGATGAAAATTTTTCCTATGCCGAAGCCGTTGCTATTAAAGGTGAAAAGTTCATTTTTGTCGGTGATAATACCGGAATAGAAGAATATATCGGAGATAACACGGAAGTTATAGACCTTAATGGAAAACTCGCCGTCCCAGGTTTGATCGATGCCCACGGACATCTTCCGGGTTTAGGTCAGGCCCTTGAAAATCTTGACTTCGTCGGTACGACAAGTTTTCAGCAGATCCTGAATATCGTAGAAAATAAAGTCAGGACTGTTCAGCCGGGGGAATGGATCCTCGGCAGAGGCTGGGATCAGAACGACTGGGATAATAAACAATTTCCAAACCATGACGCACTCAGCAGGATTTCGCCGGATAATCCGGTATTCCTGACAAGAATTGACGGACATGCGGCAATAGCCAACGCAAAAGCGATGGAACTGGCAGGTATTAACTCACAGACATCTGATCCGGAAGGCGGGAAAATATATCACAAAAGCAATGGAAATCCAACTGGAGTTCTTATAGACATCGCTATGGATCTTGTCTCCGAAAAGATCCCTCCTTTATCTGTTGAAAGAAGAAGAGAAACACTTATTAAAGCCGCTGAAGCCTGCCTTTCTGTCGGATTGGTAAGTATGCATGATGCAGGTGTCGGAACAGATATTATTGAAGATTACAAATACCTGATAGAACAGGATAAGTTTCCTTTTCGCGTTTATGCCATGATCTCCGATCCAGGTCTGGATGACCTTGATACTTTTCTGAAAACAAACTATCTGCCGGACTTTAAAAATCATTATCTTTCCGCAAGGAGTGTCAAAATGCTGGCGGACGGTGCACTTGGTTCAAGAGGCGCTGCATTTTTAGAAGATTATTCCGATGATCCCGGCAATACCGGATTGCTGACCGCTTCCTATGAAAGAATGGCTTTTGTCTCGAAAGCAGCTTTAAGATCAGGATACCAGGTAAATATTCATGCCATTGGTGACAGGGGAAACCGCCTTGTACTTAATGCATTTGAAGAAGCCCTGAAAGAGTATCCGACTGATGACCACAGATTCAGAAATGAACACAGTCAGATCATCGCTCTGGAAGATTTTCCGAGATTTAAAGAACTCGGTGTAATACCTTCAATGCAGCCGACTCATGCTACTTCCGATATGTACTGGGCTCAGGATAGAGTCGGGCCGGAACGCATCAAAGGGGCGTATTCGTGGCGTACCTTAATAAACGATGGCAATATTATACCTTGCGGTTCGGATTTTCCCGTTGAATCACATAATCCGATGCTGGGATTCTATGCGGCAATTACCCGGCAGGACAAAGATGGCTGGCCCGAAGGAGGATGGCAGCCGGAACAGAGAATGACAAGAGAGGAAACACTTAAAGGTTTTACCATTTGGGCGGCATATTCGGCTTTTCAGGAGGATGTCCTTGGCTCTGTCGAAGTCGGAAAATTTGCCGATCTTACGGTCCTGTCAAAAGATATATTAACTGTGGAACCAAAAGAGATCCTGACGACAGAACCGGTATATACTGTAGTTGGCGGTAAAATCCGTTTCCCTTTTAATAAATAAAGATCATTAATAATTAGCTGCAGGGCACATCAAAAAATTTGCCCTGTTTATATATAATAATTCTGGAATTTTCCCAATGCAGAATACCTTATCCGGTACAATTTTAAATAACCGGTCGCTGGTTTTTCTTGCAGTTTTACTATTCTTTGGATTTCTGACATATTTTGCAGGATTCTCTGTCCCATATTATTCCGATGATTTCGAAGTGGTTATTGATGATCCTTCAGCAAGCTTGTTCTCACATCTACTGAACAGCCATCCGGGAGATCATTTTTACCGCCCTCTTCAGGCAGTTGTTCTCGGCTCTATCCAGGCTGCAGCAGGGCTGGATCCAATACCCGTTCATCTGATTAATTTAATATCACATGTACTTTTGTGCTGGATTATCTTTCTCATCATGACTTACTTCGGTTTTTCAGGAATTCAGTCTGCTCTTGGTTCATTATTTATGCTTTTCTCCCAGGCAAACTCTCATGCTGTCCTTAATAATGACACTCTATCTCAAATATTCAGTACACTTTTCGGGATAATATCACTGTTTCTATTTACTGTTTTTCTCATTCATCGTACAAATCAGGTGCCGGTTGCAGAAAAACTCTATTTGAGCTTCAGTGTGTTTTTCTTTCTGCTGTCCTTGTTGTCAAAGGAATCAAGCGCTTCTTACATAATATTGATCTCGTTTATGAGTATGATCATTACTAAAGGTGATTTTTTACAAAGAATTAAGAAAACCACTTTATATTTAAGCCCGTATATTTTAGTGGTTATATTATTCGCCGTGTTAAGGTTTAATATAGTAGATACCCTTCCTGCCGAAGTGTCTGACAGATATAGCATGCAATTTGGATTCAATATTATTATTAACACTGTTCAGCTCTTCTCAGCAACAATTATCCCTTTCTCAACAGTATCGACTTACATCGCATTAGTAAACCGGGATATATATGAATTATTGTTGGTCGGTGTTACCGCTCTTTTACTACTAAGTACAGTTCTTCTTGGATTTTTTAGAATAAAAAACAAAAACACAGTCAATATTCTGATCTGTCTTTCATTTTTGAGCCTGACTCCGGTGCTGTTCCTTAGCCGGGTAAGCGAATTATATGCTTACAATGCAATGCCGTTTATCTCAATTCTTTTTGGAATAGGATTCGGATTTAATGTTGAGGTTTCAAAAAAGGTACTATTAAGAAAAACAGTTATCTATGGAATTATCTGTTTACTTTTTATCAGCAATTTTTTCGCGGTCCATAGTAAATCTGGTATGATGCTGGAAACAGGAAACAGGTCGACAGAAATTATATTGCAGATTCTCAGGTATATTGAAGAAGTGCCTGAAAATGGGGATCTTATACTTATCAATCCGGAAACAGACCAGATTAGTTACTCTGTCTATATAATGCCGGAATTTACAGTTCTGGATAATGCACTGTCATATATAAAGAAGCTTTCAAACAGAGAGGATGTGAATATTAAGTTGATAGAAAGCACTGAACCTTTGGAAGGTTATTACAGTGATAACAGGGTTGTATTATCGATAAATGAAAGAAGTGTATATAAAATAGAAAAATACTAAAACAGAAAAAATATTTCTGCATTATTTTAAGGATCAGAAATTTATCAAAAAGGTTTTCCCGCCCTTTTTCACTTCACCATTAAAAACATGAGCAGAATAAATAATGACAGGCTTACAAAACCGATAATTCCGTACAGGATCCTTGATTTTAATATGTGAATTCCCTTTATGACCATTTGGAACTCCACCGGTAATGTTATATTTGTTTAAAAAACCATCCGACCGCTTAGAAAATATGCAATTAATGTGCCAGTATTTTTAATAACACTTGAAATGTTGATGTATATCATATGTTTTTGCACATTTTAAGGTGAAAATACTTTTTTGGATTACTATTTATATCAAATCTGAACAATGTGGTTTTCCCATTGGCAGGAAATAAATGTACAATAATAACCAAAATGGTGTAATATTTTGCACGGTATGCACTATTTTGCACACTTAATTTGCCGTAATTTCTGATTCTTGGAAACCGAATCAATTGTATACCGTAGACTCTCTTAAGAATTTTAAATTCACATTCCGCTGCTTGTCTCAGCTGTATCAAAACCAGAATTTGAAAATAAGGGATCAATAATGTTTAAAAACTATCTGAAAACCTCCTTAAGACATTTATTCAGGCAAAAAGGATTCTCATTTATAAATATCTCCGGCCTTGCCATTGGAATGGCATGCTGTATACTTATCTTCCTGTTTGTTGTCGATGAATTGAGTTTCGATAAACATCACGAAAATTCAGACCGCCTTTACAGGGTAGTAATTGACGCAACAGTGGGGGGAACTCTGAGCAATTTTGCCCTATGTCCATTTGCAGCGCCTCCGGCATTTGCTCAGGACATCCCTGAGGTAGAGACCTTTGCCAGAATAATAATGTTCGGCAATCAGCAGCTTGTTACCATTGAAGACAGAACATTTGAGGAAACCGGAATTATTATAGCCGACTCTACTTTTTTCAGACTGTTCACTCATGAATTCGTGATCGGAGATCCCCAGACAAGTCTCGAAGCGCCTGGTTCGGTTGTTATTACTGAAGAGATAGCAGAAAAACTTTTCGGAAGTGAAGATCCGATAAACAAGACCTTTTCAACACCTCAGCTTGGCAACCTGCAGGTTACAGGTGTCATAAAAAATGTCCCCCGAAATTCACATTTCACTTTTAATTATATTGTTTCATATAATACTATTCCCTTAAATGGAAGGCAGGGATTGGAACAGTGGCTTTCCATAAACGGCTGGGCTTATATACTGCTGACAGAAAATGCAGACATCAAAGCTGTTGAAGCAAAATTCGCCGATGTATATGAAAGAGATACCGGGCAAACTGCAAGAGATGTTGGTATACAAATGGAATTCTTTCTCCAGAAAATGACCGATATTCATCTCAGGTCAAGCTTGCAGGGTGAAATTGAACCGAACGGTGACATCCTCTACGTCTACATTTTTTTAGCCATTGTTATCTTTATTCTCGCTATAGCATGCATTAATTTTATGAATCTGTCGACAGCACGGTCAGCAGGAAGGGCAAGGGAAGTTGGAACCAGAAAAGTATTCGGGGCATACAGGATAAACCTGATAAACCAGTTCCTTACGGAATCTCTCGTAATTACTGTCGTCAGCCTTTTCATTGCACTTATTTTAGTATATTTTGCTCTCCCGTACTTTAGCAATATTTCCGGAAAAGAACTAGAAATGAAAACTCTGATCAACGGTACAATGATCACAGGGATATTATTTCTCGTTATTTTTACCGGTGTTATTGCAGGCAGTTATCCTGCTTTTTTCCTGTCGGCATTTCAGCCGATTAGAGTTCTCAGGGGAACGATCAGCATGGGGATGAAAAGTTCAGGATTAAGAAAATCTCTGGTAATATTCCAATTCGCAATATCGGTTATTCTTATGATAAGTACAGGTATAATCCTTAGTCAGATCAATTTTATGCAGAATAAGGAATTGGGATTCGACAAAAATAATGTAATGGTCGCTGTTATACAGACTCCTGATATTTCACTAAATCCGCAGACAGTATTATATGAGTTGTCACAAAATCCCTATGTCAGTGATGTTACCATTTCTACAGGAGTTCCGAGCCGGACCGGAGAACTGAGGTTATTTGTTCCGGAAGGCAGCGACGCTGCCGAGTCTCATGCAATGACCCTGCTAAGATGTGATTATGATTATATTAAGACATATAAAATGGAAATTGTCGCAGGTAGGGATTTTTCAGCTGACATCGGCACCGATTCTATCAGCGCATTCATAATTAATGAGACTGCCGCAAAGGATTTATTTATACAGCATGAAGAAAATGATTCCTCTGAAACGGGATCAGTGTGGTCTCCTGAAGAAGCAGTAGGGAAAAGACTGGAATTTCTGCAGGTCAGACAGGGTGAAGTTATAGGAGTGGTAAAGGATTTTCATTTCAGATCAGTTAGTGAACCGATCGAACCGCTCGTTATGATGGTGCAGAATCAGAACTTTGCGTTTGTCTCGCTCAGGATCAGTGAAGAAAATGTTTCGGAAACTAAAGATTTTATTGAAGAAAAGTGGAAACAATTCGAACCGAGCCGGGAATTTAATTATTTCTTTGTTGATGAATCTTTCACAGCCATGTATACATCAGAGGAAAGACTTAGCAATATATTCACGATTTTTGCCCTGCTGGCAATACTGATAGCCTGTCTTGGACTTTTTGGTCTTGCCTCTTTTACGGCACAGCAGAAAACAAAAGAAATAGGTATCAGAAAAGTACTCGGAGCTTCCGTGAACAATATTGTTATGAAATTCTCTAAGGATTTTATGATACTTGTATTGATCTCCAATTTTGTGGCAATACCGTCGGCAATTATAATGATGAATAAATACTGGCTGGTCAATTTCCCCTATAAAACAAGCCCTGAGATACAGATATTTCTCATTTCATTTGTTTTATCATTAGTAATAGCTTTTTTAACAGTCCTTTACCAGTCAATCAAAGCCGCACTGGAAAATCCTATAAAATCAATAAGGACGGAATAGTAAATGTAGATACTGCAGATATAGGAATGTGTTATAAAAACGATTGAATATTACTAAAAAACGGATCTTCGGAATTCTTTTATCAGTTTCTGCGATTCCGAAATTGTCCTCTGCTGGGCTGCTGCGGTCTGAATAAGAATCTTTTTATCTTCTTTGATCTCTTTTCTCCAGTGTTTTATATCTTCACTGATTAACCTTATCGCCAGGGGAGTCATATTCAACGCGATTTTTGTGCTTTTCTGGTCCATCATAAGTGAAAAGGCCGGAATAAGTATCTTTCGCGGGACACGCCGTACTAAATACTGGAATAACACGTCGTTCAATGCTTCTATAGAGGAATCAAAACACTTTGAATTTAAATAATCTTCAGCATTCTGGAACAGTATTTCATCCATTGCCTCTATCAGCGACTGCAGCTGCTGCTGAAGGTTTCTGCTGAGCTTGACCTCTCCTGACTCATGAAGGTCAATTAGGATCCATGCAATATCACGCTGCGCCTGCAATGTCTCATCTCCTGTTCCTTTCCTTATCCTCAGGGCGTCACGGACTTCAGCTTTACGGTTCTTCGACATATTATGCAGAAATTTTCTTCTCAGGTCTTTGCTCATACCCGAAAGTGCAAATGCTAACTGTTTCAACGGCATTTTACGTCTTGCAGTCTCCTCAAGGATCGCCCTGATCGTCCGGTCCTGTACTAAAAGCAGTTCTTCTAAATTCAGAGATAAAGGTTTTTTGCTAATTTTTGTTTCTGTCTCTATACTTATCTGTAAAGGCGATGATGCAGAAATTGTCTTGAGCAGATGTTTTTGATAGCTGTTATTAAGCTCACGGACAAAACCGAGTAGTTTCTCTTTTTTCAAAGCTGTTTCTTCACTAAGCGGTTTATGCAGAAAATGCTCCGATACAGATGATAAAAATTCATTCGATATGCATTGCAGAATAAAGAAATCCTTATATTTCTTAGAAGAAACCAGATATTTTATCCAAATGTTTAACTTGTTGTCTCCAATCGGATATTTTTTCAGATCGGAATATTTCACTTCAATATTATAATCGATCTTGCCGCCGAATAATTTAGACAGATCAATATCTGCCGGTTTATAGAGATCAGAAAAAAATCCCTGCAGGTCTTTACCGCTGGCAGAAGCAGCTTTCTTTAAATGTTTCAGCTCTGCTGCAAAATATACTGTTCCATCAGGTCTGTCTCTGTATCGAAATTGCGCAACTACCTTTTTGCCGAAAGTATTTAAAATTTTGAATGGTGCGATCTGTATCGATACGGGCAGAATATCCGAATCATCACCAAACAGATCAGGAAGATTTTCGTTTATGGAACTGGATGCAAAAATCGAGGTAAATAGAAATCCTTCCGGATTTTTTATAAAATACTCTTTGCCGGGTATCTTTAAAGAAGGTTTATTTCTTGATTTCAGCATATTTTGCTAATAAATATAGATTAATAAGGATATTTTTGGTCGAATGAAACGTTAAAGATAATAAATTAATATGCTCAGACACTATTTACAAACTATTTTTTAATTTGCTGAATTTATCTGTTGTATTAGAGGATTAAATTTATATATTTCCTTATTAATAGGATAGACTCAGGGGGAATTTATGAGATATTCTGAAAAGGTAGTGTTCGATGCATGGATAAGAGCAAGTGGATCCTGTGAAAAATGCAGCAAAACTATATACTGGGGTAACAGGGGAAAGTACGGACTCGGCCCATGGGAGCCGCATTATAAGAAATCCAATATCGATACCGTCGATAACTGCCAGATACTTTGCTGGGATTGTCATACTGATGTGTCTTCAACAAAAAAATCTGCCGTTAACTGATATCTGTTAAATTATTTAATTTGCAACTTTCCTTAAAACTTAAATGTTTATGTTTGAAAGTATTTACTTTGAACATAAAGGTCTGTTTCGTAAATTTAGGGAATGATAATTTTTCGGAGTTCATGATGAAAAGAGTTTCTAAACAGATAAACATTTATATTATTTTTAATATACTACTGGTTTTTATGACAACAGGATCACTTCTGGCTATTCAGGAGACCGAACAGAAAAGTAAAGAAGATCTCCAAAGAATGCTGGAAAAGGAGTTCATGGCTCCTTGCTGCTGGGCTGAACCGGTGTCGACCCACCGGTCGGACGCAGCATCCGAAGTGCGCGCTGAAATAAGCGGGCTGCTTGAAGAGGGGAAAACGCCTGATGATATCAGGGCATTCATGGTCGCTAAATACACCGAAAGAGTACTTGCCAAACCGACAAAGGAGGGATTCAACCTTCTCGCATGGTTTGGACCGTTCATTATTATTGCGATGGGATTTGTCGTTGTTGGTTTCTATATCAAACGCAACAGGGGAACCGGTGAAATTAGCGAAAATGAAATGATCGACGATGATCTATAAGTAATGTTGCGGAAGTTCTGACAAAAAAGAGCAGGTAAAAACCTGCTCTTTTTTGTTTATATAAACACTTATTGCATATCTTACAGATCAAATCTATTTATAAATATCCCTCACTCTTAACTCAACACCTTTTACATCCTTCATTAGTTCCCTGAGTTTGTCAATATCCGCACCTTTATAATGATAAATATACAGGTATTTTGGAGTGAACATCCTCGCCGCGTCTGCCATCATTTCGGGAGTCATCGTATAGGGAAGGTTCATCGGCAGGACAGCAACCTCAATATCCTTAAGGTTTTTCATCTCAGGAATATTTTCCGTATCCCCGCCGACATACACATTCTTATCCCCGAAAGTAATTATATAACCGTTGCCGGTGCCTTTTGGGTGGTATGGACTATTAACGCCGCGCATGTGTTTGATATTGTAAGCCGGTACAGCCTGTATATTTAAACCTAATTCTGAAGTTTTGTCACCATTCTTCAAAACCTTTGCTTTATCCAGCCTGTTTGCAGAGTTTGCATTTGCTAAATAAACCGTACTGCTTTTGCTTAATGTTTTAACTATTTCAAGATCAAGATGGTCGCCGTGTTCATGAGTGATCATTATCATATCGGCTTTCGGGAGATTAGTCCATTCCAGGTCTCCATCCGGATCAACATAAATATTCTTTCCCTCAAACTCAAAACTGAGAGATCCATGCCCTAAAAAGGTCATTTTAAGATTACCCTTTGAGGTTTTGAATGTCTCCGTTCCGAATTGAGCATAGGTATTTGCTGAAAAGATCATGGCAAAGAACAATACTAATAGAAATATCAGATATTTTCTCATGACTCCTCCGAATGATTATATAATTAACTTGAAAGGTAATTCAACCTGAAAGATTTTCAACCTGAAGCAGTTGGTAAGCCGGATTCTGTCGAGGACGGTCATTTATCTATGCGGTCTACCCTGGGGTCGGTCAAGGCGGGCAGCCTTTCCCCCTATACTTGGCCTCGCTCCGGACGGGGTTTACCATGCCGTTCCCGTCACCGGGAACGCGGTGGGCTCTTACCCCACCATTTCACCCTTACCCCAAAAAACCGGGGCGGTATATTTTCTGTGGCACTTTCCTTCACCTCGCGGCGACTCTATTTAAAGAGCGTCCTGCCCTGCGGAGTCCGGACTTTCCTCATTCCGGTCATTTTATGACCGGAACGCGACCGTCTTTCCCTGCTCCAGGTTGAAAACCTTCCAGATTAAAAATCTTTAAGGTTGAATAACTCTTAATGTAAAGCAATGTATGAATTTAAACAAGCAATTTTACGAAATGGTTCAAGGAAGAATAATAGAATTAATAATGGCTGATTCGAAATAAATGAAAATAAAATTGCATTGAGAAATTACCTGCGAAGCTGCTCCGCACGCTCAACATCCATCATGGTCTTGCCTCTGAAAGCCTCCCATGCAGGCCAGATACGTGAAAGTAAGGCAGCTACAGAAACTTCCATCAATACTCCTGAAGTAGATGGTTTTGAGGTCATTATATGGTAAGTAACACCCAGTACCGGGATCAGCCCTAACCATTCAACTTTACGGATCTTCCGCTCATTCAACTGTGATCCGACTCGCGGACCCAAAAAAGCGCTTGCTGCCGCTCCTTTAATTCCCGTTGATGAATATGTGGAGAACGGTACCAGCGGTACGAAAAGATTCGCTTTCTCGATAAAAGTGATCGGGACATTCTCGTTTGACTCAAGCCCGATACGCGGACCCAGAAACAGTGCTTTCAATCCGGCCATGTATCCGCCTCTATTCTCTTCAGGCTGAGCCGGATCCTGAGTCTGCAGCTTAGAAAAATCAGGCAGATCAATTTTACTGTTAAAATGCGGATCAAAACTTACAAAATACTCCGCGATCCTTTCGTTGACAACAAGATTCATATCTGCTTTCACCGCCTGGAACGCAGACAGCATTCCCGGAATACAAAGCAGAAAGATCACTAAATAGGATGTTTTTATCGGATTTTTCATATTATTTAAAATTGTGTACGTCTACATAATCATAGTCGGTATATTAACCAGAAATATTGAATTATTCAACTGAAATAAGAAAAAAAGGTGATAATAATTCTTTCCTTTTTGCCGTCCTATTCCCTTTTTTGTCATTCCTGCAAAGGCAGGAACAACGGAGTATTGATTTTTTATGTTTTATTCCGAAATCCTGAATTATTATTACTAATTTAGTAACAAAATGCGAAACGGCGCCCGGATGGACGCCGTTCCTTCCCCACTCAAGAAGAAAACCTTTTACTTCTTTTTGGCTTTCTCCCCAGCTTCAGTTTTCATGCGTTCCTCATATTTATCAGGGAATATATATTTTTCAAACCACTTCTCCTGTTCTTGATCAAGATACAGCCTGTGCAGAGGTTCACGGATTCCATGTCCCTCACGGGGAAATCTCAAGAATTCGACCGTCTTGCCCATCATCATTAACGACCGGTAATACTGGTCTCCCTGCTGTAAATTAACACGAAAATCCTGTTCTCCGTGTGTTATCAGAAGGGGAGTAGTGATCTTATCGATATATTCTATCGGTGAATATTTTTCATAGACTTCCTTGGTTTGCCATGGAAATCCGCCAAATCCGAATTCCAGCAGCTGAGGGATATCGGTCTGTCCGAAAAATGAGAACCAGTCCGAAATAGCTGCATGACCTATGGCAGCCTTGAACCGTGTGGTCTGTGTGATCATCCAGAATGTCATGAATCCGCCGTAGCTGCCGCCCATTATTGTGAGTTTTTCCGGATCGGCAACACCCATCCCGACCACATGGTCAACACCGTTCAGAAGATCGATCCGGTCCTTACCTCCCCAGTCCTTATAATTGCCCATTCCGAACTCCAGAGTATGTCCCGAGCTTCCCCGGGGATTGCCACGAAGAACCGCATAACCGCGCGAAGCCCAGATATGAGTACTTGAGCTGAAGGATTTCCGGTACTGCCCGAATGGCCCGCCGTGAACCATCAGGATCATGGGATATTTCTTGCCCGGTTCATAACCGATAGGGTAGGTCAGTATCCCGTTGATCTCCCAGTCATCGGCACCTTTCCAGTATAGCACCTCTTCTTTTGCAAGCTCAAATTCGCCCATGTGATTGGTCGGGCTAAGAATGTTCTTGATATTCCTGAAATTTATATCCGAAGTGAAAACTTCCCCTGTTTCATTGTATTTACTGCCTGTAAACAGCCACTTTGTCCCGTCTTCTGTCATTCTGAATCCACCGTAGACAAAATCATTCTCCGGAGAGATTTTCTCTATGGTACCGCCTGAAACGGATACTCTGTACATATAGGATGACGGGGCAGGGCCCGCAGTAAAATAAATGTACTGTCCGTCCGGTGACCAAGTCGCTCCCGATACGGAATAATCGAAATCATCGGTCAGGCTTTGCGGAGTACCTCCCTCGAACGAAATTATCATTATCTCCGACTGGTCAGCCCGGTGATTACGCCTCGGGCTTGATGTATAGGCAATGGTCTTTCCGTCCGGTGAAAAAACAGGTCCCCGGTCAGGTCCTTCATTCGTTGTCAATTGCCTTACAGCACCGGAGTCTGATGATACGATCCAGATGTCGGAATTGTTGTCTTCACGCCAAACCTCCGGACTGCGGTTGGATGTAAAAGCTATCCATCTGCTGTCAGGTGACCATGTGGCACCGCTGTTATCGAACTCACCGGTCGTTATCTGTTTATGCTCCTTCGAATCGATGTCGTACACCCATATATGAGACCAGGTCAGTTTCTGCTCGTGGTAATAGGCATCGTCTTTATTCTCGACCTTTTCATCCCATTCTTTCTTATCGGGACGCTCAGTGCGTTTTGTGTATGCCACCTTTTTGAAATCATCCGAAAAAGATCCACCTGAGGGTGCTTTTTCGTCCTCATAGAACGGAACAGCTTCTCCGCCTTTCAGGGATATTACATACCGTTTACTGGATCCGTCCCGGGAAGAACTGAATAATATCCGTCCGTCAGGAAGCCACTGGATCCCGCTTTCACCCCTATGCGAGTTCGTCAACTGCCACGATTCTGCGGTAGAGACATCATAGATCCAGATATGATTGACACTCGAAAAATCCTCCTCGTTCTTGACCGACTTTGTGAAAGCAATCATAGAACCGTCAGGTGACCAGTTGTAACTGCCCCAGGACGGTAGAAGGAGTGATTCGCGCATTGTCATAAATTTCTTTCCGCTCGGCTGAGCAAAAACAGCGGAAGAAACAAGGATTACGCATAATAACGCGATAATTGTTTTTCTCATGGAGATTTCCTCCTCAGAAAATTTTATGTTCAAATGTTGAGATTTATTGCAGAACTGATCAAGAGGAAATATATAAAAATTTCCCTGCTAACACAACAGGGAAATTTAAATGAAATGATTACTTTCCGTACACCACCAGATCGAGTCTGTATTTTTCAACAACGGGAAAAATATCCTTTCCCCTTTTTATCCTGTAAACATATCCCTCTCTTATCTGATCGGGAACAAAATCCATTTTAAATGAGCTCAGATATCCTCCGGAAACTGTAACGATTACATCCACATCATAATAAGTTACATCATTTTTTTTATGAGATCGCATTATATAGCTATGACACCGCATCTAAAAAAATCACTGTTAAACAAATGATAAATATCTGTAAAATTGTGTACTCCAATGTGCAGGCTACAGCTTTTTTCTGAAGACTGTCGCTTACTCCCGGATCGATCCGTCAGTTTTATACTTTTCTGATCTTTATTGCTTTTAATCCTTTTATATCTGTTGCGACATTGAATTGAACGATATCTCCAACACCTAAACTGGTTCTCCATTTTGGTTCTACGTCATTTCCGTGAAAAAATATATCAGGTTCACCGTCCAGCTCAATAAATCCGAAGAATTTCTGCCTGTCAAATTCCCTTATTATTCCCTGTTTCATTTGAAAATCCTCCTTCTAATTCTCTGCATAAGTATAATCATATATAAAAAAACTATAACAAATTATTTTAAAATAATCAACAGAAAAACCAACCGCTATGCTCCGGAAATCAAATTAAAATGCAAAAAAAAGAGAAACGAAGTTTCGAAATGAAGCGAAGCTTCAAAAGAGACGAAAATGAACGGAGGCGAAGCCTCTCACCAGAACCATTTTATCAGGGATTGATCCGGACTGTCAAAAATGAATGGTGCAATTATAAGCATCAGACAGTAGATACCTATAATAATAAGAAAAGCTCCGGAAAAGACTGCTGGT
Source organism: Candidatus Zhuqueibacterota bacterium (assembly GCA_042564455.1). GTDB lineage: Bacteria > SM23-31 > SM23-31 > SM23-31 > SM23-31 > JBHPLC01. Next base: position 8,152 of record JBHPLC010000035.1, on the reverse strand, counting down.
ACACCCTCAATGTGTCTTGAGCGTTTGAGCGGATGCCGGAAACTCTTCTCCCTGATCATAAAAAAGCCGTTCAGGGTCAAAACTAAAAACGCAGTAAAATATACGAACAGATGGAAAAAAACAAATTTGTAATAGAACATTATTTACTCCCAGGAAGTAATAATCATTTATCTGTTAACTAAAACAAAATACCTGTATTTTATACTTAAATTTCCATCAGTGGATGTTGTTGATAATTCCAGGAAACCCTCCAATCCAGTATCGGAAAAATATACATATACCGCTTCTTTATCAAATGGAATTGTTTCTTTATATTTGGTTTCATCTCTGATCAATAAAATTGATTGTCTTGATTTACCTCTTTCATTTCTTAGGTATTCTGTGGCATTAATATAAGTTGTGCCATTATTAGTAAACGGAAATAGAAATCCAATTACCTCATCAATCCTGAAATTCTTTACCGCTAAAAATGACCTTGATTCTTTATTCCAATTGAATGATCTATATCCTGTCGTACTCATATCCGATTGAGCTTCTGAAATAACAATCTCATTTGTTCCGGAATTATCCAGATCTGCTGCACAAACAAGAAAGTCGGGAGGGATAGCTGTAGAAATTCCTATGTCAAGATCTTCTTTCTTGTCATATATTATCTCTAATTCATCATTAATTAAGTTAAGTAGTACGATCCGGTAAGTTTCATATCTTGCTCTTTCCGGATCATCATAGATCGGTTCGGGAAGGCATGCGATAATCACATCATCAACACCGTCATTGGTAGCATCTCCTGTAATACAGTCATAAGTATAGTATGGAAATTCATATTCAACAGTTATAAACTGATTATCCTCCCATTCTGTTTTTAGAATTTTTTTACTCAGACCGATTATTATTTCGTCAATACCGTTATTATTAAAATCTCCAATTACGGACATTGGAAATCTTGGACCCATCGTGATAGGCTCAAAGTCAAAGTCAACTTCATGTAATGGAAATAATGAATCTTCCCGGAATTCCAGGATCAATTGCTTACCCTGACCGGTAATAACAATGCAGTTCCTTGATGCTCCTTTTAGACTTCCTGAATTTATATTTACATTATTAGATAAATAACGTCGAACATTGAAAGGTTCACTTTTTGTGTTTGTGTTTATTACACCTTCTTTTTCAATTTGAAATGTGAAGGGTATCTGCGCAGATGAAATCCCTTTTATCATGCAAATAGAAAGTAGAACAACTGTTAATCCTGTAATAAATCGCCAACTCATTTTAAATTCCTTTATGCACCTTTAGGTCTGGTTGCCGGTGAATCGATAATATCATAATAGGGAACTATGCCTAAGCAGTATATAAAAACATTTTTTTGAAATATAACGTAAAAAATCTATCAGTGCAATAAAAAAACACTCTGGAAAAGAGTGGTTTTTTTGTGAATATGTAATAGGTAATAACTATCCGGTTAAATTTAGGATTGCTTAATAATTTACTTTATTTGTAGATTTATGCTTGATTAAATCCCTCTCCGCACCACTTTTAAAATAGGAATTACCACCCTTCAGCCCCCTTTGAAGGGATCTCTTTTCTATTCCCCCTTTGGAAATGGAGAATTACCTCTTATTAATCCCCCTTTTTAAAGGGGGAATTAAAGGGGGATTTTTTCGCAATCATCCTGTATCGCCATATTGCACACGAAGTTCCTGAAGTTCCTCTTTAAGCTTATTGATTATATCCGAATACTCCGGATTTCCGTATAAATTATTCATCTCATTTGGATCATTCTGCAGGTCAAAAAGTTCCCATTCGTCTATTTCATCATAAAAATGAATAAGTTTATATCGGTCTGTCCTGATGCCGTAATGTTTCATTACACGGTGCGCTGCAGGATATTCATAATAATGGTAATAAATGGATGTCCTCCAGTCGTCAGGAGTATTTCCCTCAAAAACGGGACGCAGCGAGTGCCCCTGCATATCTTCCGGTACCGGAACTCCTGCATAATCCAGAAAAGTCGGTGCAAAATCAAGATTTACAACCATATCGGAATTTACAGTTCCCTTTTTTATCCTGTCCGGATATCTGACCAGTAAAGGCATCCTGAGAGATTCCTCATACATGAACCGTTTGTCAAACCAGCCATGTTCACCAAGAAAAAATCCCTGATCTGATGTATAAACTATCAGAGTGTTGTCCGCAATACCGGCTTCATCGAGATAATCGAGCACCCGGCCCACATTTTCATCCACAGATATGATACATCTCAGATAATCCTTGATATACCTCTGGTATTTCCACACAGCAAGGTCTTCACCGCTCAGGTTCGCTTCCCTGAAAGATCTATCTAACGGGTCATACTTTTCATTCCAGGCAGCCATCTGGTCTTCATCCAGCCTCCGCAGCTTATTCCTCCAGCTTCGTTCAAGACCTCGTAAATTTTCTGTATTCTCTCCCGGTTTCAGTTTCAGGTCCCAATGAAGATTCATATCCTCAATGATAGAAAGAGTCTGATGTCTGGCTGCCTCGCTTCTTGTGCTGTAATCGTCAAAAAATGTCTCAGGAACAGGCAGATCAACATCATCAAACAGATGCAGATGTTTTTTATCCGGCATCCAGTTGCGATGGGGCGCCTTGTGGTGAAGAAGAAGACAGAAGGGCTCTTCGGCCGGATTTCCTTTCATCCAGTTCAATGCAGTATCAGTAATAATATCGGTCACATATCCGTTATGATTCTTTCGCTCACCCATCTCGATCAGAACAGGATTATAATAATCTCCCTGGCCGGGCAGAACATTCCAATAATCAAAGCCCGTAGGATCGGTCTTCAAATGCCATTTTCCCACCATCGCGGTCTTGTAGCCGTTCTGCTGCAGCAGCTTCGGGAACGTCATCTGAGAACCGTCGAATTCATCGCTGTTGTCGAGCAGGCCGTTTTCATGGCTGTATTTACCTGTCAGAAGCACAGCTCTGCACGGCGCACAGATAGCATTGGTGCAGAAACTCTGCTCAAATCGGATCCCTTCACTCCCGATCCTGTCAATGTTTGGAGTTTTAGCGTACTCTTTTAAGATCCCGCCATAACTGCTGACTGCGTTTACTGCGTGGTCATCAGACATGATGAAAATGATATTCGGTCTCTTATTCGCTCCGGTAAATCCTTTACATCCGTTTGAATATGACGGTAAAGTTAATGCAGCAGCGCCAAGGCCGGTGTATTTGATAAAATCACGCCTGCTGAATTCTTTGATATTTTCTTTCATGTTTTTCACCTTAACCAAAATTTTGTGGGTATTAAATTCGGATGGATACACTATTTGAATAAAAATTCTCTACTTTTCTGTGAGCCATTTTAACGCATCATCAATTTTGCTGAAAATATGCGTATTTACACGTTCATTGCTCACAAACGATTCATACATTCGTGTAAGTCCAAATACAAGATCACTGTTGGCAAGAAACGCCACTTTATAAACTGAGCTTCTTTCATTAAGGCGAGTTTTAATTTCATTGGCAATTTCAATTATTTCATCAGTTCCAATAGTTTTTGCATCCAATCCGGTCAAATCCCATAGAACATTATAATTTGGATTATATTCAGGACTACCACTGCGACCTTCGAAAGCATCAACAATATCCTGTAAATTGATGTGGCCGGTAACACAATGTATAACAATTTCTTTATTTCTATCGATCTGTGTTTTAATTGTCATAATAGATTATATTACAAGGGTGTTAAGAAATGAGAGGTATATAAACTTAAATATAATATGTTGTCTTTTCAAAATCAACCTGTTTCAAAGCTCCTCAGATTATTCTCTTTTCCTTGACATTTTTAAAATCCATGGATATATTTGAGTAGTCTTGCCGAAAATGAGGTAACAAATGCAATTCAAATGTCTATTTCAGTTTTCCTTGTTGATTCTTTTTGTGTTTTCTTCATGTTCGCTTGATTCCTCAAACCATGTTATTGAAGATATCAATGGTGTAAAATATATCCGCAATTATGATTCGTTATGGGATGAAAATCCCGGAGTAAGGTTGGAGTTTGTCCGGAAGATCGGTGTCATGGATGGAACCGATCCAAATTATTTGCTGCATATCCCGGTCGATGTGGTAGTTGATTCCGACAACAATACTTATATTGCTGACGCTGGTAATCACCGTGTCCAGAAGTTTTCATCAGATGGAGAATACCTGGCAACTATTGGCAGACAGGGGCAGGGTCCCGGTGAATTTTCCGGTGATCTGCGATGTATGGATATTCATAATGACACTCTTTTTGTTGTATATTCAAATGTTGTTGTCCAAAAATTCCTCATCGACGGAACACCGCTGGACCGGGTAAGGGGCATAAATGACATGACCCACCTGAGACATTTCAGTACTGGCGGTCTTATTCATGACAGGATAATCGAACTGTCAGGAAGACAAATTGGCAACTGGAACTATGCTTCACAGAATAACGAGCTGGTGATAGTTTTTTCAGAAAAGGACGGAACAATTATCAATAGAATTGCACCGCCGGTAATGTTTGATGATCCCATTGAAACACAGAAAGCAAATTATATATCGTATGATATTGATAAAGATGATAATATATATATTTCATTTGACAACCTTAACAGGATCGATAAATATTCTGCAGAAGGAAAACACATATCTTCTTTCGACCGTCCGCTAAAATTTGAAACAACTGATAAACCAGAGTGGATGGACACCGGGCGTGGCCTATCGCCTCATTTTATTCCTGTTTCAACATCTACAGGTATTGATAGCGAAAACAGGGTCTGGGTAGTCACCTTAAATATTGACATTCTTAACAATCGGCAGCAGGCAATAGAGAAAGAAGGCAATATATTCGATTTCCACATATTCAGCTCCGAAGGTTTATTTCTTGGTTCGATACCTGTACCGGTCAGCTTTAAATCATTTAAAATACGAATTTTCGGCAGCCGTCTGTTCATTATTGAGAACGTAAATGAAATGTGTATCCAGGAATACCGGATCATTGAAAATTGACCGTCAAAAACAATTGAATTTTAAAAACTAAATTAATCAATTAGTCTGGAGCGTAAGAATGAAGAAAGTAACTTTGTTGTCAATAGTATTTATTCTACTCTTAAGTTTTTCCGAAGAAGTATATTCGCAAAGCAGGATAAACTGGGAAATGGCTCATGCCGGTGACATTAATAACATTCTGCCTCTGCGTGAACGCGCAGAAGTTTATAATGAGATTCTCGAATACCGTCTTGATAATATCCTCCCTGAAATAATGAGACGCGAAGGAATTGATATGTGGCTGGTGATCTGTTTCGAATACGATGAGGATCCTGTTTATATGTCCCTTGTTCCGGAACCGATTATGTGTGCGCGCCGTCTTTCTATATTAATATTTCATGACAGCCCGGACGGATTTAAAAAACTGACTGCAAACTGGCACGGATCCGGATCTGCAGGATACATGTATACTAATATTTTTACAGACCGCTCAAAAGGTGCAAATGAACAGTTTAATGTTGTGGCAGATTACATCAGACAGAATGATCCGCAAAAGATCGGTATCAATTACGCTCCCCATTATGATTACCATGACGATTTTACTCATGGGAACGGCCTGTCAGCGTTTCATAAGGATAAACTTGAACAGGCACTCGATCAGAAATATATAGACCGTCTTGTTCCGGCAGAGAAAGTCTGTATCGGCTGGTACGAAACACGCAGTCCGCGGGAAGTCAGTCTATACAGACATTTGACTGGAATTGCCCATGAAATTATCGCAGAATTTTTCTCCAACGAAGTTATTACTCCCGACCTGACTACCTCAGATGATGTCAGATGGTGGATAAGGGATAGAATTAACGGTCTCGGACTCCAGACCTGGTTCCAGCCTTCCATTGATATTAATCGTTCACCGGCTGACAGGGAGAAGTATGGCAGGAATGACAATGTCATACGCCGCGGAGATATTCTGCACTGCGATATCGGTATAGTATACCTGGGTCTATGCACCGACATGCAGCATAATGCTTATGTGCTGCGTCAGGGAGAGACAGAACCGCCTGCAGGTATTAAAGAACTCCTGCGGCGGGGCAACAGGCTTCAGGAAATTCACCTGGATGCTATGAAACAGGGACTTACCGGAAATCAGATGCTGAAATCTATAATTGACAGAGGAACTTCGGAAGGATTGAATCCAACGATTTACTCTCACCCGATAGGACCATACGGTCATGGTTCGGGAACAATGATAGGCATGCCGGAAAAACAGGAATTTGTCCCCGGATCGGGTGAACATCCTTTGTATTTCAACACTGCATATGCAATGGAGTTCAGTGTAGCCGCTCAAATACCGGAATGGAACAATGCGCGGGTTTCACTGGGGCTTGAAGAGACGATAATTTTTACTGAATCAGGTGGAAACTTCCTTGACGGTTATCCGAGAAAATTCTACCTGATCAGATAAAAGCCTGATACAGTTTATTCTATATTTTTTCATTATCCCTAAAGGATCATGAAACTATTCGGTGTCATAATTTTGTTTATTAAAATATTATAAACTAATTTGATGCGAAAGTTATTTGAAATTTATGTAATTGGGGTGTCTTATGGAAAAAAAGATGGAGCTTCCGGAAAGAGTTATCAAAGAATGGCAGAATATAATAGATATAATGGCGACTGTAATTAATGTTCCCGCAGGCTTGATAATGAGAATTATTGAATCGGATATCGAAGTGTTCCTTTCAAGTGATACAAAAGGAAATCCCTATAAGGTCGGGGATAAAGAACATCTTCTGGGTTCGGGTCTATACTGCGAAACGGTAATAAATACCAAAAATAAACTGTTAGTGCCCAACGCTCTTACTGATGAACACTGGAAAAATAATCCCGATGTGAAATTGAATATGATATCATATCTTGGATTCCCGATACACTATCCCGATGGCAGCCCATTCGGGACCATATGTGTTCTTGATAATAAAGACAACAGTTATTCTCTGGTTTATGAGCAGCTGATAATAAAATTCCGGGATGTTATACAGTATAACCTTGAACTTACTTATATGAATCAGGTTCTCGGAGATGAAAATAAAAAGCTGACCGACTATATGTCAGAGATTCAGAATTTAAGAGAAATTATCCCCATGTGCGCATGGTGTCACAATATCAGGGATGATGATGGATACTGGCAGGAAGTTCAAACATATATTTCAAAGATCACCGGATCAAAATTTACCCATGGTATCTGCCCGTCATGTAAAACCAAAATGATCTCAGGGGAGGATTAATCAGATAAAATATTCCCCATTTATCTTTATACAATATTTATAATATGACTCTACTGTTATCTCCACAGCACGGCATTAACCGCACTGGAAACGTTTTATTCCGGTAACATTCTAAAACATCATCCGTAAAAGATAAATAATTGGAATCCTCATTAGATTTTTTCTTAAAATCATCAGTGTAAATGTTCTCTCAAAGGAGAAATTTATAGAAGAGACAGAACCAAATAAAGAAATTCCCTCAAAAGATCGCAGATCAAAAGTTTTACAGGTACTCGCTGTTATAATATTAATAGAGGCAGTATGCCGTATACTACCATTAACTCCGGTCAGTACATGGCAGAAAGAACACTTCAACTGGAACTATATAAGTCATATAATATTTATTTTTGTTCCGATTGTTTACATTATAATTAACAGGTCAAAAGCACGTCTTTATGGATTGATTCCTCAAAACATTAAAAGAGATATGGAATTTGGTTTTGCTCTTGCCCTGCCGATGATTTTTCTTCCTTTGATCGGTGATGCTGTCGCCGGAAACCTGAGTTTAGTAAAACAGGCTCCGAACTTCCTTTTGGATACAATAATATTTCAGATAATTTTTTCCGGTTTCGGAGAAGAATTCCTGTACCGGGGATTCGTTCAGGGTGAACTCAATTCTGTTTTTCAAAAACGGTTCAGTATTGGAAATACAAAGTTCGGTTTTGCATTGATTTTTTCAGCATTTCTGTTCGCTTTTCTGCATCTTCTGAATCCGTTTAATCCATTCACCGGTCAGTATGGACTCAGTATAGGTTTTTTCTTTCTGACACTTCCGGTAGGTTTTATTGCAGGACTAATAAGAGAAAGCTCAGGCGGGATCTACGCCGCGGCAC